>JAZAGZ010000114.1:0-24508 GCA_036231525.1 Pseudomonadota bacterium | reverse complement strand
TCTCGCCTTCAAGCTCAACGGTCTGACTCATATCAAAAAATGTCGTCCTAGAGTGATGAGCTAGTACTCCGAACGATACAAAAAGAGATAAAAGTAACCCGGTAGCTACAATCTGTTTATTCATCTCTAAGCCCTCCATTCCTCCATTCCTCCATTCCTCCATCCCTTGGCTTTCTCGCTCATCCATGGGTGGCTATTACAAAATGCGGTATTTAGCTATTCTAACGCAGGTAATATCTAAGCAACTGGTCTTGAAGAGACTAAAGGCTAGCTTAGCCTAGACTTAGAAAGCCGCTGCCAATCAGTCCCATTATGAGAAGTGTTAGACTGAAACGTATAAACGGCCAAGAGTAACAATGAAGATCCGGATGAGAGAGGGAAAATGGGCCGTACAAATTGTTTAATTTTCTCGGTATTGGTAGCACTCAGCCTCTCACAGGTTGGTCATGCGCAATTTGGGACAGGAACCCCAGCCAATGTGATACCTCTGGAAAATGGGCCACCGCCCACACGTGAGCTTAAAGGCGTATGGACGAGAATTAGGCCCGAGGGCGCGTTTTATAGCAATTCCACATGGACCCCCGATCCACCGAGAGTCACGGCTTGGGGAGAAGAACAACTCACTAACTCTAAAAACTCCAATGCCGGTGGTTTTTCACTTGCAGAAACTAATGACCCTGTATTAACCCGATGTTATCCACCAGGAGTTCCACGAGTCTACTTCCACCCTTATCCCTTTGAGATCGTCTATACGGCCACTCAAATGATCATCCTCTACGAGTACGATCACACTATACGACGCGTCTTTACTGATGGTCGTGATCACCCGGAAGATCCGATCGCACTGTGGCTGGGTAACTCGATCGGTCATTGGGAAAATGACACCACGTTTGTAGTGACAACAGTGGGCATAGATGAACGAACCTGGATAGATAGATCCGGCTACCAACATAGTCCCCAATTGAAAGTAACAGAAGTCTTCCATCGAATCGATAATCTAAACTTGGAGGTCAACATCACGATGGAAGACCCCATTGCTTTAGCCGAACCCTGGGTCGCAGAAACTCTATACTACCGCTTGGCCCCAGCACATTGGGAGCTCAGTGAGATCAGTTGCTCTGGAGACTACTTAGATTTCAGTGAGTTCGAAAGCTTTCTAGAAAACGGCACAGATTAGTCTGCGGCAGTATAAATGCTGTTTGGAGCCCAGCCTTCAACCAGAATTCTACCGTAGACCCAAGGCGCACTAGGTCCAACAACAAATTACAGCCGAGAATGTGTTTCAAATAGCCTTTAACTCAAGCAAGCTGACATCGGGAATGCCATCTGATGTAGTAAGGCTATCTGAAAAACGCGCGACGTGATCTACAGACTCAGCAGCAAATCCACCATAACGCAAATTAGCTGAACACTTTGATAGCAACTCATCGCGACTCATGGGCGAACGACTGCCGCCACAAAGATATGGTTGGAACTCTTCAATTTCACTACCATTTAAAAGGGATGCGCGGATTCTCCCAGTGTAGTTCTGTGGATACTCGTCATCAGGATCGATCTCGTAGCTAACACGTTGCGCTAGATCAAGAACTGATTTATCACACACAGACTCATCCGTGAATTCTGCCAGACCTGCGTCACCCCTGAGGAAACCAACTGCAACACAGTAAGGTGTACTAAATTTTGCTGCATAAGCATTGGGTGGTCGCCGTTTATCTTCAAGGGGTTCCCATAGCCGATGCACTGTACCCTCCCCTACACTGCAAACAAGTAATTTAACCTCCTCAGCTGACACTTTTTTTGACAAACGTATCGCGCAATCTACAAATGGTTGAGCCATAGTGCCGCACGCATAACGCTTGAACGCCACACGACTTGCCCACCACTCTTCACTAAGATCACTGGTTAGGATTGAAAAATCAGGATCTACTGACGGGGCAAATCCATGCATCAAGCCATGACGGCCCTCAAAGACCGTTGCCGGACCGGTAAAGCCAGCGCGCGCCATCGCAACAGCTCGCAAACCACTCTGAGCAGCCCACCCAGCATGCATGCGTTTTGTCCAAGTACCATCGGACAAGTACTCAATGAGTCCGCCTGCCATGCTGCCAGCGATGCCCCACGCATTAACAATTGCCTTTGATGGAAGATTACAGGCTGATGCAATCCCGGCAGTAGCAGCCATGGCACCAAGAACCCCAGTGGGATGAAACCCTGCCGTGTGGACTCCTCTCTGAACTACAAGGCCTAACCGGCACATGACTTCAATACCCACTACTAACCCCTTGAGAGCCTGGCGACCCGTCAAGCCATAAGCCTCTGCAGCAGCCAAGACAGCCGGTACAACCACCGCACCAGAATGAATTGGGCAACCCTCAAAAGTATTATCAAAATCCTCTCCGTGTGCTGCAGTTCCGTTAATCATGGCTGCACTCACAGAATCTCGTTTCTCAGATTCGCCCAAAACTGTACAAGCACCCTCACCTCTCCAGGATTCTCGTAAAGCATTCACATAACCTTCATTGCAAGCCGCAAAACCGAGCCCGAGCGTATCAATCAGCGTACTCTCACAAGCACGCACTACCTCAACTGGAAGACGGCGCGCCTCAACCGACTCAATCCACTCAGCTAATACACGTGCAACAGATAAATCTGATGTTTTTTGGAGCTGACTTGTCATACCAAACCTGATGTTGACCCCCCCCGCAAAGATCGCCAACCTACCCACATACGTGCGCTTAACGAGCCAAGAATAAATATCCCTGCGACAATCAGCAGACCTAATGAGATTGGGTCTTCCAAAAAGATAGCGTGGTCGCCACCGGAAAGCACTAATGAACGTCGAAAATTTGACTCAACGAGATAACCCAGAACAACACCAAGAACCGTTGGCAGAAACGGGAACCCCGCCAACCGCATAAAAAACCCAACGGTACCCGCTCCTAGTACCAAACCCAGATCAAAAAGACTCTGATCTATGGAATAAATCCCAGAAAAAATTAACGCATAGATAAACGCCATCAAATAAGCCTTGGGACGATTCACTAACCATAGGCAAACCGGAAGTATCAACATTCCAAGCACCAATAGCGATAGCGTCGCCACAAAGAGACCTGTGTACAAACCAATGACAATGCCGCTGTTCTCCTCAAACAGTCTAGGCCCTGGAAGGAGCCCATGGACCAATAACCCTCCAAGGAGAATCGCGGCCGAGTTAGAACCCGGGATACCAAAACTCAGTACAGGGACTAACGCAGTTGAAGCTACCGTATTATTCGCTGTCTCCGGAGCTGCTACGCCCTCGGGAGACCCCTTACCAAACTCGTCCTTATTCTTAGACCAGCGACGGGCCTCGTTATACGACATAAACGATGCTATGGTCCCCCCCGCACCAGGCATAACGCCTTCAACGGTGCCAATAACGGACCCTAGCAATTGAGGCTTAATTAAACGCCGACGCATCGGCCCATCCGGTAACTTCAAACGCGCGCCTTCACCCATAGGCTTATCCCAAACCGGCACACTAGCCTGTCGCAGCAACTCGCTGACAGCAAAGAGTCCCACCATAATAAGAATCGGCGCAATCCCATCCAGAAGCTCTGGCTGACCATAGGTAAAACGAGATACACCGGAAATCGGGTCCGAGCCTACTGTTGCAATCATCAGTCCGAGCAAAGCGGCTGCAAACCCCTTGAGTAAAGATTCACCCGACAACGACACAATGACACTCAGGCCCAAAAGTCCTAGTGAAAAATATGCCATGGGCGTGAACGCAAGTGCCACTTCGGCCAACTGCTCGGTCAACAAAATTAACATGGTCAGACCAAAGAGCCCTCCGAGCACCCCCGAATAAAGAGAAATACCCAAAGCTTCTCCACCACGACCCTGTCTCTGCATCTCGTAACCGTCCAGCACCGTCGCCGCAGCTGCATTTGTGCCTGGCGTGTTGATGAGTATCGCAGGTATAGACCCCCCGTATTCGGCGCCCACGTAAGTCGACGCTAACAATACGATGGCTAACCCTGGCTCCATCCCATACGTAAGGGGTAAAAGCAATGCCATGGCAATGGATGGTGAAATTCCTGGTAATGCACCTCCGAGGATTCCCCACCCAACACCCGCCATAGCAACGAAAAGCAATGGCGTATGCAGGAGCAAATCAACTCCTTGATAAATAATGCCCACTGATTACAGACCCCAGAATCCCGGCATCGAGATACCCAAAAAATACTCGAATAGCACCCAAAAAAAGCACGCCCCACCTATGGAAACTAATGCAACTTGGACGTTCAATCCCTCTCCTAGATAAACCAACATTGCTGCCAATACCATGATTAGCGCAATCACATATCCAACGGTCGTAACGATCAAGAGATAAGCAATGCCAATACCTAAAACCCCGCCAGCACGGCGGAGCATGAAGATCAACCTGGGGAGTTCTATTCTCGGCTCGGCTTGGGCACGTCTCAAGATACGCCTTAGTATTGCCTGCAAAGCCATTAACAACCCGATACTGGCTAACGCTAATGCATAGGCCATAGGCAAACCTGTCGCACCGATCTCATCGGATAAAGCGCTGCGCCCTATTCCGCTGGCAGCGTAGTAATACCAAGCAGCTACAACCAAAAGCCCAATGGAACAATACAAATCCCGCGCCAACTCTCTTCCTCTACCTTCGCCTCACTGAATAACACCAGTATTTCGAAGAAAACTTTCAGTCTCTGCAGCAAAGGTGCCTATAAAGAGCTCAAACTCTTCGTGAGGCATATAGGTTGCGGTCAACATTTCCTCTTCGTATATGGCACGGTACTCGGGGCTGTCAAGTAGATGCTGAATAGCTTGCTCCAATGCTGCGGTTATTACAGGAGGTGTCCCCGGTGGCCCCGCTAGACCACGAAATTTTGTCAGCACTAGATCGTAACCAAGCTCTTTAACAGTCGGCACGTTTGGCAACCTCTCCATCCGATTCTCACTGAATACTGCCAGAAGGCGGATTCTGCCCGCTTCTAATTGACTTCTAATCTCCTGTGCCTCACCGACGCCAATGTCGAGGGTTCCATTCAACACATTTAGAAGCAAATCCCCTCCCCCTTCGTGAGTAACGATGGCAGGAAGTACACCTGTGACACTTTTCAGTTGTTCAAGTGCCTGTCTTTCTAACGAAGCAGGCGTCGACGCGCCCCAACGTCCACGCCGCATCTGCGCCGTTTCAATTACATCATTAAGAGTCTCGAAGGGACCAACAGAACTTGTGTATATGACCGCCTGATCAAAAAACACATTAACCAGGGGTTCTAGGTCTCGATAGGTGTAGGCTGGCGCACTGAGCAGAGATGTGTAGATAATTGTCGGCGTATAAGCGTAGAAGGTACTCCCATCGGCGGGCGAATTAATAAGCTCTGCGACGGCGCGCGCACCGCTACCACCACGCATGTTCTCCACAACGATGTCAACGCCTAATTCTGGGCCTAAAAATCGAGCCAGTTGCCGCAAAAAAATGTCGCTTCCTCCTCCGGGACTTGAGTGGGTGATAAGCGTAATCAGTTCTCGAGGGTAGCGATCCTGTGCAACTGCCACATGGGTCGTAATCATTATTACGAGAGCCACTGTAATCTTCGAAACGAAGTTGAGCATGCTCGTGGACAATATCCTTTTATGATTCGCGACCAAAGGCTAGTACGTTGAGGTCGGCTCATCGTCTGGCAATTCCCCCCGGGTGTCAATAAACTTTGCGACTATTAAACGTTACTCGAGTGGCTAGTGTTCTGGAGCCGGATGATCCAACATCCCTCCTATAAAGCAAAAAGAAAACATATGGGTGATTCTATGCTTAAGAAGATACTGATTCTGACCATAACGATCGGCTGGAGCTACAGTGCAATACAATTCACAAATGCACAAAGTGTAGGTTTTGGAACAGGGGAAGGACTTCCAGAATTTGATATCACCAATCTTACGGGTGATCTGTATCGGTTCAGAAGCCTTCGACACTTCGGGATGTTCCTTGTCACACCCGAAGGAATAATTCTGGTGGATCCAGCAAACTCACGGGTAGCACTCTGGCTTAGAGAACAATTGGATGCGCGCTTCGGCCTACCAGTTCGATATGTAATCTACAGTCACGCCCATAACGACCATGCAAGCGGAGGCGAGGCTTTTGCCGATACCGCAATCTTTATCGGGCATGAGAATATGCGAAAAAATCTTGTGCCCCCAGAGGAAAGCACGCCACTTCTACCTCGCGAGAAACTCTGGGATGCTAACCAAGATGGATTTATTCAGCAAATAGAGGCGGAAGGCACTGCTTTGGCAAATAATTTTTCCCGAGCTGACACAGACGGAAATAACGAATTAAATCGAGCTGAAATCTGGGCTAGACAGTTTAGAGGATCCCAGATTCCCCCAGATATCTATTACTCAGATCATGCGACAATCACGCTCGGAGGCAAAACAGTAGAACTGCACTATACAGGCCGAAATCACACGGACGATATGACGGTTGTACTCTTCCCAGAAGAACGAATAATTTACACCGTGGATTTTCTGACACCGAAACGACCACCACGTACCCAACTCCATGGCGGCTTTATGCCTGATTGGGTTGAATCGCTCCGGCAGGTGGAGCAACTCGATTTCGATGTCATTTCACCCGGGCATGAGTTACCCGGCACAAAGGCAGACGTGACTGAACAACGAGAATACCTTGAACAACTCGTCGCAGCCGTGTCAGCGGGAATCGATGAGGGAAAGAACAAAGAGGAGCTCGTAGAAACGATCCTAATGGAGGATTACGATCATCTTATCGAATACAACCTTTCGCGTGCTCTAAATGTGGCCGGCACCTATGAAATGCTGATATCACAGTAACCCATGCAACATTCAGCATATAAAGCTATTCAATAGTAAAATAATCTCGCCTGAATTCTAGACTAGAACAAGACTCAATCCAGGAAATATGATTAACAAGATTAATACTAACAACATGATCAGCGCGAATGGGAACGCACCTGCAAAAATATCAAACAGTGAAATTCGGTCATCATCAGCCAAGGTCGCTTTGATAACATAGCAGGCGATTCCAAGAGGTGGCGTCAACAATCCGATCTCAGCACCAACTATCGTAACGATTCCAAACCACACTAGACTAATGCCATAAGGCTCCATGATAGGCAAAAACAACGGCACCATAATCAGAATGATGGAAGTCGTATCCAATATTGTTCCCATAAGAATAAGGACCAATACGTAAATCGCAAGAATGCCATAGAGACCGATTTCCGCTTGAGTTATCCACTCGCCCAGATCGTTAGGCAGACCAGACAATGCCAGCATTCGACTGTACATAGTCGCAGCTACAATTAGCAGCAAAATCGACGCGGCGATGTGTCCGGTTTCTACAAGAACATGCCAGAGCACATTACGATCTAACTTACGTTTTAAAAGCGCAATAACCAGGGCACCGAGAGCCCCAACTGCACCTGCTTCCGTAGGAGTAAAAAAACCTCCGTAGATACCCCCCAGTACTAACAACACAAGAATCACGATAGGTGCGGTTTTAGAAGTAATTTCTTTTGAGGACATCTTCCGCTTTATCGTCGCCTGGGCTGCTGCATTCTCCCCGCCAACATAATTAGGAAAAAACTTCGCCATACCAACGATAGCAACGGCATAAGCAAGCGATAGTAATATTCCCGGTATTATCCCCGCCGTAAATAAATCAGCGACAGACTGCTCCGTGATTAATGCATAAATGATCAGCATAACGCTTGGCGGGATCAACATCCCAAGAACAGAACTTCCTGCTACAACACCTACAGCGAAACGAGGTTGGTAACCAAATCGAAGCATTTCAGGCACCGAAACACGGGTAAATACTGCAGCAGAGGCAATACTCACACCGGTAATCGCAGCGAACGCAGCATTCGCTGCAACGGTAGCAACCCCCAAACCACCTTTTAAGCGGCGCAAAGCATAATTGGCAACCTCATAGATGTCGCGACCCAACTCACACTGACTCACCAGTAGACCCATAAGAACAAATAATGGGATTACTCCAAAAATATAATCTTCAAGACTATTAGAAGCTGCTAACGTCAACAGATAAATTGGCGCTTCCAACGTGCCCCGCAACAACCACACGCTTATAAATGAAACCAACCCCAGTGCAACTGGCACGTAAAGCCCCGCATAGATGAGAACCAGAATCGCGAGAACCGAAAAAAGCCCAATCTCAAAGCCTGTCATTGCGCATCCGTCCCAATATGCTGAGCAGTGAGATCCTGCAAAGCTCTTAGATTTCGCCATGCCAATGCTAAAAATTGAAGCGTAACAACAGCACAGCCGATGACTAGTATTAACCGGATTGGCCAAACCGGTATCACAAAGAGACCTTCATTGCCGGCAAAGTAATCTCGTTCATAGGCTTCGATGAACCTGGGAATTGCTCCGAGCAAAATGCAGCTAAAGAAGGTTGCTCCAGCCATATCAAACAACACGCCCAAAATGTGGCCGAGCTTCGGTCGGCGTTTCAGTATTTGCAGGTATAGCCCGTCGGACCGCGTCAGCCTCCCCGCTCTCACAGCATCGCTGATTTGTAAAAATACGATACCTACTATAGAAAGCTCGACGACTTCCGTAACACCCTGTATAGGCGCATTAAAAAGATACCGAGATAACACATCAATGTTGATCAGAACCATTAATGCAAAAATCCATGCTGTACCCGTACTATTAAGTACAGCAACGAGAACAGCAAAACCTCGGTTGAATAAATTACCCTGTGAGTCTGAAACCTCTGCTGAGCCACCGCTCATAGCTCGCGATCCCAATGCCTGACAATAGGCTGGTTGTGGGCGCGCATGATATCCATATAATCTCGTAGAATCTGTCTACCTGGTAAACCTCGCTCCTCAAGATCCTCCGCCCACTCCTTTGCCATATTCGGTAGGCTCGCAGCCCACGTTTGACGTTGTTCATCGGTGAGCGGTTGAATCGTGCCACCTTGCACCACAAACTCTTCTCGACTGGACTGCGCACGTTGGTCTGTTTCCCGTGCTAATTCGTCGCGATAGTCAATTGCCGTCTCCGCCAAAACGTCACGAACCTCGTCTGGCAACTGATTCCAAGTACGACGATTCATAGTGATAACCTTAGAGGTTACAGCACCCAAACGAATATCAATCATATAAGGCGCTACTTCGTACAGTTTATAAGCTACCGCCGATTCCGCCCACGCGATCGTACCCTCAGTAAGCCCGGTCGCGATGTTGTTGTAAAAATCACCTAGATTGCTGCTGACTGCCGCCGACCCTAAACCCTGAACATAACGGAGATTTAGCCCGACACCACAAATCTTCTTACCCTGAAAATCCTCAAGGGACTCGATCGGCTCGCTCATCAACACCTGATAGGTGTCAATAGCGCCAGCAGCCGTAAGAAACACTTGATTATAGTCATTCCACTCTTGTCTCAATTCCGGATAGCGATCAACGATCTCATCCACAGTTCGGGCAACTAAGCCTATATCAGCTGTAACTAGAGGTGTCACGAAACTGATGTTGTAAAACGGTACTTTATCTGGGTGAAACGGCGATGTAATGATTCCAATATCAGCTAACCCGTACTGTAGTGCCTCAAGTACACCTCCTGTTTTCGCGACTGTGCCGCTAAAAGCACTATTCCAATCAATCTCATAGTTACCTGCTTCTGCCAACCTACGATCTACTTCGGGCATGTAATAATTCATGAATACCCGAACCCACAGTGCCGTAGGTGCGTAGGCGTCAATCACAGTTATGGGGATCACTTCTTGTGCTCTTAAGCCCCCTCCTACCACTAGTGAAACAGTACACACACAGGCCAAGAGAATTTGTCGAAATCTACGTAATGCAAGAAACAAATCATTCAATTTCATCGCTTTCCTCTCCAATAGTCTTGGCGAGCCTAAGACTTCTGTATCGATCATGATATTGTTCTGCTTATACCTGCTGGTCAAGGAAATCGGTAGAATTCATACAATAATTCATCTAAACATTGCGTAATTTTAAGGAGTTGCCAACTATGAAAGTCGGTTTTATTGGTCTCGGTCGAATGGGGCATGGCATGGCTGAGCAAATCCTGGGAGCCGGCTACGATTTGACTATCTATGACCAAGTTCCGGAATTACTCGAAAAACTTGGATCGGCGGGAGCAACTGTAGCTAGGTCTGTTGCTGGAGTCGTTGCAGATCGGGACCTGGTCATCTCCATGCTCCCACACGATGAGGCATTAGAAGAACTCACATTCTCCAAAGAAGGATTGCTTAAGCATATGGCCGAGGGCGCAATCCACATGTCGAGTGGCACCCACGGCATCGAAATTATCCGACGACTAACGAACGCGCACAAAGAAGCGGGCCAAATTCTTGTAGCTGGGCATGTCTTAGGACGACCCGACCTCGCTTCAAAAGGCCAACTAACCATAGTCCCTGGTGGCCCACCAAATATTTTAGACCGCCTTCAGCCGATCTTTGATGTGCTAGGAAAACAAACATTTATCGCCGGCGATGAGCCGCAAACTGCAACAGCTGTAAAAATTGCTAACAACTTCGTCCTAGGTTGTGCGATTGAGGTCATCGGCGAAAGTATGTCTCTTGTCAGAAAATTCGGCGTAAATCCGGCAATGTTCCAACAAGTTCTAACAGAAGGTTTGTTTGGCTCTCCCGCCTACCAGATTTATGGCCAAATTATCGTAGATGAGGCATATGAAAAAGTTGGAGCCTCGGTACATATCGGTCTGAAGGATGCCAATTTAGCTCTGGCTGCTGGGGAAGCCGTTGATGTTCCACTACCGTGCGCAAACGTTATGCGAGACCGTCTTCTGGGAGCAAAAGCTCATGGTGAGGGTGATCTCGACTGGTCAGTCATGGCACGCGAGCAAGCCAGAGCCAGTGGCTTAGAATGAACCGCTGTATTTTTACTCTACGAGTCACCTAATGCCCGAACTATTTGCCGACCCTTGGTTTGTCACCATCGCGATTATCGCTGTACTCATAACCGGAATCTCAAAAGGAGGGTTTGGTGGATTCGCATTATTGGCCGTTCCACTCATGTCATTAGCCATTTCACCCATCCAAGCGGCTGGGATCATGCTGCCTATCATGATACCGATGGATATTCTGAGCATTTGGATCTATCGAAACCGCTGGGATAAAAGAATTCTAGTTCTGCTAATTCCAGCGGCAACGGTAGGCATCACAATTGGGGGCCTCACGGCAAGATGGGTTAACGATGAAGTCGTGCGACTACTGGTCGGCATTATTGCCGTAGTTTTCACTATATATCGTGCACGCAGCGTACTCGACATGACTGGCAACTCTACTGCCATGAAACCGCCGAGCAAACCATGGGGTTTATTTTGGGGCGCATGCGCAGGATTTACGAGTTTTCTTGCTCACGCGGGATCACCGCCCTACCAAGTTTATGTCCTTCCACAAGGACTACGAAAAGAGATTTATACAGGCACTAGTGTCGTATTTTTCGCTGCAGCGAATGCGATCAAGCTCATACCTTATGGCATGCTCGGCCAACTCTCGGTGAGCAATCTCTCTATCTCCGCAACCCTGTTACCCCTTGTGCCCGTGGGAGTATTTCTAGGTGTATGGATAAATCGAAAACTACCAGAAAAAAACTTTTTCTTTATTATCTTAACTTCGATTCTACTTGTTGGAATCAAGCTAATCTGGGACGGAATCTCCAATCTATCTGGATTGTAATAACGAGCTCATCTCAGCACTAGTAAAGAACTCTATCAGGGTTAATACTAAGGGCATGAATTTATCTAAAATCATAAAACTCCGTTTGTTAGCAGCAGGAGTTTCTATGGTATTCGCCGCCTTCGCGACAGCAGAAACCATTCGACTGACGGCGGGAGGGCCTCAATCAGTAAACCTACCGTGGATTGGTGTCATCAGCACACTAGTTGTGCCAGAGTCAAACAATAGATTACGTGAGATGAATAGCGAATATGAAATCGTCTGGCGGGAAGCCTATGGCGGCTCATTGTATAAATGGCAGAACACCCTTGAAGCAATCGAGATAGGGCTTACTGATATCGGCTGGGTAGGCGCACTTTGGGAAACGTCAAAGATGCCACTCCAAAATGTGACCTACTACACACCGTTTGTCACCGATGATCTAGCGCTCTTGCTTGATCTCTTCAACGAGCTACATAGAACCATGCCTGAATTAGCAAAGGCCTGGGATGATCAAAATCAGATCCTACTCGGAGCTAGCGGGGTAGATACGTACCACTTAATGACTACATTCCCGGTAATGCGGATGGAGGATTTGGAAGGGAGAAAAATTCTTGCTCCTGGGCCATCGGCAACCTGGCTTGAAGGAACCGGAGCCGTCGCGGTTAACGGCGGACTCTCAACTTACTATACGCAAATCAACACGGGTGTCGCAGATGGCGTGTTGACAATTCTAAGTGGCGCCTACCCCTACCGAATTCATGAGGTCGCACCGTATATTACTCTGGTTGGAATCGGGGCACAGTTCAATGGCGGCATGGCCATTAATAAAGAAACATGGGAGCGATTGCCGACAGATGTAAAAACAGTAATGACTGAACTTGGCAATGATTACAGCCAAAAAATGGCGGACGAAGTCAACGAGAGATACGATCGCGCACTTACTGCTGTGCAGCAGGAAGGTGCAATCGTCACAACCCTACCCGATAGAGAAAAGCAAAGATGGATTAATGGCCTTCCAGATATTGCGACGCGATGGGTCCAGTCAGCGGAAGCACGCGGCCATCCTGCCAATAAAACGCTAAGAACTTATATGAGTGCTTTCCGCGCGCGTGGCGGTCAACCGCTGCGGAACTGGGATATCCCGCGCTGAATGCCTCGACTGGAATAGCGCGAGGTCTTGCCGCGCTCATCCAATGGATGAATGGAGCAGGTGTTATTTGGGTCTTTGCGTTGGTGTTTTTGATCTGCGCTGATATCACTGGTCGCACCTTATTTGGTCGTCCTCTTCAAGCCGTACCGGAAATTGTCGCGCTATCATTGATTGCCTGCGTGTTTTTGCAGCTTGCTTTTGCGGCAACTATGGGGCGTTTGACGAGAGCAGACATTCTGCTTGGACACCTCAAACAACGATACCCCATCACTGCTCTAAGCTTTGAGCGCTTATTTGCCATCATGGGAGCGGCAATCCTGCTTACAATGGCTACTGGCGCCTGGCCTGATTTCTGGCGAGCTCTCCAAACTCAGGAGTTCGTTGGTGTAGAGGGTATCTATACACTACCGATTACCCCAATAAAGCTCATCGTGGTTGTTGGCTCAGTAGTAGCCGCCTGCGGCTTCATAGCCCAGCTGCACTCAAAATCCACCCCAACCTGGAGCTACCCCAGTGCATGGATAGGCGTCTTATTGCTCGTGGCCGCAATCATCTTGGGCATCGTCACTGCCTGGAATTCCGACCTAACTGATCGCACCATCGGCGTCCTAGCAATCGTAGCTGTGCTTAGTTTTATCGCATCCGGTATGCCGATCTCTATCGCTTTACTCTCTGTTGGGTTTATTGGACTTGCTTTACTCAAGCGCAACTTCAGCATCGCAACAGACACCCTCTCACTAGCTGCGCAAGGCACAATTTCAGAATACGTTTTTGCCACTGTACCCCTTTTCGTACTCATGGGTCTCTTTGTTAATGTATCGGAAATTGGTAGTGATAGCTTCAAGGCAGCTCAGCGAATTTTTGGCCGGATCCGCGGAGGTTTAGGTATCGCAACTGTTGCCGCCAACGCCGTATTCGCTGCAATTACTGGCATCTCTATCGCCTCCGCCGCTATCTTCTCTAAAATTGCTGTCCCTGAAATGGTCAACCGTGGTTATACGGCCAAGTTTGCTGTAGGTCTAACGGCTGGTTCCTCTGTACTAGGCATGCTTATTCCACCCAGTTTGCTGCTTATTATTTACGGTGTCATTGCAGAAGTATCCATTGGCGCACTATTCGTTGCTGCAATTATCCCTGGAATTATTCTAGCGTCAGCATTTGCGGTGGGGGTGTTACTCATGGCGTGGCTGTGGCCAAGTTTTGTAGGCAACCCTCAAACGCAGTTTCTGGAAAAAGAGATTAATGGGCGTTGGGATTCTCTGCTAGACATACTCCCTATCGGAATGCTTGTTGTTCTGGTCCTAGGTGGAATCTATGGTGGTGTATTCACACCCACAGAAGCTGGCGCAGCGGGTGCATTTGCCGCTATGTGTATTGCTCTGCTAAAAAAACGTCTGACAGGGGCAGTGTTATGGGATGTGATACGTGAAGCTGGCCAGGTTACGGTAACGATCCTATTCCTGATCATTAGCGCCAGCATCTTCAGTCGTATGTTGGCACTGACGGGGCTACCTGAAGAAATGGCAACCTACCTTGCAACCTTGGGTTTTGGACTGGCTGGCTTTTTGGCGGGCTACCTACTACTTCTTATCCTTCTAGGCATGGTTCTTGATTCCACTTCTATACTTTTCATTCTTCTACCACTAGCACTTCCAGTTGTGGGGGAACTTGGCGGGAATCTGATCTGGTTTGGTGTAGTAACCGTCATTGGTGTGGAAATTGGTTTGATGACACCCCCACTCGGACTAAGTGTCTACGTGATTAAGTCCAGTCTAGATAATCCTGAAATTAGTCTAGGCACTATCTTTGCTGGCGCCTTTCCTTTCGTCATAATCACATTTACAGTCACTGTACTCCTCATGATGTTCCCTACTTTGAGCTTACTGCTGCTGTAGTCTCACAAAACCTCAGATTTCAGGAACTCCTGGCGCATACCGGAGCGGTATACTTAATTCATGTAGCAGACTGTCTAAAGGTTCTAGTTAAAAACCAAATACCAACCAATAGACCCCCAGTTGCATCAGTTACAAGCCCTTGATCCACCAGTCCAGCACCCGCTACAAACATCAATACTCGACCGGCCATGGTCAACGGCACACTCAGGTACCCAACTATTGCTGTAGCTAGAAAAAAGACTCCCAGCACACCCGTCGACGCCGTTGAAGCAATCTCCCATACAGAGCCCTCAGACAGGAGTGCAGGGCCAAAAAAGAATGCATATGGCAATAGATAACAAACAAGACCATACCGAAACGCCGTCCAACCAACCCTGTTGATATCTGCATTTGCCACACCTGCCGCAACATAAGATGCTAAGGCTACAGGCGGTGTGATAGTTGATACACACCCAAAGAAAAAGACAAACATATGTGCCGTAAGCAACGGAACTCCCATGTCCGAGAGCGCTGGTGCTACCACCGTCGCCAGAATTAGATAGGCGGCTGTTGTTGGCAAACCCATCCCCAGAATGATGGCTACAACCATCGTAAGAAAAAGCCCGATTAATGGAACCCCTCCCGATAAGGAGATGATAAATATGGAGAGTTTGGAACCAAGCCCAGTTATTGAGAGCGTTCCAGAAATGATCCCAGCTGCGGCACAAGCAATTGAAATTGGTACAGCACTTTTAACTCCAGTGATCGTCGCACGCTTGATTTTTAGAACAAATTCTTTGGACAATTTTCGAGCCGCTATTAGATGTAATAGCAAAAGTATGATTATTGAATAAAACGATGATTTTACTGGAGAAAACCCAATTATCATCATCCCTACCAGTGAGATAAAAGGAAACATAAACGGCAGGCCATTCAATAGTGTTTTCAATAATGGGGCGCTTGCTTCACCGTCCCCCATTTCGGGTTCGATGCCACTCTTTTGAGCCTGAAGGTGCACGACAAATAGAACGGAAATAAAAAACAATAGCGCCGGCATTAGCCCAGCTTTCATAATATTTACGTATGGCGTCCCGACAATTTCTGCCATGATGAAGGCTGCAGCGCCCATAACTGGCGGCATAATCTGCCCTCCCGTAGAGACCACAGCCTCAATAGCTCCTGCTTGATGCGGCGCATAACCCTCACGCTTCATCATTGGTATTGTGAAAGACCCGGTAACTGCTACATTGCCTGCTGCCGAACCCGAAATCATGCCGAGTAACGTACTAAAGATAACCGCTGTTTTAGCTGAGGCAGCAGTGAAGCCTCGTGTAACCGAACTAGCAAGCTTAAAGAAAAAATTTCCGGCACCGAATTCAGCTAAAAAAGCGCCAAAAATTGTAAACAAAATAATATATGTCGATGCGACCCCGATTGGGATTCCGTAGATACCTTGGCCTGTCAATGAGAGAAAAGAAGCAACACGCTCGGCACTAACCCCTCGGCTATAAAAAATTCCAGGTAAGTACGGAGATATAAATGGGTAGAGTAAAAATGCCGTTGTAATCACAGCCAGAAAATTTCCAACCGATCGCCGAGTGGCTTCAAGAACTAAAATAATTATGATGCTAGCAACTACAATATCAAGCTTAGTAGTAATGCCACCACTCAGTGCAACCTCCTCCCACCTGACCAAAAGATACAACCCGGTCAATATTGAGATAATCCAAAAAAAAGTGTCTAGATACTTTCGCACTCCATATTCTGGGAGGCTAGCACCCACTTCCCACGGCTTCATGAACACCAAAACCATCATGATAGTTAAGTGCAATGCACGAACAATCATCGTAGAAAGCACTAGAAGCCCAGAAACGTTAGCTAAATGGAAAATGCCCAACGCAAATGCAAGCAGTCCTATCAAGCGAATCCGCAGAATGCTTAGGGAATCATCAGCTAGCACGATGGTAGAGGACTCTATTGTTGATTAAAGTACCGAGCCGCGCCCGGATGTAGTGGGATTGGTAGATTTCCATTCTGTGAAGGATCAATTTGCTGAGCGATTGCATTCGTCTCCTGCAACTGCCCAAGATTTTCATATATAGATTCAACAATATTGAATACGGTATCAGAAGTCTCACTCCCACGAACAATCATGAGATTTGCAACAGCGAGTACTCCTGGGCCCATTTCCATATCGTAAACTTCTTGCGGAATATCAAATAAATAGTAGTACGAATTATCCGCTATAAATTGAGCTACTATCTCAGATTCGATTTGGAGAAATCTTAATTCATTAGTTGCCTGCGTCTGCAAAACGGCTGCTGCTGGATAACCCGCAAGGGCAAACGCCGCATCAACATTGCCATCCCCGAGCTGACTGAACCCATCTGTGTAGGATAGAAAGCTCGGAACAATGTCATCTAATGACATGTCATGTGCCTCAAGTAACAAACGCGTTAGCGATACTGTTGGCCCCCCAGCAGCACCCAGTGCAACTCGCTTACCTCGTAGCTCAGCAAAGGTTGAGAACCCGCTATCGGCACGTGTAATAAGGTGCAGTATGCTCGGATGCAGAGCGCCTATCGCCAATATGTCTAAGGGCCCTTCATAGGGAGACTGGCCTTCGTGGGCAAAAAACGCTAGATCCGCATTAGTCAATGCCATATCAAGCTCACCGCTAGAGACCAAGCGTGGATTCTCCACAGCCCCACGAGTTACGATCGGCACCATTGAGATACCTGCTGCGTGCTGCATCACCAGACTAGCAAGCCCCTGGCCTATTGGATAGTAGACGCCTCCGAGGGCCGCTGTTCCTAGGCGAATCTCCTGCCGATCCGTTCCCGGCGCACATGCCGCAAGAATTGCAGTAATACTGATTGCTATGATCCAACGCATAATTGAAAAAGGAGAAGAAGATTGTCCTAAAGAAATAGAAATTATATTTTTTAGTTTATCAGATGATGGTTAATTAGATGTGGCCTTATAGCCAACTATAAAAAAATTATTGGCGGTAATTTTGCCGATAAGATAGCCCTATCAACAATACTAGCCCCAAAGAAGCCAAAAGGACGACGCATAAAAAAATAGAGAACTCTCGAATGTGTAACCCGTTAAACCCCATAATAGAAAAAGAAAAAAATACAACCAATAATGCCGCCCAGTGTGGCCACGGGCCTTTAAAAAAAACACTCATACTGTCATTCCCTGTATTGGCTTCCGTGAGTAACGAATAAAAACACAGAGCCCTATTAACGCTGCTATCCAGTAATAATACCCAGGAAAGTTCAATATTAATTCAACAGGCGGCAAGAGAAGTGCCGCTGCTAAAACAAGGAGCGCTAGTCGAACCCAAAGTGAATACTCATGGCCTTTATACCAACCCTCTAATGCAAGCGATAGAGCCCATAGCCCCGCAAGTGAAGTAATAAAAGAAACAAGGCTCAGCCATAGCGGACCCACTAGCAATAAACTTGGGTTATAGACGAATGCAAAGGGCACAACGTACTTAGCAACACCAACGCGAGCAGAGGTGAAAGCTGTTCTCATAGGGCTTGAACCTGCAATGCCAGCCGCAGCGAATGCAGCAAGAGCAACCGGAGGTGTAATTGTCGATACGACGCCGTAGTAGAAAGCAAATAAGTGTGCGCCCATGGGCTCGACACCCATCTCGATTAATGCGGGAGCTACGAGTGCGGCAACTGTAATGTACACCGCAGTTGTTGTCATGCCCATACCTAAGATAATTGCAGCAACCGCTGTCAAGCCTAACAACAGAAGGAGACTACCACCAGATAGATCAATCACAGAATTTGTAAATTTAAGGCCAAGACCAGAAGAAAAGATCGACCCTATAATGATCCCTGCACAAGCACAGGCAACTGTTACCGGAACAGCATTGCGTACACCAATCTCGAACGCGGCCAATATATCTATTGGGCGCAAACGCGTATGCGAAGAAACAAAGCTCAACACAAGCAGCGTGATAATCCCTCCAAAAGCAGCAAGCATTGGAGTGAAGCCTATAGCCAACAGAGCGAGAAGAACAAAAAGAGTTAGTAATTGGTGCCACCCCGAGCGTAGCACTCGGCCAATATCTGGCAGCTGAACCTTTTTGATACGTTTTACGCCACTTTTATCAGCCTCAAGATCTACCATTATGTAAACCGTGGCAAAGTACAAAACTGTCGGCACGATTGCCGCTATCAGAACGCTGATATAGCTTACTCTTAAGTATTCAGCAATGATGAACGCAGCAGCCCCCATGATAGGAGGCGTAATTTGCCCCCCGGAAGATGCGCAAGCCTCTACTGCCGCTGAAAATTTCGCTCTGTATCCAATTTTTTTCATTAATGGAATAGTGAATGCACCAGTTGTTGCAACATTCGCGACAGCAGAACCAGAAACTGTGCCAAGAAAAGCACTCGCAACAACCGATGCCTTAGCTGGTCCACCTTTTCGGTGGCCAGTAAGTGCTACAGCGAGATCTAGAAAAAATCTTCCAGCACCAGAGCGTACAAGAATGGCCCCAAAAATGATAAATAAGACAATATAAGTAGCAGACACCATTAGCGGAACGCCAAAAATTCCATCTGCTCGCACAAAAAGAACATCTATCAGCCTTGAATATGAAACTGGCGGCCCGAAAAATAAACCCCAAAAGTAATTTGCGCTCAAAGCGTGGGTTACAAAAAAACCGGTGATGATCACCATCGGCCACCCTACAATACGTCGAGTAGCTTCAAGCACTAGTACTAACAAAATAGAGCCGGCAAGAATATCAGTCAGACTTAAGTTCCCTTCACGGCTCTGAAACGCTTCAATGTCGTAGAGGGTATAAATCTGGATGGCAAGAACTAGCAATAGAAAAATGCAGTCGAGGCTGAACCCAAAAAGTCGTCTCCAATCAATATTATTACTTCTTCTAAAAATAGAATCCGTAAGGGAGTCACGCCACAGAGGTGCAATAAATACCGCGATAACCAGCATCCCAGTTAGATGTGTGCTTCTAAATGCGCGACTCTCTGGTGTTCCGAATGCGGCCACAAACAAATGAAAGAACGCCAAACCGATTGCGACTGTTGATGTCGTAGCTATCATCCACCAACCCAACGTTGTAGGGGTTGTGGCAGGTAGCTCCTCAAGAAATGAGGTTTGACGACTCTCAGGGATATGAAACCTTTCTTCCCTGCTATCCGTGGTTTTTTCCTTCACGATACGGCTGTCAATCAGCTGAAAGCGTAATGCCCTGCTCCTGGTAGTAGCGTAACGCACCAGAATGCACGGGAATTGCTGCGCCTACTAGCGCACGTTCCAGGTTCGCTTGCCCCCAAGTATCAGCAACGGCTGTGAACTCAGAATGTGAATCCCACAGAGCCTTTGCCATTGAGTACACAAGTTCATCTGGCAAGTGTTGGTTTACAACGAGCGTTGTCATTGAACCTAGCGTGATGACTGGAGCCTCAATACTCGCATAATGCTCGTCAGATATAACCACGCGAATATAACCGGGGTTCTCTGTGATGATCTCACCAAGAATGCCCTCATCAACAGACAAGAAACGGATACCCGGGCGAAACTCTAGATCAAGAAAGAAAGCCTGAGGAAAGCTCGTAATTGCTAAAACGGCATCGATGTGCCTATCCTTCATAAGCGCTACGGAATCAGCATAAGACACGTGATGCACTGTCCCACCATTCGTGCGGATACTATTTACGCTAAGGCCATATTTCCCCATAACCATCTCAAAAACCGAATAACCCGAATCGGAGAGCTTGCCAGGACTTAGATTGCGATTAGCCAAATCGCGGTAGGATTGAATATTTGACGTAGCAGGCACGGCAACATGATAGGCCGCTGGATATAAAGTTGCGAAATGCCTGAGATCAGTATGCGCCTCTGTAAACGGTGACTCTCCAATGAACGCACTATGAGCACTGTGTGTATAGGTAAAACCAACCTCAGCCTCCCCATTAGCGACATCCCTAATGTTTCCCACTCCCCCACCGGGAGCCGAAGAAGTAGCTACGCCGGGAATTTCTCGCTGGAATATCTCCGCCTGCTTTGCACCTAATGGATACCAATAACCTCCGGCTGGACCCGAAGCAACCCGAACAAAAGTTTTCTCACTAGGACTGCACCCAGCTAGAAAAAATGCTCCGATAAAAGAGGCTAGTAATATGCTTCTCATTCTAGTGTGTACTTCGAACGCCACCCGATGTTCCCCGGTTATGCGTTTTGTATCCAGACTAATTTCGTTATCATAACAAGAACTTCACGCATAATTTATCACTCATCGAGAAGATGGACGGCAGCAACAACAATATAGCGCCAAACGCTTACCTATCAATCAATATTTTGCTGACAGATCACTTCTCTAAAAGGCTTGTTTATGGGAATCAGACGAGTAATAACGGGGCATGATCAAGGCGGCAAAGCTGTTGTTATCTCCGACGAAGAAGCTTCTAATATTGTGCGGCCAGGACATCGTCCCGGCGTCGCCATCCATAATCTCTGGCGCATTGATTCAGCTCCCGCAAAAGTCTTTGGGCCAGAGGAAACTACAAACGATACTATCGGCCTCCTACCTCCTAAAAACGGTTGTGTATTCCGGATTATTGAGTTTCCACCTGAAAAAGGTTGGATAGAGAATATCGACGACACTGCAGCAAAAGAAGCTTGGGCCTCCATAGGGGCTGAGCATGTTAGGGACACCAGCAAAAAAGCGCCTCACCCCTTGATGCACCGAACCGAAACCGTAGACTTCGCGCTTTGCTTAGAAGGCGAAATTCATATGGTCCTAGATGACTCTGAAGTACTGATCAAGGCTGGAGATACCGTCATTCAACGTGGAACTAACCACGCTTGGAGCAACCGTACAGATTATGTTTGTACAGTGATGTTCGTACTTATAGACGGTACATTTGGGAAATAGAGTTCCGTACACAAAATGCCCCCCATTTGGAGAGCCCGACAATCCAATACGGATAAAAACTCGGCGGCTTATTACAAGTAGGCTATGAGACGCCCACCGACGACAGCAAAAACCCAAAAAATAAGCGAGGTGCCAGCAAGCACTATACTTATCTGTGGCACAGCATCACTGGTATCCCACATAGCGGCTTCCCGCCTCAATACCTTCTGCGTGTAATGCACATTCGCGATGCCAAGAATAATAAAGGAAATCTTTGTGAGAAATGGAAAGTTAGTAATATAAAAGGTTGCCTGTGCCATAAATAACGAAAAGCCGGAAAATATATTCAAGGCGATACCGATCCAGGCATATGTCATTAGATCGCTAATGGCTACATAAGGAATTGGTCTAAAAAGACCCAGCATACGTAGATTAAGCACAAGGACTATGCCGACAACAATTGCCAAACCGACCGCATGCATTGACAACATTAGTGGCCAGCCGACCAGTCCAGCAACGATCCATTCGGAATAGGCCGTAGACTCCATCCAGCTTAGCAACGCCATAAGTATCCCTCGTTACGCGCTATCGCGACTATCTGCATCCCTATCAATCCAATAGGTCAGCATTCCAACTACTACAAGCACGCCAATCACAACAAAAAGCGCGATAAAAAATCCCATATTTCGTTAGCCTCCGTCTCCATAGTACGGCAACAAACGCCCAAAAGTCAGAACGCAAGCCCATGACACAATCGTTACCGCTGCTACCACTTTAGCTCTCATAGGAGCGTCATCCCCAGACTTTACAGCCCATATTTCATCAAAGACCGTGAAATATAAAATCGTTAACCCACCAATCATCAGCCAGATGATCTTAGGAGGGAACCCGTCCATGGCAACATAGCGCCCCGAATCTGCAATGAAGAAAAACATGCCCGTTATAATGTTAACTAGTAATCCTAGCGCACCTAACGGCAGTAACCGATGGAGAGCTGAGAACGGGACACTCTTCGCAACACCCAGAACCCGCAAACCCACCAACAATACCACCCCAAAGATCAATGCCATCCCAATAAAGTGGACAGCTTCCATAGAGGGCCATGCCCAAATCATGCTCTGAATAACTGATTCAATCCATGCAATCAACCCGGAACCTTCCGCTGTCATAGCCGATTCGTGAAGATTTGGTCGAACGATAGTTCCACCCAGGCTTCCAGTAGCGACAAGCTGGTAGGCCGAGATCACGGCAAGAATAAGCACGGCGTACAAATTCTTACAAGATATTTTGGAAAATCGACGCTCCTGCCAAAGAGAGACCCAGGATATACAACCAGTCATGCCAATAAATAAAAACGCAAGCAAAGCTGCATCTTGATGTGCCGAAATGACCTCCATGGAAAGGTCTCGGCCTTGGTATGACCATCGGGCAGCGGCCCCACTAATATAGGCTGGCAGAGTGAGAAGCCCTAGTATTACGAAAAGGACGAGACTACTTCGCTGCAAATCCTCGCTCTTAAGATAGAACGAGGTGAGCAACAGGGCCAATGCACCCAAACACCCCACAACTGGGATGTGATTTAAGACGATATGGAGATGCGGTCCAGAACTCGGGATCAGGTCCATACTCTTATTATTCCTTGATGACCTATATACAAGCCGTCGGACTTTACCGCACGACTCCTTCATATGCAATCTGCCCTTGTAAGTAAAAAATTATCCTCCTACTAATACTAAATTAACAATTGTCTTAAAGACTTTACTATTAGCGACCTTGCCAGCCAACTCTCTATGACGCTCTCGCGTGCATCAATGTATGCTACCGTGCAAAGCTGAAAAAATGACCTCTTGTTAAGAACAGATGGATACAAAGGCACGCTCAACATGGTCAAGGTTCTAGTTTCCGGATACGGCGTCATCGGACAGCGACTAGCAGATGGCGTCGAGCAGCAGGCCGATATGGAATTGCTCGGCGTCGTCGATGCAGTGCCCACACTTACTGTTCAAACCTTAAGAGACAAGGGCATGCCCTACAAGTTATATGCCGCCTTCGATGAGGCCAAAAAACCGCTTGAATCTGCGGGTATTCCTGTCTCGGGAACAATGGCCGAAATTCTCCCTAAATCAGATATTGTCTTGGACGCTGCTCCGGGGGGTATCGGAGCAAAAAATAAGGTTCTCTATCAGAAGCATGGGAAAAAAGCCGTCTTCCAGGGTGGCGAGAAAGACGATATAGCAAATGTATTCTTTCATGGTTATGCAAACTATGAACAAGGATTAAACCAGGATTTTCTCAAACTGACGTCTTGCAATACCACTGGGTTGATTCGCACGATCGATTGCCTGGACCGAGTGGTTGGCATAGAACGTGTTGCAATTACTATCATTCGCCGTGTAGCAGATCCCGGTGACTATCATCGCGGTATCGTAAATGCTCTACAGGTCGACAAAGCTCCCAATCACCAAGCTGTCGACCTTATGACAATCATGCCTCACGTGAATGCCACTGGATTACTTGTTCACACTCCAATCACTCACGGACATTTTATTTCTGTACTCGCCACTCCAAAGGACGACATTTCCATAGAAGAAACTAAAGAATTATTTACGGAACATGATCGTATCCGACTCATATCAACAGATCAGGGATTTCTCGGTAATGCTTCGATCTTCAAATACGCGAGGGATCTTGGACGGCCTCGAGGAGATATCTACGAGGTGCCTGTTTGGGAGGATACTTTCGTTAAATCCGGACGTGACATTATGTTCGGCATTCATATTCCACAGGAGTCTGTCACAATCCCTGAATCTATCGATGCAATTCGTGCAGCAATGGGCATGCAA
>JAZAGZ010000113.1:0-5209 GCA_036231525.1 Pseudomonadota bacterium | reverse complement strand
CGCCCACGTGCTCGAGTTATCGCCAAAATCCACATTACCGCCACCACCACCACCACGTAACGTGATTCGGCCTTGATTGAAAAGCAATCGACAGTCAGTAGCATCGGCAAAACGATCAGAATCAATCAGCGTTGAAGCCATGCCAGACCCTTGGAAACGGGGATCATCACACTCTCCATCTTGCGACCACGTACTTGAGTCGTCGCCAAAATTAGGAGCCTGTGCTGCAGCATTACCTCCAATCAAAAACCACGCAATCCCCACAAAAACAACACTAAAGTTAGAAAAGTTCATAGCAAACCCCCGGACCACGAGAAGCCAATATTTAGGCAACATAATCTCTAAATGCTGCGGTCAATTATCCTACGATACCTCTGTGCCGCCAAGCCCCTATGACGATAATCCCTTTTTTTAATCACACTCAAGCTTTTCAGCTGAGATGGGAGCTTCAATTTAGTAGCGGCTTATGCCTCTAGGCCTCTAGTATAGGTTCTTTAATCTTATATAACCGCATTCAGTCTGATGGTGACAACCAAAAAATTTCTGAATCCTATTCCATCGGAATATTGCGTCTCTGCCTGCTGTCTACTAGTTATTGGATTCGGCCAACCAATGCCGGGCAATACACAGGAAAACATTCCCACCCTAGAAACTATTACGGTAATAGGCACTCGCATTCCAAGTGTCGAAGCTCAGATTGGATCGGTCACAGTCATCGATGAACAGACGATAAGAGAACGCAACGATAGCAACATATTCGACTTGTTGCGTGACGTACCAGGCGTGCATGCAAGCCTCCCAGGGGGGCAAGGCAGCCTCGGCTCTGTCTTCATTCGAGGATCTGAACCAAATTATGGAGCAATCCTTATAGACGGCGTCCAGGTAAATAACCCTACCAATACCCGAGGAGGATCTTTTGATTTCTCATCACTCGATATTAATGCCATAGAACGAATTGAAATTCTCAGGGCGCCCCAGTCATCGATATACGGATCGAACGCGCTCAGTGGAGTGATCAATTTAATTACGCGCTCTGGCTCCAAGGCATTAACAGCCAGCACTGACCTTGAGCTTGGCACCCATGATTACTTCCGCGCTGGCATACAACTTGGAGGCCCTGTACCCCGCGGGGGTGTCTACAACATTCGACTGAACAACACTACTGAACATGGTTTAGAGGAGTTCAAAAATCGCTCCTTCACCAGCAAGTTCACCTCTGAAATAGATAAACCATTCAACTTCTCCATTCATGCACGACATTCTCTAACAGAGTCAGAAGCCTTTCCGGATGACAGCGGGGGAAGCCGCTTAGCAGTACTCCGCGAAAAAAGCCTCCGTGAAGCCCGGGGTACTTCCCTGGGCTTTGATGCGGAATCCATCATTACAAACCGCACAAGCCTTCACATCTCGGGATCGCTCTTTGAACATGCCGAACAAGCATTCTCACCCGCGGTCATATCGGGCGTACGTAGTGGCATACCCGAAAATACCGGCGATACTGATTTCTCGCGTGGCTCTTTGAATATTTTTTTGAGCTCCGGGGTAACTAACTCAATGCACACTATCTATGGTATCGAGTACCAAGAGGAAAGCGGATCAGGAACAAGCCTCATCCAGCTAGAACCGCCATTTAAGCTACCAACGAACTATCAGCTTGATCGTAACAACCTCAGCGCCTATGGGGAGATCAACTACGCAGTGAGCCAAAATTTCACCTTGGGTACGGCCCTCAGAATTGACGATCCCGATAGCGCCGAGATAGTACATACAGGCAAGATCTCACTGGCCTACACTCTTCCCAATCACCCTACAAGATTGCACCTGACTTGGGGCGAGGGGTTCAAACTACCAAGCTTATACTCACTTGGTGATCCTCTAGTCGGTAACCCTACCCTAAAACCTGAGACAGCAGACAGTTGGGAACTAGGAATACATTCGGCGCACATGAAAGGACGACTGAAATGGGAGGTATCAGCATTTGATCAACGCTTCTCTAACCTCATCGATTTTGATGCCCTCAGTTTCATGATCATAAATCGACCCCAAGTCAATACTCATGGACTTGAGATCGGCGCAAACTTTCAAGTAAGCAGTGACTGGCTCTTGTCTACGCATGCAACACACTTAAATATCAATACACATGACGCCAATATTCAACTTCGGCACCGCCCTGAAAATATTGGTGGTTTACGGCTTGAGTGGTCTCCTTCCGAAACCTGGGGAAGCTTTCTTCGCGCATATTACGTAGGGCATCGATTTGACTCATCGGTGCCGACCGGCGAGCTAACGCTCCCAAGCTACCATAGCGTTGATCTCGTCGTACATCGCAATCTCAGACAGAATATTACTCTCAGCTTCGCAATCGATAATTTGACGAATAAATCCTTCGAACCTGTCATAGGTTTCCCAAATCTGGGCAGGAGACTCAGGCTCTCAATCCGCGGTTCGTTCAGAAGACTTAACGACACCTGACCCCCCCCCCTCCGCCACAATCAACGCGGGAGTCCATAATTGCCAGGATTGCTCGCGCCCAACAACTAAAAACACGCGCACAGTCAACCAATGCGCACACTCGAACGTTCAAAAAGAACTTAGCAAAATTACTGCCGTATACACAAAAATTAAGCGTAGGTTATCTACATCCAGAGTACTTCAACACTTTACAAATTCACCTATTAACCAAGGCAAGTCGTACAATGCAACTTATGCAGATCAGAGCTTATTGGCGTCAAGTGCGGCTGCTGCTTGTAATCTTGACCAGCTACCTATTAGGCGGATGCGCCCCCGTCATCCTGGTCAGTACAGAATTTCCACGCCCCCTGGTAGAACCGTTGCCCATTCGAATGGGGGTGCTACTGGACGAAGAGTTGCTCACCTACGAGTATGAAGAAAGAATCCCGCAGCAAGCTACCTACATCATACAGATAGGTAACGCTAATGCCTCAATGATGAATCAGCTGTTCCAACCCATGTTTGCCGCTGTAGAACCAGTAAACGAGCTACCATTAACCGAGATCGACAGCTCACGAATAGACGGAGTGTTGAACCCAGAACTAGATCGGTACGAGTTCGACGTTCCGATCGGTCAGAGTGACGAGTTCGTAGAAGTCTGGATGCAGTACCTCCTAAGACTCTATGAACCGAACGGCGAACTAATTACCGAGTGGCCTGTTAGCGGTTACGGAAAAGCAGAGCTGATGAGAACGGCGGACAGGACAAATGCCATCGGTAGAGCTACCGTACTTGCCATGCGCGAAGTAGGGGCAGTGATTGCAACGAGGTTTGCCGAACAGCCAGAGGTAGAGTACTGGTTACAGGAGAGATAAAATGTGGCCTTATTACTCAAAAAAATGCCTATCAACAATTAGAACTATGGCACCAAGAACCTATCTTCTCGCGTTGATCTCATTAGGCGTCCTATGTGGTTGCAGCAGCACCTCACGAATTGAGCCTTATAAACAAACAGATGCTGTACTTGGCGAAGATGAGAGAATTGTCATTCTGCCCCGAAGACACCACGCATCACACGAAGCCGAAGAAAGTTTTGTCGACTGTGTCAGTGACGGCCTTGCGCGAGGAGACGAAGGGTTAGGCGTGCACATCAGTACCGCCTTCGAAGATAGGCTCTATCCTTGGTTCGAACCGTCTACGGCGCCACTGAGTATTGATGATTTCTCCGAATTAATGAAAAACCCAAACATCCACGAGCAAGTGCGCTTGAGTAAGGTACGTTTCATCGTTTGGCTTGACGGGTCGACTGACAGAATCGCCAGCGGCGGTGCTATCAGTTGTGCCGCAAGTCCCTACGGTGCAGGTTGCATGGGGCTCGCTTGGTGGGAGGATGATGCACGGTATGATGCTACCGTTTGGGATGTTCTCAACCTCTCGTCCGCCGGCACCATCTATGCTGACTACAACGGACGATCCGCAATGCCGGCGCTTGTAATCCCCATCCCCTTAGTCGTGAGACCGCAAGCACTAGCCTGCCGAGGCCTGACGGAACAGCTGAAACAGTTCCTGACGACGCCCGACGGCTATGAGCCCGGGCCTGAACTGAGCGCGAACTAGATTCAGTAAGACTGCCATTGGCTAACTGAATCTTTTGCGTGTCGCGATAAGCACATAACCTCATCCAGGTGGAATGATCCCACAGCCCGGACAACATGGCATACTTCACTGACATATGCCCCAGACCCCCTCCACACGTAAGAAAGAACTCCTGCTTGCCATGTGGCTGATAGGATTTGGGTTGTTCGCGCTCCCCCCGATCGTCTACTGGGTTGGTCAACAGGTCGTTGGGGAATATGCGGACGAGAGCGGTGTCTGGGGATTAACGCTCAATTTTTGGTCCGGAATCATTAGAGCTAACCCTTTGGCTCTCATTCTGGCATTGAGCCCCTACTGCCTTGTCCAGACGTTGCGCTTTTCCCGACGGCTCCGGCGTGGCAAACAACATGAATTGTCGTCATAAGGCTCTCGATTCGCTAGGATAGCGCCCTGATACTGAAACCGTGGGACTATGACAAAGAACCAGCTGAAGGAGACGGTGTGAGAGACATAATTCGATTATCGGTGCTGGGTGGGCTATATCTGGCACTGACATGCACAGGCTATGCAGCCAACGAATCGTCCGAGGGACTAGCCATCGGCGAGAAGCATCCTGAAATCAGCCAGCGCGTTGCACGCATCATAGAGGATCTCCACTACGCTCGACCGCGGATCGACAACTCTCTCTCCTCTGCTATCCTGGACCGATACCTAGATACATTAGACGGTAACCGGCTTTACTTCCTCCATAGCGACTACACCGCGTTCGGACGATATCGCTATGAGTTAGACGAGCGGGTTCGCAACGGTGATCTCCAACCGATCTTTGAAATATTTAATGTTTTCCGTACCCGCACTGAGGAGCGTGTCGCCTACGCTATTGAAATCCTGGCAGAAGAACCAGACTTTACGCTTGATGAGTTGTTCTACTTTGATCGGAGTGAGCTCGCCTGGCCAACCTCAAAAGAAGAACTTCAGGAGGTCTGGCGCAAACGCGTAAAGAATGACGGACTAAGTTTGATACTTACCGGGAAAACGTGGGAAGAAACTGCCGAGTTACTGCAGACGCGTTACGAACGAGTACTCAGACGGGTAACACAGGTCACTTCGGATGATGTATTCGAGACCTTCATGAATGCTTTGTCCCACACAATGGATCCCC
>JAZAGZ010000112.1:0-9827 GCA_036231525.1 Pseudomonadota bacterium | reverse complement strand
CATGAGCTCAACATCGGTGGGATCCCGTTCAAGCACACCGAACTGCTCAGCCAAATAACGAATCTCATCGTCAGAAAGAGCTAACCCGAGCTCCTGATTAGCCGCTGAAAGCGCTGACTCTCCCTCTCTCAGCAAGTCAATCCTGTTTAATGGACGTGGATCGTGCTGCGCAAACAAAACGCTCTCGCTAGGCAGTTCGGTCATCACAGTTTCAGTCATACGATCATGTAGAAGTGGAAAAATTTCCTCGAATTCCGTACTAGAAAGTGAGCGATGGAGTTTTAGGCAGTAGGCTCTGCCCCGCTCAAGTCGATGTACAGGTAGATCACAGTTACGAGCAATGTCTGTTGCCCTAGAGGCCCAGGGCGAAATGGTTCCAAGGCGGGGTACAACAACTACTTCATACTCGCCCTGAACAAGCTCAACGGGTGCCCCATAACTCAAAAGAGCATCAAGGACGATTTGTTCAGCCTCATCCAGTGGCCGTTCGGCGTGTATAAAATGGAGGAAATGTACGGATATGTCCTGAATCGCGCTTGAGCACAACCGAAGCTGCTCACGCAGCTTACTAGTACGAAAGGCAGTCTCGGCCGCAGGTCCGGCCAGCTGCAACATAATCATAAATCCAGTGAGTGCTTTAGTTTCAGACGCTGAAAGGCAATATTATGATACCGAATTGCCACCTCAAGGCCCATATTCCATAAGAAGTTATTGTCGAGTTCAGTCAATGGACACCCAATTGCTGGGCTCATTTTGGGTCGCCACATACAGGACCTGTTCCGTGTGGCCGAGTTTCTCGGCTAACGATTCGCGAACCAGATCGGGGGTATTGTTCTTCGCGCTGAGGTGCAATGCCATAACCCACTGTAACCCTGGGTGTTCAACCTCACCAAGAAACTTCGCAGCTTGTCCGTTATTCAGATGTCCTAATGGCGAGGCAATACGTGTCTTTAAGCGTTCCGGATAAGGGCCATTCCATAACATGTCGAGATCATGGTTGCACTCCAAAGCTATCGCATCACAATCTGTGAGCCACTCCTTGATGTGCGAAGTGATGTGCCCGGTATCCGTAAGAATTCCGAGTTTCCTTCCGTCTGCCCGAAACATGAACTGTGAAGGCTCCCGCGCATCATGAGGTACCGGAAAAGGCTGCACATCGATAGAACCGATCTCCAACTGCCGATGACAGTTGAATGTATGAACATGAGTCAACTTACGAGCAGCGGGACTAGAAGCTGTCCCGGGTGTCATCCAGACTGGAGTACCATGCCGTCGCGCAAACCGCGCTACGCCCTGAATATGATCGGAGTGCTCGTGGGTTACCAACAGCGCATCAACATCCCGAGGATGCTTACCAAGACAGTTCAGCCTTTCTTCAACAGCTTTGAGTGTAAGACCGCAATCCACCATTAAAAGAGTGGAGTTCGACTCCACCAACGACGAGTTCCCACGGCTTCCGCTTCCAAGAGAAGCGAATCGGAGTGTCACGTGCTAGCTGTCCCCAGCCCCACCGCGACCGCCGCCTTCACCCGGAGGCGTGTACATCGGGACCGGAAACTGTGTGACATTGTCGCCCTCAGCGTCAGTGATCTTGCTGACGCCTTGTTTTTCGACTTCATCAATGCGTAAAACCGAATGGAGCGGAAGATATGTTCGGGTTACGCCGGAAAACTCGGTCTGTATCCGTTCTTCCGAAGGATCCACTACAACGCTGGAACGAGCTCCAAAGACCAGCTTCTCTATCTCGACGAAACCGAACAATCCCCCATGACTAACCTGGCGGGCGTAGATTTCGTAGACCTTCCCCTGGTTCACAAAAATTATTTTATAAATCGGTTTAGCGGCCATCAAAAGTCCGTATTGATTCGGGCGACAGTGAGCTTAGCATAAGGTGCCTCAGGCTGTGTTGGAGTACAAAACTACTCAAGAATTGGTAGCAAAGCTATCAACGATCATCAAACCACCTTGCCTGGGTTCATGATGTCTTTAGGATCCAGGGCGTGTTTCAAGGTTTGCATGAGATCCACCGATACGGGAGATTGATATTTTTTCAGATCATCACGCTTCAAAACCCCTATGCCATGCTCAGCACTAAAACTACCTCCTAGGCTAACAGCAAGCTCATGAATTGCATCTGAGAGCCTTCCAGCGGGCCCTTCCTTAAACGACTCAAGCGTACTACCGATAGGGGGCAGCAAATTGTAATGAAGATTGCCATCACCAACGTGACCAAATACAGACAACCGGTGTGGAGCAATCGCGCTCAGAATGCGCTCCGCTTCCTTAAGGAACTTTGGAATTTGAGAAACCCGTACCGAGATATCATGCTTGACCGATCCGCCATCACAACGCTCTGCTTCTGGAATAGATTCTCGTAGCGCCCAGAATGCGCTGCGTTGCGCGCCCGACTCCGCCGAAACCCCGTCGACAATCTCGCCTGCCTCGCTCCCTGCCTTGAAGATCTGCTCCAAAACTCCCCGCAATTCAATCTCGGTCTCCGCACCGGCGAGTTCCAGCAGCAAATAGTGTTCTAAGGGCTCATCAAACGGATCGCGGACACCTTCAATATGCATCATGACTAAATCCAAAGATGTGCGCGACAAATACTCCGCTGAGACAACCCGTTCAACACTCCTGCATCGCGCGCTCCGAAGAAGATCGCAAGCAGCCTTAGGCGTGGCAACTCCTAGCAATACGGTTTGACGACTGTGCGGCATCGGAAAAAGTTTCAAAACGGCCGCCGTAATCACCCCTAACGTACCCTCAGCACCTAAGAACAACCCCTCCAAATGGTAGCCAGTGTTGTCCTTTCTTAAACCCTTAAGCTCAGAGAGGATTTCCCCATTTGGTAGAACGACCTCCAGACCTAGCACCAAATCTCGAGCATTTCCGTAACGGAGCACCGAAACGCCGCCCGCGTTGGTCGAAAGAACTCCTCCGATCTGACAGGATCCTTGAGATCCCATACTGAGCGGGAACATCAGGTCATGTTCCTCCGCCATTGAATGTGCCTCTGATAGGACTAAGCCAGCCTCCACTGTCATCGAAAAATTGACTGGATCCATTTCCCGGACCCGGTTCATTCGAGAGATATTTAGGACAATCTGTTTGTTTGCATCGAACGGCGTCGCGCCCCCGCAATAACCAGTGTTGCCGCCCTGAGGGACCACACCAATCCCCGCCTCCTGGCAAATTTTGATGATGCGTGCACATTCTTCTGTTGATGCCGGACGCACGACCGATGCGGCCTCACCGTAATAGAGTCCTCGCTCGTCTCGTAGGAATGGCTCGGCGTCAGCACCCTGCACCACGCCATGTTTACCCACAATGCCGACGATTTGCCCGAGTGCGGTGCTGGTGTCCAATAAATTTCCTCTAGACCCACCTAACCCGATGTTACCCTACGTGCGTGATGAGTTATGTCTGGATCGGGATCGGAAGTGCTATCGGCGGCATGAGTCGCTACTGGTGTTCCGGTGTAGCGGCCCGTCTACTTGGAGAGACGCTGCCGTGGGGAACTATCCTGGTCAATATTCTCGGCTCTCTGATCATCGGCTTCGTCGCAACAATCATGCCAACGGATAGTAGAGTTCTTGCCGTCTACGACACGCGTGACTTTATTATGATCGGCGTACTTGGTGGGTATACAACGTTCTCGGCCTTTAGCCTCCAGACATTAAATCTTGCCAGGGAAGGTCATTGGTTCCTGGCGGTTCTCAATGTCTTCCTGTCGGTTTCTCTTTGCCTGATCGCCGTATGGATTGGACACATTACCGCTACCGCGATTACTCGCTAGGATAGCTCCACGGCCGGGCCGCAATATTGCTGCACTAGAACCTAGCTGTTAGATTCGCTCGTGGAGGGATGCCGGAGTGGTCGAACGGGCTTGATTCGAAATCAAGTGACGGGCTTGTCCCGTCCGTGGGTTCGAATCCCACTCCCTCCGCCATTATCTAACATATTTAATTAATTATGAAAAAGCATTTGGTCAAAAAACAACTGAGGACCTATCAAATGAAAGTTTTTCTTGCCGTTTCAATCACAACCTTGTTGTTTCTAGCATCCGTCCAACAGGCTGAGCCTCAGGTGAATACCGGCGATGATCCGAACGTCGTCACCCAAGACCAACGTGTATCACTCCTTTTTAAGGGTGCTACGATCGCGCCTCTCGCTCCCGGGAACGATGATTTCTTCGTCGGGTACCTCGCAGTGGACGATGCTGGCCGCATTGTTGCAGTCGCACCGGGTGAACCGCCAGCGACGCTTGCGGACGCTACAGTAGTTGATGCGACCGGAAAGATAATCATTCCCGGTTTCATCACAGGTCACAATCACCTGTGGCAAAGCGCATTTCGAGGATGGGCGCCCGATGGTGAACTGTACCCGTGGCTCGAAACATTACACAGGTCGGGCCGTTTCTTTTTGGAGAAAGGCGACTATTACGCGTTCACTCTCCACGGTGCGCTTGACCAACTCTCACATGGCGTTACTACCTCATACAACCACAGCCACACTGTTGGCACTGCTGATCGATTGCAATATCTCGAGCAATTCGAGGCGGAGGTCGACGCGGGCCAGCATTTCGTATTCAGCTACATCATGGACCACTCGAACGGACCCGAGGCCGCAACAAATGATCTCGACGCCTTCATTGAGCGCGCTGGTTCACTGCCGGCCCCAAACCCGTCACTTGAGGTGAGCATCTACGGCAGCGGAATATGGAGCGGAGAAGAGAACTTTCAGCTTGAGGTCGCTCTCGCAAAGGAGCGTGGACTCACCAGTCAGATCCACTTTCTTGAGTCGAGCGTAACGAACGAGAACGGAAGGAACGAACACGAGGAATTCGTCCGACTCGTCGAACTCGACCTGCTCTGGCCGGGACTCTCGTTCGCACACTTCATCCATACGGACGAAGCGATGTTGGAGAGTACCGCCAATTACGGCACCGCAATGATCTGGAACCCCCTCTCTAATGGTCGGCTTGCTTCGGGACTGGCCGATATCGTCAATGCCCGCAAGCTTGGAGTCCGTATTGGCATGGGGCTCGATGGTCAGGCGAGCGGCGATATCTCGGACCCGTTCGAGAACATGCGAATGGGTCTTTACGCAATCCGAATGAAGTATCAATCAGCTAAAGTTCTCACGCCCATAGACGTACTGCGTATGCACACTATTGAGGGCGCTGAGGTGATCGGTGTAGCGGATCAGGTAGGCTCCCTTGAACCCGGCAAGTGGGCAGATTTTCTGATCGTCGACTCCCGGCACCCCGCCACCGGCCCAGTGACTAACCTGTATGCGTCGCTCGTTTTCAGCTTCAGCTCAGCCAACGTTGAGAGCGTCTGGGTTGCGGGCCGAAAGCTTGTCGAGCGCGGGCGTATTCTGCACATCGACTTCGATGCTGTGAAGGATGATGTGGCACGGCGCGTCGCCGAAGTGAAGGAGCGGCAAATGGAGTCGTCGCGCTGACCGTGCGTATGCTCTCGTTCGGATAAGCAATATCCGGTTTGGGTCGTTAGCGCCCTTCAGGGCAATTATCTTTGCTCAAATGACTTAAGAAATGCCTGATCGGGCATTTCTCCTGGGGAACGTGTAGGCGCCCTCGCGTTTACCTCAGCAACCCAGTTTCGTTTTCAACTGCCCTAGTCTTCGCCCCTCTCATGACGTTAATCAGGCCGTAGTTCATTTCGTGGCATGCAAACTCAAACAACCCCGGTGGATCCATCTTTGGCCATACCATCTCATAACTCCAAGGCACCTCCCACGTCTCTGAGTCATCTAATGTTGCCTCGTAGAGTAGTAGACCATCGTCAATGCGAGTGTAGCGCTCAGTCACGCGCATGTTAGGTCCGGTGCCTCTGTTTCGCGTCCACCAGCGGTCCCCGTGAAAATTCTTGGTCTCAATAACTAATGTGTCGTCCTCCCAATAGCCCCGCGATGACCCTAACCACGGCCGTACATTGTCCGGACTATGTGAACGATCATCCAAAGGGATGATGCGCACCTCGCTATTTACCTGCGTAATAATTACCGCATAGTCCGGCGTCTGCACAATCTGAGTCTCACCGTAGTTTCGTATCGAAGGAATCCTAGGTGGTCCCTGGTTGCCGGTGATACACCTCTCAAAAAGACTTCTTGATTCCACAGTGATACCCCGGGCCTGTCTTTCAAACCGCGCCAGACCCTCAGTCGTAAAAGCGGGGCGTTTTCCATCAGGTGGATCCACAATCATTGATGTACGAAGATTGGGAATCATCGGACTCTGCCAACTGCCCATGCCCCATTCCTTCCAGTCGTAGTGCACGGTTGCGGGATCAACTGCAGCGTCACTTAAAACACCTCTGGCGAATGCTTCTATCGCTTCCTCTCTGGTATAGAGCGGCTTGCCTGCAAATCCATCGGGTCTCTCCATCGGCACATAACTCACAGCAAGCCAATAGCCTCTGAGGTCCGGATGACCCCAAGACGTGTGTGGGAATGGCTCCCGTGGCGCGGTTGGATCCCAAATACGACCGCCGGTCGCCTCTGTGACCGCATCGTTAATCTGGTCCTCAAAATATGCGAGAGAGGATTCATTTGTGTGTGGAGAAGCTCCCCGGGCCGCCTCGAGGGTCTCCTGAGAGCGCTGATTAATCAACGCGGCTTCAGCAGCAGGCAATCCTTGAGCAGCACTACTTGAAGGTACAACTTCGGGAACTGACGATCCTTGCCCGATAACACCAGCGGGGAACCAACCCGCGATCCCTACGGAAAGCAATAACGCTACTTGAGAAAATCTCCGACAGCCCATGCAAGACGTGTGGTAAGCCACTCCGCTTCCCCCTTTATCTGTTTTACACAGATTCTACCTTCATCTGTCGCCCTCCTGGTCAGTGTAGCGACCTGTTCTGGAACGCTTTAGCTCAGCAATCTGCCTAAAGAACAACACTTACTCCCCCCGTAGTACTGCCGCCTGATTCTACCCATATCAGGCTAAAATCTCGCCAAAATCAACTGCCTTAATCTTTAAAATCCCAGATGCATCGAAGCTTCCGTCAAATGACCAAGTCGGAGAGAGTCATCAATGCATGGTATGTTCTCCCTCAGTATTGTTAGTAGTGTGGGGTACGTTTGTGAGGCTTTGGAACTTTGGCGCAGCGGCTCTATTTCTAGTGATCGCTGCTCTGCAATTAAATGATCCTGATCCGATTTACTGGGTTCTCGTATACGGCGGTACAGCGATGATCGCGTTCGGCCAGGGTCTTGGGAGTCATAGCAGATTTTGGACTGGTGCCTGCATTGGGGCAGTGGCGACCGGAATTATTTCAACCGCACCAGCATTTGGTGATTATCTGACGTCCGAAAATTTTAGTAGCATCTTCAGCGAACCCGAAAATTTTAGTAGCATCTTCAGCGGAATGGGCAGCAGGGACTACATTGAAAATTCACGAGAATTTCTTGGCCTTGTGCTGGCGTTTATTCTACTGACTACTTATTCGATTAAAAATTCTTAGAAAAGATCACGCTCATTTGAGCATCTGACCATTCATAAGCCTTGTGTGGCTTTTTCGCCACCGTATCTTTGCGCTGACCCCTGCGATAACAACCCGAAACAGAACTTTCTAAGCACCTTTAAACCCTTGACAGGCGCGGCTGTCAGCTTTTTCCTGATTTTGAGCTTGCAATTATCCGAGAAGCCTTTCGTATAATACGGGTGCGAGTTGACGTACGAAGGAGCGAACGCTGACGCGTATATGTGGGATTATCGTCTTGGGTTTCATGCTCGGGACGTGTGCATCGCCTCCAAACCTCCTTGAGCAAATCATGCTCACGGGAGAATTCCGTGCCGTTACTCGAAATAGCCCGGTAACTTTTTATTACGGTCCAGATGAGCCTCGTGGGATCGACTACGAACTCGCGAAAGGTTATGCAGATCATCTGGGCGTTGAACTAAAAATGTATGTCGCCGATCAGTTTTGGCAAATCTTTCCAGATGTCGACTCCGGTAAAGCCCATGTTGGAGCCGCCGGACTGTCGATTACTGAACCCCGTCTCGAACTGGTGGAATTCGGCCCTCCCTACCAAAACATCCAGCAGCAAATTATCTATCGAAGCGGAACTGGGAGGCCTGGTGAGATTTCGGATTTACTGGATGGGCGCCTAGAGGTTCTCGCTGGATCCGCTTACGTCAGTGGTCTTGAAAATGCTCGAATAGAAGAACCCATGCTGTCCTGGATTGAGAACCCCAACGATAGTATTGATGAACTCGTACGGCGCGTTGCAGCCGGTGAAATCGACTACACCATCGTTGACTCGAACGAGTACGAACTGCTGCGACACTCACACCCGGATGCGCGAGTAGCTTTCAGCCTTGGTGCCGAGACACCCATTGCATGGGCGTTACCAAAAACCACAGATAATTCATTGAGTGAAAGTATCGCGGCCTATTTTGCAGAGCTACGTGCAACAGGCAAATTAGACGAGATCATCGAACGCTATTACTTCCACGCGGAAACCGATTTCGACTACGTCGACTCTAAAACTTTTGTCCGGCACTTTCATACACGACTACCAGCTTACAAAGACTTCTTCGTCCGGGCTGGCACAGAATCAGATGTGGACTGGCGACTTCTCGCTGCCATGGCATACCAGGAATCTCACTGGGATCCTCAGGCAGTTTCCCCGACGGGCGTACGAGGCATGATGATGCTGACGATACCGACAGCCCAAATGATTGGTGTTGATGATCGGACGGATCCCTTGGAGAGCATTCTAGGGGGCGGAACTTATTTCCGACGGGTCATGAAAAAAATACCCGAACGAATTTTGGATCCAGACAGAACTTGGTTTGCACTTGCTGCCTACAACGTGGGGTTCGGCCATGTGGAGGATGCTCGGATAATCACAGAATCTCAGGACGACAATCCTGATTCTTGGGAAGCAGTAAGGGAAAGACTACCCCTTCTGAGCGACCCGGGCTGGTATGAGCATTTGTCTCGCGGGTTTGCACGCGGCTTGGAGCCTGTTCGCTACGTGGACAATATCAGACGCTATTACGAGATCCTCTTATGGATGACCAGCGAAGAATTTGTCCAGGAAGAAGCCCCGGAATCCAGGCAGATTATTGAAGTATCCTCGGGCTGATCGGCGCACGCTATCAGCGACGTTCAATAAAAAAATCTCTCAATAACTTTCCGCTCTCTTCAGCTAACACGCCTTGCACAACTTCAATTTGATGATTTAGCTGAGCGCTCCGAACAAGATCAAAAACGCTCCCACATGCCCCCGCGCGTGGATCGACGGCTCCAAAAACAATCCGCGCGATCCGCGCGTGCACCAATGCACCTGCACACATCGGGCAAGGCTCAAGAGTCACATAAAGCGTCGAGTCGGGAAGCCGATAATTACCGAGCTTGCGACCTGCTGCACGCAGAACACAAATCTCTGCATGACCTGTAGGGTCGTTGGTGGCAATCGACAGATTGCCACTCTCCGCGAGAATGGCGCCGTCTTCTGCCACCAATACTGCGCCAACAGGCACTTCGCCCTGCTCCCCAGCCGTGCGGGCGAGAGTCAGAGCCTGCTTCATATACTCTGTTTCCACTATCAAGGACTGAGCTTTAACCACTTAGTTTAGAGACTCATTAATCTTAGTCTTTAAGTATCTTGTTTTGTTCTCGGCAGTCTGAGGGGTTGGTTTTGTCTCTGTGTATCGTGCGGTTTATTGGGCATTCAAAATTAACTTTTTTCTGCGGGGAGCATAAAGGAAAGATTGCTGATTAAGAGCACTTAAACCTAAAATTCCCCTGCAATCGCCAATTGCAAGAGACATGCCCAGTAAACTTGGCAAA
>JAZAGZ010000111.1:0-8140 GCA_036231525.1 Pseudomonadota bacterium | reverse complement strand
GATATCCTGCTCACCATCTCGTCCACCAAGACTGACGCAGTTCCAGGGAATAATTTGATCGTCTGGCGACCAGATCCATTCCCGCCCGAGTTTGAACGGCTCCGTATAATTCACCAAGTCTTCGATGGTCATCTCCATGTGCAGATCGTTCTCGGCGTCTCGCGTGTAGCGTTCCGTGATGCGGGTCTGCGGACTCAGAGGATAGCCCCGGTTCGTGAACACGACCCCGTTGTTCAGTTTAGTGGTCTCAATAACCATTGCGCCACCTTCCCAGCGTCCTACGGAATAGCCGAGATTCGTGTGCGGCTCGTCCGCTGCCGGAGCCGTGCTGCCCATGTGGATCGTACGCTCCGCGCCACCGTGCTCGTAATGAAGTTCAATCACACCGTCAGCTTCTTGAGTAACCTGCATGTTGGACACCGTACCCGCCCAGAGAACCGCGGGGATGCTCTCCCCTGCACAGTCATCGTATTGCCTGGGGTCGCCGGTTAGCGGGTCGTAGTCACTGTGTGCCCGCTCTCCTTCCGGGGTGAACGGATAAACCCCGGGCTCAATGAAAGGCCGACTCGCGCCAATGTAAAACCCGGTAAAGTCGCCTTTTGTCCCGGCAGCTTGTATACCCTGCGCCTGTGCGCGCACCATGACATGACTGGCAATTCCGACGGCCACCGCGAGAAAGACTAGCGCTCTCATTCTATATCTCCATTCTTTTCTTGACCGTGACGGCTCCGGTGCCAGTCTCACGGCATTACGTATCCCATCTTGCCGGGGAAATCCTCCTGCAGCGCAGTTAACGCCGACGCATCCACGAGGAAACACTGGCTCCTGCCAAGGCTACCGTCGATAGTCCCGCAGTATGGGAGCCGATCCGCTAATCGGCGCATAACCGGCGTATCGCCGCGAATGCCGTAAGCGACGAGCAGTCGTGCGTCTTCACCACCAGCCCCATGTACCAATACCGCTCGAAGTCGGCCACGTTTTGGGGCGCGAGCTCTGAGTATAGCGATGGTGACTTTATCTCCAGCACTCAGTGAGTCGTCCGCCCACCCTTCTCGAACCAGGGCGGCCAATGAACTCATTTCAACTAACCAATCCTCAACAACGCCACTATCATTGATCGCATTCACTAGCAGTGCAGTATGGGGATTGAGCAGTTTATAGATCTCGATGGAACCGTCATAAACCTCAATGACCTCCTCCCCTTCATCTGTGAACAGACCAGCAAAGGAGTGATGCGCCTCTGCCGGCTGAAGCCAACTGGCAAAAGCACAGCCAATCGTCAAACTAATGAAGCTACTTCTCAACCGCCATTCCGCGCGGCATTGCCATGGGTTCATCTTTTTTCTCCTTCGCGGCTTCGAGTTGATCAAACACCGGCCTAGCAACACTGCGCAAACAGCGGCGCTGGGAGAATGACAATGACGGTTCTCCCAGCCATTCTTGGTCCCTCATTCTACAGATCTGAGAGGGTGGGTAGGTATAAATATGCCTTTAAACCCTATCTAAGCTGGAATTCGCGATTGCTCACAGTAATTTAACCCCGGGAACTATGCGCCGTTTACCGACATCTCTTGACCTGCTTTCCGGTCAGTCGAATAATCGTAAGATACCGCTTTGAAGAAGGAGCGCCCCATGAAAATTTTTACTGCTCTGCTTTCAGTTCTTCCATTTTTATCTTTCTCAGCAAGCGCTCAGCAGGAAGCTATTTATGATTACTGGAACCCTACCCGAAACATGATCAGGTACGGTCAACAAGCCCTTTTTATGTGCAACGGACTGTTCACATCCGAACGGACGCTGGAACAGGTTTTCGAGCAAGAGCTTGCGTATTTACCACAACCCGTCGGAACACCGAGTGGAGGCAACTATGTCATCGACCGGGAGCGTAAAGCCGTAGCAATTGGAACAGGTAACAGTGCGCCCATCATGCGAGCGGCGTTCCGAAGAGGTGTCGGTTGCGTCATTATGGCCCCGGATCAGACGTTCGAAGATATCGATAGCCTTCCAGAGATCAATATGCCGCTGCCCCCGGGTGACCCGGCGGTAATCGCCTGGCCGGATGGCGATCTAACCAGTCCTGCTCCACTTCCGCATGGGGTGGATGAAACCGCGCTCAACGCTGCGTCCAACTGGGCATTTGACCGCGAATCAAAGGAACAAGTAACCCTTAGTCTGATGGTTATCCATGACGGACGTATTTTGCATGAGCGCTACGCACCTGGTATTGATGTCACAACGCGGACACGAACGTGGTCCACGGCAAAAAGTATCGCTGCAACGCTCATTGGTATGCAGGTTGACCAGGGACGACTATCACTGGACGGGCCACTTGGGTTTGACTGGCACCCGAGGGTTTCCTCTGAACAAAGCGATCCCCGATCAGCCATCACGCTGAGGCACGTGCTAAACATGTCCAGCGGACTTTACCCAATAGACAATGATGGCCTTGAGTACGCAACTGGATCCGGCCTGGCGTACTGGGCGGGCGCAAGTTCGATCCAAGACATGAGAAATCCCGGTTTAATTCGTGAACCAGGAACTTACTGGGATTACGAAAACTACGACACACTACGTGCTGTCTACGCCATGAAGCTCTCTCTTGGTGAGGAAGAATATCTGGAATACCCTCGGCGGGCGCTCCTTGATCGAATTGGTATGCGGAACACGTTACTGAGCGTAGATCGATTTGGCGACTTCATCCTAAGCAGCCAGGTGTACACAAATGCCCGTGATCTAGCCCGCTTTGGGATGCTTTATCTCCAAGGCGGTGTGTGGAACGACGAAAGACTGATATCTGAGGAGTGGATCGAGTTCATTCGCACACCCGCTCCCTCTACAACCGGACGCAATCGTGCTAATGACGGAGGCAGCGGATCAGGAGGCTTTTATGGTGCCCAATGGTGGCTTGTTCCCGACGATCGAACAGACGTACCAAAGGATATGTACTCTACCGCTGGAAATCGAGGTCAGTATGTCATCGTTATTCCATCCCATGATCTCGTGATCGTCCGACGCGGTCTTGATTACGGACGCCAGGGATTTGATCGCTGGGACTTAGCACGAGAAGTGCTAAAGGCATTTATGTAGGAGATATAACCACACACTAGAAGTCTGCCTGGCCTGGCTTAATCACAAAACTACCTTTGTGTGAGAGCAAAGATGCTCTGACCTCCGGAGTTGCAATCTATTAATTGGTTAGTGGTTAATAGACTAACCGTGGTACTACGGGTTATCGATTAAAAAGGGAGCAGCGTGAACAACGAATGGCGGCGAGACGGTAGGGATCAATACAAATATTACTTACAAATTCCTACACGCTGGATCGATAACGATCTGTACGCTCACGTTAACAACGTCAACTATTATGCATTCTTTGATACCGTAATCGGGCGCTATCTCGTTGAAGAAGCCAGCTTTGATATTGTCGAAGATCCGATCGTAGGGTTCGCTGTTGAAAGCTCCTGCAGTTACTTCAAGCCCTTACGGTTCCCGGAAGCTATTGACGCTGGCTTGCGGGTTGCTCATCTCGGTCGCTCCAGCGTACGCTACGAAATCGGGCTTTTTCACGAAAAAGACAGTGCTCCATCGGCAGCCGGATACTTCGTCCACGTTTTCGTTTCACGCACAAGCCGTAACCCAAGCGAGATACCATCAAAGATCCGACAGGCTCTAAAAAAGATCGTACTAGAAAGGGATCACTAAAATTAAGGTATTGATCCCGATCCTCTGTCGCTCTGATCTCAAGTTATACTCTTATACAGGCCATGTCACTGCCAAACGGGCTCAAACTTCTGGATCCTCTTGGCGTGCTCCACCTCACCCGTATAGATATTTCCTATCGAATCCGTACCTATCGCATTGACCCAGTGAAGTTGCCCAGCATAACGACCGTTACCACCGAATGACCCGATCGTCTCACCACTTTGTCGATCGACAATCCATACTCGATTATTAGTCCCATCAGCCATATATAAGTACTTCTGTTCGGGATCCTTCGAAAGGATAAGTTTGTACATAGAACCGCAGGGAGGAAGATCTTTTCTAACACCAACGCCACCGCACTGCCCCGTACCCAGCCTTTGACCGGGCGTACCCTCTGCCACATAAAAATCTTCAACCCATGTGCCATCCTTCTGAAAGACCTGAATCCGGTTCTGGCCGCGCTCACCGACATAGACCAATCCATCGTTAGAGATCTCCAAAAAGTGCAGGTCTGGCACAAACTGTGGTTCTTCTGGAGGACGGCTCCCGTCCCATTCGTAAGGCGGTATAGGATCATTAGAGATCTCACTCAAAGGCATACCGTGACCGCCCCACCCTCGCTTAAAATCACCTGTATCCATGTCGTAAACCAGCACTCGCTTCCAGTTGATGATGTAGATCTCACGAGCGTCCTGGTCGAGTTGGAAACGGCCTTTATTGGCAAGAATATCGGTCTGCGTATTATCTTCTTCTAATTGGACGCCTTCCGGTGGACGGTGATCAAAATCCCACACCAGTTCCCCTTCGCGGGTGAATTTTAAGATACTGTCCTGTGGCCTCGTGCCCCCTACCCAAACAAAACCCTCGCGGTCTGCAATAACTGTCTGCAGTGCGGTAGGCCACTTCGGGTGATACCCAGGACCACCCCAAGCACTCAGCACATTCCCCTCCTGATCCATCTCAATGACCTCAGGTCCACGCACACAACAGTCGATCCGGGCCGGGTTGTCATCTCCACCAATTTCATCACCTTCAACACCATTCCCGCGATTCAAGAACCAGATATGGTCCATATGATCTACGTAAAGCCCCGTCACCTGCTGCATGCTCCACCGATCAGGCAGAGGGCCCGGCCAAAATGGATCTACTTGGAACAGAGGTGCTCCATTCTCGTCCATCGCTTGTACCCGCCCTTGCGCCTGCAAAGAACTGGTTCCACTCGCAATAAGTACTAAGACGCTAAAAATAATAAAGGCCGTAGCAACGACCTGCCATTGCTCTTTTTTTATATTCACGGAGATTCCCCTTATAGAGCGATTCTTATTATCCCTTACCTGATGTCGGTGTTAACAATGCAATCGTGTAGTTCTCGTCTTACCCCTGGCTGCGCGCGCCAAATCAGATAATCCCTTAGCACTAACGGTTCCGTAAACGTTGCGGGGTCGCTTACAGTAATGTCATAGGCTAACTCTGTTCCACTTTCTCTTAGCTTAAAACGCTCAACAATCTCCACGGCATCACTCTGCGGAAAACCCAGAAGTGGTGCGTTCAAATCAAAATAAGGCCAGTTTATCCGTGTCGTCGTCACAACCAGCGTTTCACCATCCCAATATCCAACAGAGTATCCTAGTGGTGTCGCAGGTTGTTCATCGACGTTAACTGACTCATCCATATGTATTCTGCGAACGTGATCAAAGTATTCCATGCGTAACACGATTTCATTATTGCCCTCAAGGAATTCAATCGGATGTGGGCCAGTGAAAGTCATTGATCGCGGCATGCCTGGAATAATGCATGACAGTACCGGATCATCGGCCAACGGATCAAAAGCATCTTGGGCCGTACGCGCTGAATCTGTTAATGGAAGTTCAGAAAGCTCGGGTAGGTTGGTTTGAGTTCGGGTCCACACACGGAATATCCCCAACGAGTCACTGCTGACTTCAGTCACATTAGTATCATTTTCAGTACGAATAGCCCCGATAGCGTCATCGGACCAACGAGGTTCGGCTCTGGTGGTGAATACGACCTCAGTACCACTGGGAAGTAGCACGTTAGTGACGTCCAGATAGTTCTCACGACGTGCTGAGCGAAACCCGGCCACCCTAAGTCGTTCACCAACTCTAACCGCATCTCTTGGAACACCTCGGCGGTTTAGGGTTACGATGTCCGCACTCTCAAGATCCCAGATCGCCTCAACCCCATCCCCATCGACGGTTTTTATAGTGAAGTGGGCATGAGGATTTTGCCAAAAAACAGTGACAACCTCACCTTCTATCTCCTGTATCACACCATCAGCAAATTCGACCCGGGAATGATGCCCCATTGAAATATGCGGTAGAGGCAGTACAAACAACAGTATTTTTTGTGTATTACTCAATTGCCCTCACAAGCACCACCCGCACAACGATTATTTTCCTGGCAGACGTACTCTACAATTCCAGCCTCATCCCACTCTGGGCGCTTCCTAATTTCAAACTCTTGGGCCCAAGCTGCTGAAAATATTTTTGGATCGTCGATCGTAAGCACATACCGCAATGTATCCGCACTCTTCCAACTGATCCGCTCAATGGTTCTTAACGCATCGCTGTGCATTCGATACTCGTTAGAATCAGTATAGAAATAGTCATCTAGCCCCCAACGCTTGAAGTTCGTCGTCTCAATAATTAGCGTATCACCCTCCCAGTGCCCTACTGGATCACCATAATAGGATGGTTCAATGTAATCCCGATGACTCCTTCCATCCAATGGGATTATTCGTGTCATACGCTGGAATTCGTGCACCATAATTAGATAATCCTCGGACTGCTGCCAGCGCATCGCATAAGCCGACAATATCCCGGAAGGAAACCCTGATGGCATGCAGAAGTTACGAGGCTCATCGTGACGCGGATCTCCCGTTCGCGGCTCTAAAAACGCCTCACCATCCTCTCGCAGCGGAGCAAAGTACTTACGATCAAAGACCGTAGCCGTACAACACCCACGCGCGTCACCCTCTAGTGTTTGGGGCCACTCATATATGCCGCTAAAGTCGGGTTTCCCAGCATCGTTTCGAACAACTTCGAAAGATTCCTGACCCCACACCATTGGTAATGGCAGGATCACTAATGACAGGATAGAAAACGTGATTAACCTCACGGTTTGTGGACTGCTATATCTCATTGTCTTTTATCCTCCTTATAGCCCCGGCATTGCGCCTATCGACCTACCTGCCGCGGGGCCTGCCGTGAATACATCACTACCATCGGAATGCGTGACACGACGACCGCCTGCATTATTTGATCCATCTCTGGCCCTAAAACCCTCCACTGAGATCGTCATTCCTATCTCAAGAACGCTCTTGTAGATCCCACGACGCATCAACATCCCTGGCGAACCTCCGGATATTCCCCAATTTTCAACATTACCGTCCTCATCGGTTACATCAATGTAATACCATATGTGAGGATTCTGCCATTCGACCCCAGTGAGAACACCTGTCAGCAATACGGGAGTATCCCGATCGAACTCTGCATTGAAAGAGTGGTGAGCCATGACAGGCAAGAAAAACATCTGACTAAGTGTGAAAAGCAAAACTACCTGCTTCATAAGATATACCCTCTTCGCTCTTGCGCTGACCCCGCGTTTGTACAACAGGTAGTCAATAACCTCAATACATTCCCAGCATATAGAGAGGTCACCTAGTTCATCTTTCGAGCAACTAAACGATACCCCGACCGGTTGACCCATCAATCGCTCAAGAGCACACTCACTCCAATACGTAGGCGAGTTTCAGCCTTGGGGAGTCTAAAGTACGTAAAAGCCTTCTCCCCAGTGGATTTACAGCCTAGACTACTAGTACAGACGTCCGGGCATCTGTAATACTCTGATCGAGGGTCATCAGCCATGAAAAAAACTTCACTAGCCTCCATCTTACTGTTCTGGGCACTTGCAGTTGTTTTCGCTAAAGCGGTACAAGCCCATCATGGCGGGGGCAGTTATTGGCAGGAGGATAGAGCCGTCGGACCCGTGTCTGGTACCGCAACCAGTTTTTCTTTCTCTTTCCCGCATATTGCATTTTCTTTGGACATCCCGGATGAACAAGGAAACCCAGTGAACCACAGGATGACCATTCGCTGGACACCCACGGTACTAAGGAAAATGGGGTGGACACGCAGAAGCATAGAGATAGGTGACAAGCTCACAGTAACTTTTGTTCCTCACAAACAGGATCCGACAGTCGGATCAGTGCTCAACCTCGAGGTCAATGATATTCATCTAGAGTGTTTGTGTACTGAATGATGAAGGTTCCCCGACACAGTAACTTTACCGGGAACGGTAAAACAGAGTATCAGGCGTGTTGATTATGAAAATAACCTATCAGAACAACTCGGACACTTCCTACATCATGTACTTTCTTGCGCTAATGGTAATGCTTGTCTCAGCTCCGGCTTATTCCCAG
>JAZAGZ010000110.1:0-31984 GCA_036231525.1 Pseudomonadota bacterium | reverse complement strand
CCGCGAGGATTTTCGGTACCTACTACGGTATTAGGCTCCACGAAACCTGCGCGTGGAATTCCGATGCGTGCACCGCGTAGGCTGTCAGCGTCCAGAAATGTTGTGTAGTCACCATCTGTCGGCGGCTCACATCGACCGGTTGCGGGGTCGTTGGGATCTGGCTCAATATTTTCCAGCACGCCAAATAAAATGGTAGCGTCGGTAACGTTTCTTGCCATAGGTCCTGCCGTATCCTGATCGGCGGTAATGGGAATGATTCCATAGCGGCTAATGCGTCCCACTGTAGGCTTGATGCCAACCAACATATTCTGGTTCGAAGGCCAAAGGATAGACCCGGAAGTTTCTGTGCCGACATTAGCTGCCCACAGGTTAGCACTGGTGCCAATACCCGAGCTTGAGCCACCCGGTGAAAGCACTGGCATGCCATCTCCGATTCCAGGGCGAGGATCGCGGCGAGGATCATAAGGATTAAACCCATAACCGCCGTGGGAGCTATAGTTGTCGGGCATGTCTAAGGGCGCACCGGTCACCCAATTCGCCAACTCGGTCATGACTGTTTTAGCGATGATAATCGCGCCGGCTTCTCGTAGTTTCTCGGTTAAAGTTGCATCATAGGGTGGAGTGAGTTCCGCGAAAGCCAGCGCGCCGCCTGTCGTCGGCATATCAATCGTATGAATATTGTCCTTCAGAGCGATGGGAATCCCATGGAGGGGCCCTCGAACCTGTCCTTCAGCACGTTCGCGGTCGAGTTGTTCAGCTACTATCATCGCATTAGGGTTCACGCTAATAGTAGCGTTCAACAGGTTTTCATAAAGAGCAATGCGAGTGAGGTATTGCTGCACAAGACCCTGTGCCGTGAGGCGCCCTTCATCCATGGCGGTCTGCATTTCCTGAATTGTTGATTCCACTAGGTTAAAAGACTCGTCTGTTGTTATGACGTTGGGTTCAACAACGGTTTCTGCCTCACAACCGAGGAAAAAGAAGATAAACATAGTCATCGCATAGTTCAGGTACTTTGTCGTCATTGTTCTAATCCTTCCCGGTAACAATTTTTTGTATGACTTGCCGCAGTTCACCGCAATACTCGGGTCTATGATAGCCTCATAGGGAGATACCTGTGGAGATACATCATGCTGAGGAACAGAAGAATCAACAAAATTTTTCGACGAGGCTTAGGACCACTATTCATAGCTGCAACCACAATATTAGCTACGTTGTCTTGGGCTGCTGACCCAGTTGTTCGAGAATCTATAATCGATGATCGTGGTGAGTTGCGAGCCTTCTCGCGCGCGGTCGCAACGGAAGGTGGTAGGACGATTTGGTTGGCCGGCCAGACTGCAACTGTCGATGCAGACGGCAACTCCATGGCTGGCAATTTTGAAGGTCAGGCACGCGAGATTTTTCGCATTATAGATGAACGATTGCAGCACTTCGGCGGTACGCTGTCAGATATTGTGACCATGACAGTTTATATTGATGATGTTCGCAACGGTGATGCATTTGTTGAGATCCGTAAGGAACATTTTGAGTCAGGACGTTACCCCTCGAGTGCGCTAATTACCGTAGTAGGATTTGCTCGTCCAGAGATTATGCTCGAGATCAAAGCGACCGCTATAGTGGGTGATGATGAGGAGTGACTGACGTCGCCGATTTTAATTTTGTTGCTTGGAAGAAACTCGTGACTAGTAGAATCAGGTAGAAGCATCAGGAGTAATGAAACAAGCTGAGGCGTTGGAGGTGATCTATGAGGATCAGGATGTCGGTAATCATTGCTATGGTGGGGCTACTAGTGGCGCCACTACTTGCGGCACAGGAGGAGCGCGGGCCGCGCGTCCAACCCGGTACCGAGATGGTTCTATATGCCCCTGAACAACACGAGCTGTACGACGGGCGTTTTGTGATAACGGGTGAACGAATATATCAAGTCGGCAATCTTGATGACCCCCCTCCCTGGGACCATATGGGTGATGATGCTTCTAACTTGAGGTTGGTCGAGGGAGTGGTGTTTCTCGATGTGGATGAGATTGAGAATATCGGCACATTCCGAGCGGAGCTTGAGTTACCCGAAGGCCAATATATCGTTGAGTTGGATAGAATCCATGAGTTTTCCCCATGTCAAAATGGTGGTGTGGCAGCTTATCTTTTTGAGCATGGCAATTCTGGGTGTGGAGATTCCAACTGGCCAAAGAGTCTGCTCTTTGTTGCCGGTTGGGGCTATGGGCACGCTACGTTAAATGGCGAGCTGCTGTACGCAGATTATGAGCTTCATTTTATGGTGACCCAAGGCATGCGCCACAGAGATACCCTTGAGGTTATGTTACAACCAGAATCGGGCGAAGCTGGTGGCGTCAATCCCGCAGCACAGCAACTTGATTTCTATATACGCAGCCCAGAGCCTAATGGTCAGAATCATCCCGGACGTGAGGTCTTCGATCATTTCTTCGCAATGGAAGTTACTTGGCATTGAGAGTTACGAGTAGGATGTAAAACATGAAAATATTTTTGCGCAGACAAGGCAGAATTCTCGGCAGCTTAATGGGTCTGTCTGTGCTGCCATTTGTGGTAGCAGCGCATCATAGTGTGACCGCTAATTTTAATGAGGAGGCGATTACGGAGTTGGAAGGGGAGATCACCCGGGTTTTTTGGCGTAACCCCCACGTGGGCTTCACCATCAGTGTCAGGGGTGAGAACGGCGGGGAGGAGCTTTGGGACATTGAGAGCACTTCAGTTAGTACGCTGCGTCGAATGGATATTTCGCAGACACTTATTTCGGTCGGCGAGACTGTTCGGGTAGCTGGCAATCCATCGCGGCGGGGTGATTTGTTAGTGTTTGTCAATAATCTGCTTTTACCAGATGGCCGGGAGGTTGTCATGACTGCGGGAGGTTCACCGCGCTGGGCCACGGAACCGCTAGGTACGTCTGGTCCGGGATTTGCGGAGGCCTTAGAAGTCAACGATAACCTCGGTGTCTTCCGGGTGTGGAGCTCACCGTTTGCATCTCCCATGTTGTTTCCAGAGACACTAGATCCGATCTTCCACTTGGAAAACTATCCGTTAACACAAGCGTCGCGATTAGCTCTTGCCGAGTGGAACCAAGATGAGGACAGTCCAATTCGTAACTGCCAGCCCAAGGGGATGCCCATTATTATGGAGCAACCTTTCCCAGTGGAATTTGTGGATCAGGGCGAACAGATACTGCTACGCATAGAGGAGTATGACCTTGTTCGTACGATTCATATGGATGCTAGTACGCTCAGTGATCCAGTGCGTAGTCCGTTGGGTTTCTCCACTGGTCAATGGGATGGGGATACGCTGGTTGTGACGACCACCCAAATAGACTGGCAGCATTTCAATACTGTGGGCATACCTCTCAGTGAAGATGCCATTGTTGTCGAGGAGTTTGCACCCACCGAGAGTGGTGGTCGCCTTGATTACACGATGACCGTCACAAATCCGGGTTATTTTACCGAGCCCGTTGAACTTTCAAAGTATTTTCACTGGGTGCCAGATGTTGAAGTTGGGCGTTATGATTGTGCGGTCACCGAAGGTGGATCGTCGAGCTAAAGCGTCTTGCTCGTGAGTGCTTCAATCGTACCAATCTAAAGTAGGGATAGTCTTTCCCTATATCTTTTCGTATCTTTAAAACGCGACCTGATCGGCACCCTTGAGGCTCAGGATTTCGCGAGCCTCACTGGGTGTCGCGATCTCCAGCCCCATATTTTTTAGAATTTCACGTACGATTTTGACTTGTTGAGCGTTCGATTCGGCGAGTTGGCCAGGCCCCACCCACAATGAATCCTCTAGGCCTACCCGTACATGGGAACCTAGGCTCGCTCCTTGGCGAGCGATTTCCATTTGGTTTCTTCCGGCACCCAGCACAGACCATTGGTACTTGTCCCCGAGTAGGCGATTCGCTGTGCGATTCATATGCTCCAGGTCATCCGGGTGAGCGCCAATACCGCCGAGTATGCCCATTACGCTCTGAACAAACAGCGGAGGTTTAACCAGTTCGCGACCAAGAAAATGGGCTAGATTATAGAGGTGTGAGATGTCATAGCATTCGAATTCGAAGCGAGTTTTATTTTCACTACACGAGTTCAAAATATATTCAATGTCTGCGAAAGTATTTTTAAAAACCAAATCGCGGCTTTTATCTAAATAATCGTATTCCCAGGAGTACTTAAACTCCTTAAATCGATTTAGCATGGGGTAAAGACCAAAGTTCATCGAGCCCATGTTCAGTGAAGCTATTTCTGGTTTTAGTTGTAGTGCTGGTTGCAGTCTTTCTTCTATGGTCATGTGCGGGGCGCCACCGCTCGTTAGATTGATAACCGCATCAGTGTTGTTTTTAATCGTTGGCAGAAATTGGCGGAATACATCTGGGTCTTGGGTGGGGTGTCCGTCATCGGGGTCGCGAGCATGAAGATGCAGAATAGCTGCTCCGGCTTCGGCCGCGGCGATAGCTGCTTCAGCAATCTCATCCGGTGTAACCGGTAGATATGGGGACATGGATGGTGTGTGGATTGCCCCCGTAGGGGCACAGGTAACAATAACTTTTCGTTCAGATGACATAGTAGTCCTTTATCCTGCAAATCGAGGTTCTGGAACACCGCGAATGCCAAGTCCTGTAATACGATACAGTGAGCCTGCGCCAGGTTGGGGTTTTGTTTCGATATGGAATCGGTCGTGAGCCGCAGGGTGCTTCACCCTTGCCATAGAAGTCACATAGATCTCGTCCAGGTTATCGCCACCAAACATGACTGAAGTGATGTTGGATACAGGAAGGTTGATCTTACGCTCCACATTGCCCTCCGGGTCGTAGCGTACGAGATCGCCCGATATAAGCTCCGCATTCCAGAGAAATCCTTCAGAGTCTACCGTAGAGCCATCAGGGACGCCGGAGACATCTTTAGTGGTTGCGAATATGCGTTTGTTGGATACGGTTCCTGTGTCTATGTCGTAATCGTATGCCCAGAACTCATCTACAAATGTGTCGGCCACATAAAAGGTTTTGTCGTCGGGGCTCCAGCAGGGCCCGTTTGTACAGATTATTCCATCTTCAATGAGAGTGGTTGAAAAGTCAGGATCCAGTCGCCAAAGACCACAAATCGCGAGTTCTTCCTTGTCATCCATACCTCCTGCTAGAAATCGTCCTTTGCGATCTACCTTTCCGTCATTCAGGCGTGAGCGAGGCTGATCCGTTTCTATCAGGGTAATGAGCTCAAGGTCATCTGTGTCAGGATCAAATAGGTAAAAACCATCACTCAAGGCGAGCACGAGCTTGCCATTCTCACGGACGGCAAGTGCGCCGACATCTTGATCTAGGTACCAGTTGGACACCTTCTTTTTTTTGGGCACGAGGCGCCAGATGGATGGGTTGCCAACTCGGCGGCCAGTGCCATCAAGCCACCATAGGACTCCAGTATCGGTATCCCATACGGGCCCCTCTCCAAGATGATTCCCGCACTGGAGGATACATTCGATGTGATATCCCATTCGTTTTTTGTTCCTGTGTCGTGGAGTAGTCTTGAGTATTAGTGTTGCATATTCTAGACACAAATTATGCGTCACCAATTCGGTTAGAATCCATCGGCATTGTAGATTGAAAAGGCTGGGGGCATGCTTAGACTGCTTGTGACAACGCTGATCATTTTGTCGCCTGTTGTTTCCGCTTACGCGCAAAATGAAAACCACCCTGATATTCTTTTCATAGCTATTGACGATCTCAATGATTGGGTTGGTGTGTTGGGCGGGCACCCACAAGCGAAAACTCCTAACATTGATGCACTTGCCGAACGTGGTGTTGTGTTTACAAATGCACACTCAGTTGCAGCATTGTGCAATCCCTCTCGTACTTCGTTAATGCTTGGCCTGTTGCCCTCAACGACTGGTATTTATGGTAATTCCCCTAGCTGGTTGGATGTAGAGGGCCTCGCGCAGCTGCCAACCCTGCCAAAGTATTTTCGTGAGCGTGGTTTCCGAACTCTTGGAGCTGGAAAGATTTTCCACTCCTCAACGTACTCTACGTCTTCTTTTTTTGGGTATAACGATCCGACTGCCTGGGATGCATTTTACCCCTCATTAGACCGACAACTTCCAGACGAGGTTGGACCCTATCAGCGCCCGGCTAACGGTAACCCAATAAGCCGAAACTTTGATTGGGCACCCGTCGCGGTTGACGATCGTGCTATGGGAGACGGGCAGGTTGCTGCATGGACCGAGCAGCAGATTATTGCTATGGGTGAGGGACCTCGATTTTTTGCTATGGGGATCTATCGGCCACATTTGCCCTGGTATGTTCCTCAGAAATATTTGGATATGCATCCGCTTGAAGATATTGAGCTCCCTTCTGTACTTGAGAGTGATTTGGACGATGTTCCCGTTGTTGGCCAAGATCTTATGGAGACCAGCTTTATGCCGCCGATGGAAATCCATCGCTGGACCGTCGCAGCAAATAAATGGAGAGAGGGCGTGCAGGCTTATCTCGCAAGTGTAAGCTTCGCGGATGCTATGGTCGGGCAGGTAATCGATGCGCTAGATCGAAGTGGCCGGACTAACGACACGATTATCGTTCTATGGTCGGATCACGGTTGGCACTTAGGCGAGAAGCTCCGGTGGCGTAAGCAGACTCTGTGGGAGGAATCTACGCGGGTACCATTGATTATCGTCGCTCCTGGTGTGACTACTCCCGGTAGTCGTAGTGCGCGAACCGTATCTCTGATTGACATCTTTCCTACCTTGACAGAGCTTGTGGGTTTTGAGGCCCCTAGTTATCTCGAAGGCGTAAGTTTGGTGCCACTACTTGAAGATCCCGATGCTCCATGGGACCGTGTGGCAATTTCAGCATTTGGATTCGAAAATCTTGCCGTGAGGGATGAGCGCTTCCGCTATATTCGCTACTACGATGGCAGTGAAGAACTTTACGACCATGAGACTGACCCCAACGAGTGGATAAATCTGGCTGATGATCCAAGCTACGCTGAAGTGAAGGCTGAACTCAGAGAAAAACTACCGAGCGAAAACGCACCAGACGCATACCGTCCGTAAGTATTAAAGTGTGATCACAATTTTGCCCAGGTGGGAGTTGCTTGCCATGTATGCGTAGGCGGCCGGCGCTTCCTCAAATGAAAAAACACGATCAATTACGGGTCGGAGCTGATGCTCACTCAGAAATTCGTTCATAGCTTCAAAGTCTTCTCTTGATCCCACGAAAATGTCAGTTACCGAGCCGCCTTCAGGTAGCGGCCCGAGAGGGATCACATCTGCTCGGCCGGAGAGTCCACCGATGATGGCCACATGCCCATCAAAAGCGAGCGCTTCAATAGCCCGGTGGAGTGTTTGTTGGCCCCCAACTTCCAATACGTGATCGACTCCTACTCCTTCGGTGAGATCGAGTACATCCTCTTGCCACTCCGGGTTTGTACGGTAGTTCACGGTGCCCGTTGCGCCTAGGAGTTTTACCCGTTCCAGTTTTGTGTCACTGGAACTCGTAATAATCGGGTTTGCGCCAGCCGCGGAAGCAAGTTGGAGACCAAAAATTGAGACACCGCCTGTGCCTTCCAGCAACACAGTATCCCCCGGTTCGAGATCGCCTTCTGTAAAAAGTGCCCGCCATGCTGTAACGGCAGCACAGGGCAATGTTGCGGCTTCTTCAAAACTCAAGTAATCAGGGATGGTGACGAGTCCTGCTTCGTGACTCACGATCATTTCTGTGAGCATGCCGTCGATGCCACCACCGCGAGCGGTCGCCATGGCCTCTCTAGTACGTCGTCCGCCTGACCAGTCAGCAAAGAATGTACCCGCTACCCGATCACCCACAGCAAATTGTGTGACGCCAGGTCCGAGTGAAATTACTTCACCAGCTCCATCCGAGGTAGGTACTAGCCCGTTTGCCACACCTCTGTCCAAAATGGAAACATCCCTGCGATTTAACGATACTGCTCGCACTCGTACCAGTACTTCGTTTGCGCCCGGAGAAGGTTGAGCAACCTCTTTCACCATGAGTTCCAGGCCATTGGTACCGGGTTCGAGTTGATACTGACGAATATTCTGGGCGTGGGTTTTGGGTGTTACCGCAACCACGCTCGCGAGTAATGTTAACGTCATCAGTATTCGCATAGTGCCGAAGTTTTGCATCAATAAACCTCGTATTAGTTTAGCTATCACATGATGTTAGCATGCGTAGAGACCTGCAAATTTTAATGCAACAGATAAGGTTGTTTAGCGACTGAAAAGGTAGACTGCCCCTGAATCAAAAGCTGAGTTATCGAATTGTTCCCCATCTAGTCCAACGGATATTCCATCTTCATACTGGGCGCCAATAGCAATAAGGGATCCATCTCGACTCAGGCTCAGTGAACTGCCAAATTCGTCGAATGCCTCCGTATTTGACCCCTTTATGTAGGCTACTTGAGACCAGGCACCTTCTGTTCGTACAAACAGATAGACAGCACCTGCTTCTGTAGCTGTGTCGTCATCCTGAGTTCCGTTAATTTCCTGAGCTGCGCTGTCCTCAAGCTGTGCACCTGCTGCAAGGGTATTGCCATCACCACTCAAAGCGAGTCGAGAGCCAAACCAGTCATTGGCTCCGGTATTTGAAGCTTTGAGGTAGGCACTTTGAGACCAGCGCCCGTTCGTATAGGCGTAGACGTAGATTGCCCCAGTGGAAGTATCTGTTTCTATGTCGGGACCCGGGATATTATTCACTCCCCTGGTCATGCCATCTTCATCCAGAGCCGTGGCCACTAAGGTATCACCGTCATCGCTGATAGCTACCGTAACCCCTAAAGAGTCTCCACGCTCAGCATTAGAGGCTTTCAAGTAGGCTGTCTGGTTCCAAGTACCGTTCTCGTAGTCAAATACATACACGGCGCCTGTGCCAGCAAGTTCGTCGTCCTGTTGTTCATTGGTACCGTTTGGTGAACCGTCTTCATCATAGCTACCGACGACCAACCTGAGACCGTTTGCTGTGAGGGCAACTGAATAGCCGAATAAGTCTCCATTGCCTGGGTTCGAAGCTTTTACATATGCGCTCTGTGTCCAGGTATTTTCGTTGCGCTGGAAGATGTATACCGCTCCTGCTGAGCGTTCGGAGTTGTCTGCTTCATTGCCGTTGATGCCTGGTGAACCGCTATCCTCGGTAATTGCGGAGACGGCTAATACATTGCCATCATCACTTAATGTTAGCGCAGCACCAAACTGATCGCCGTCGCCAAACTCCTGTCCCTGTGCAAGTTCACCAATATTTGAAGGCTTAATGTAGCTCTGTTGATCCCAGACATCACCGGTCCGAGTAAAGACGTAGACAGCGCCAGCCTGAGGAATGGAGTTATCGTTTTGATCTGCCTCAATTCCAGCATCACCGCTGGATTCAAAATGAGCAGATACAGCTAGTGTATTGCCATCGGCGCTCATGGCAGTTGCGAAACCGAAGTTGTCTGTTAACCCGGGATTGGATGCTTTAACGTAGGCTTGTTGCACCCAGTTATTGTTTCGGCGAATAAAAATGTACACGGCTCCTGCACCGTACATAGACTCGTCGGCTTGATCTCCACCAATGCCAGATGAAGCACTGCTTTCAAATGGCGCACTCACAGCTAGTGTGTTCCCGTCCTTACTCAGGACAACAGCATCACCGGAGAGGATTCCGCCTGCCCCGAAGTTATCCCCACTTCCTGTATTGGACGCCTTGATATATGCAATTTGCCGAAGTCCAGTTGGGGTTTCCTCCGGTGAGATTGCCATAGTTTGTAACGAATCGACATCGGTTTGAGCAGACATTAGAGAAGCTGTTTCATCCACAGGACCTGAGCATCCTGTCGCAAACATAATTATTGTGATCCACATATGTGGGGAGAAGGGGAAATTTTCGTGTTCCATCTTCAACGTCTTGAAGGCACCGGAAAATTAATCCCAGAGAAATCTCTTGTCCGATAAATTTCCGCTCCCGTACTTGCCAATACGACCTGTGCTCGTTCAGTCAGATTAATATATGGGGCACCGCTCTTTAGGCGCCGGCCGAGCAGCACCACCTTGTCTCCCGGCTTTAATGTATGGCGGGTCCAGCCAAACTCGCTGTTCATTCGGACGGGGTTGCCGAACTCGGCATGCCATCTTGTGGTTTCCCCATTTTCATCTGTCACATCCAAGATAAGGCGCGAGTGTGGGTTCATAAACTGCAGAGTGACAACGGTCCCTGAAACCGCCATAACCTCATCTTCATAGCGGCCCGCATCACCGTGATGTGCAAATGACGGCAAAGCTGTTACTAGATTTATCGTGATGACAGGAAGTATCAATCGAATGAACTGTATTGGACTTATCATTTAATGGGGTCCTGCGTAATTCTCACGCGCGTGATTATATATAAGTAATTCAATGATAATTTTTTGAATTCTGTATTCTGGCATCGTAATCCAAGGACACGCCCTATAAAATTACGATACTGAGCCCAATTAAGTGATAGCCCGAGGGTAGGGGCTTATTGTAGGTAAAGGCCCTAATAGCAAAAAAGTCTGAGGAGAGTTCGGATGAGAGCAGCATTAAATATTTTATTTGCCTCAATGACGGCGGTTGTTTTTTTGGCAACACAGGCTGTTTTTGCCCAGGATGCTGTGGAGGAGATGAATAATTTGCCGAACCCCTATAAACGCATCTATCCCTGGGCTCAGATGCCTGCCGGGCTGTCTTGGGGCCAAGTTATCGGTGTTGAACCCGGTCCGGACGGTAACTTATACGTACTCCATCGATGTTTCGAAGGCTCCTGCGTTGATCGAGATGAACCTCCGATTTTGGTTTTTGAGCCGTCGGGTGAATTCGTAAGAGGTTGGGGTGAAGGATTATTCATCCGACCGCATGGATTTCACATCGATCCAGAAGGGAATGTTTGGGCGACGGATGACCGTGCCCATGTGGTATTTAAGTTTAGTGCCCATGGGGAATTATTGATGACACTGGGTAGACATGGAGTGAGCGGGGATGGACCTAATCTTTTTGATCAACCTACTGATGTGCTTGTAGCGCCCAGTGGCAACTTGTTCGTGACTAACGGCCATGGGATGGGAGCTAACCGTGTCATGAACCTGACAGGTGACGGTGCTTTTATTAAGTCGTGGGGATCGACCGGGTCTGGTGAAGGGGAGTTCGATATTCCTCACGCGCTTGCCATGGATTCTCAAGGGCGATTGTTCGTTGGTGATCGTAATAATGCCCGTATCCAGATCTTTGATCAGGATGGTGAGTATATTGATCAATGGACGCAGTTCGGACGGCCGAGTGGTCTATTCATCACGCCAGACGATACGCTTTATGTTGCAGACAATCAGTCGTTTGGCGTGCTTAATCCCGGTGTTAAGAAAGGTATTCGGGTAGGGAGCGCGCAGGACGGAGTGTTGCATTACCTGATCGAGGATCTAGAGGCGACGAGCCTAGAGGAAGCTGGCGCTGAAGGCGTGGGCGTTGATGTTGAAGGTAATGTTTATGGAGCAGTGGTGAGGCGGATGATGCTGGAGAAACACGAAAGAATGTAGTGGGGACCGCACAATATTGATCAACCTCGTTGTCGATTGTTTAAGCTTCGCTGAGCCGGAGTCCTTTTTATCCGTGGTCCGGGTAGAATTAATGCGTAAGAATAAGAAAATACGGCCAATTAAATGACTAATTCTCCGAAGATCCCAGGCACTGAAGGTTCTGGAGACGCGCCTAGCTTATCCAGAAGAAACTTCGTGGGCGCAGCTTCCGCTGCAGCCGTTGGTGGTCTTATTCACGAGCCAGTCCTGGGACAACGTTCGGAAGAAGCGCTGAACTTCATGGATACGCAAACTCTAGCGCGCATGATACGGGGCAGACACGTGTCTGTGCTTGAGGTTATGGAGTCTTTTCTTGCTCAGATTGAGCGAGTAGACGTTCACGTGAATGCTATTCCAACATTGCGTTCGCGTAACGAACTCTTGGATGAAGCTCGTGAAGCAGACCGTGCTTTGGCGCGAGGAGATAATGTCGGAGCACTTTTTGGGTTGCCCCTGGCAGTAAAAGATCTCGTACTCACTAAAGGTCTGCGAACGACACGTGGATCGCGTATCTATCAGGATTTTATTCCGGATACCGATGAACTTTTCGTTGAGCGGTTAAGGAAAGCCGGCGCTATCATCATCGGAAAGACGAACACCCCTGAGTTTGGTGCGGGTTCACAGACCTATAATGAGGTTTTTGGCGCGACTCGTAATCCATATGATTTGTCTAAGACCTGTGGTGGTAGTAGCGGTGGTGCGGCTGTGGCCTTGGCCTGCGGCATGGTACCGCTTGCTGATGGATCAGATCTTGGTGGTTCGCTGAGAAACCCAGCAAGTTTTTGTAACGTTGTCGGTTTCCGACCATCTCCTGGTCGCGTACCTAAACTGTCTACAAATGCATGGAACATGCTCTCAGTCGACGGGCCGATGGCTCGCTCGGTATCCGATTTGGCATTCTTGCTTTCTGTAATGGCTGGCCCGGATCCGCGTGATCCGATTTCTTTGGATGATCCCGGCTCCGCATTTTTGCGACCATTGAGCCGGACATTCAGGGGTACGCGGATTGCCTGGAGTGAGGACCTGGGCCGCTACCCTGTCGAACCTGTTGTGAACCAGGTGTGTAATGCATCACAACGGATCTTTGAGGAACTGGGCTGTGATATAGAGGTGGGCGAACCTGACCTTTCAGGCGTGGACGAAATTTTTCAGACACTACGAGCGTGGGGATTTGCCGAAGGTAGGCGGGACGATTTGGTTGCACACCGTGATTTGATGAAGGACACCGTGATATGGAACACAGAGCTGGGGTTGAATCTGACTGCAAGAGAAATTTCTGCAGCACAGGTAGCTCGAAGTGCCTTATATCGCAGGGTAATGGCTTTTCTTGAGGATTATGATTTTCTAGTTCTCCCTGTATCCCAGGTAGCGCCTTTTTCTGTCGAAGTCGAATGGGTCAGAGAGATTGAGGGTGTACAGATGGAGACGTACATTGATTGGATGGCGACGACCTATGCAATCACCTGTACTGGCCTGCCCGCAATATCCGTTCCTTGTGGATTCACGCCCAATGGATTACCCGTTGGTTTACAGATCGTTGGACGTCACCATCGAGATTTTGATGTGTTGCAGCTCGCATATGCATTTGAACAGGCAACACAATATGCTCGACAACGACCGGCCATCGCCGAGTTGGGTTAATTTGTTTTGAGCGTTCTTGTGTGGAGATGAGACCATGATGTTGGGGAAAACCTTTCGTTCAGTAGCCGCAGTTTTTCTGATGAGCTTCTTCGGAGTAATTGCGTTGGCGGATCCGATACCAGCGGGCTATCGAGGTAAGAATATTGAAGTGGTGGGCTACGTTGACGCTGCTGGTACATCGCCTTTCAAAATGTCTCTTCTACAAGACGGTGACACTTGGTACATGTATGCCTCTAACTTTTTCCATCGAGGCTGGAGCATTTTCGATGTTACTGACCCCACAGACCCGAGAATGCTTAAGTTCATCGAAGGTCCTGACAATACGGGGACGTGGCAGGTAGATATTGCTGATGGGCTTATGATCACGGGTCTGAATCGACTTTCGGCCAACTGGGGAGGCGACCCGGACGCGCCTTATGCGTCTGAGGCCGTGCTGATTTGGAGTCTCGACGATCCACTGAATCCGGAACAGATCGGAAGCCTTACCACAGGTGGTGGCACTCATCGCAACGGCTACTTCGGTGGGCGTTACATGCATTTGGCTGCTAATCATCCGGACTACCGAGGTGAGATGTACATGATCGTGGACATCTCCGATCCGACGAGACCGTTTGAAGTTGGTCGATACCAGCCGGGCGGTCTTCTGGTGTCGGATCCTGAACCCTACGACCGGGCGCGGCTGCATGGCCCCGCGGACGTGCGTGGCGATCTTGCATTTCTTCCCTTTGGTGGGGCGGGGTTCATCATCGTCGATATATCGAACCCGGCGGATATAAGGGAGATTGGTAGGCTTGATTTCTCTCCCCCGTTTGGTCCAACCCACCTATCTGTGCACACAGCGACTCCGTATCTTGAGAGAAATATTGCGATCGTTAATGGGGAGGCCATCGCTGAGGAATGCCAAGAGCCGCTTAACTTTGCAGGGTTGGTGGATATTTCCGACATGAGCCAGCCTAGGCTTTTGTCACAGTTCCCGTTGCCACAACCGCCGGAAGGGGAACCGGCTGATTACTTCTGTACCCACGGTGGTCGGTTTGGTCCGCATAATCAGAACCAACTACAGCACAATCCACTGATAAAGAATCAAGATGATCTTGTTTATCTGACTTATTTCAATGGGGGGCTCCGAATTTTTGATATTTCTACCCCCATCAATCCAAAGGAAGTGGGATGGTTTATACCTCCGGACCCGAGGGAGCGCCGTGGTCCACTGCCCAGGGGAGCGCTCGCTCTACAATCTGAGGAAGTAGTAGTTGATATTCGCGGCAATATCTATGTCAGCCACAAGAACCAAGGGATCTGGGTGCTACGCTATTCCGAAGAGTAAAAATATAAGCTAAGGCAATCGCCTGACGCTAAAAAGATTAGTCTGGAGAAGAAATGAAAATCACGATGAGAATTCCATCTTTAGTTTTCCTGATGACATCAATGGCGTCCGCAGAGATGGTTGGTGTCGATATCGACATCCATGAAGATGTGCTCGGGGGTAAGTCCTGGGGACTATCTGGACCGTACGAAAAGATGATTGGGACCATGTACTTTGAGGTCGATCCGAGCAATTCTGCGAATGAGATCATTGTCGATATTGAGCATGCTCCCACTAACGCTCAGGGAAACGTAGAGTTTTCCGCAAATTTTGTTCTCATCAAGCCGAAACAGGTAGAGCGTGGTAACGGTACCGTTGTTCTTGGTGTAGCGAACCGTGGCACTCGGAGAATGCTGACATTTTTTAATCACGGTCATGATGAACACGGGGAGTGGGATGCTGTTAACCCTACAGCAGAAGAACACTTTGGTGATGGGTTTTTGATGGAACAGGGATTTACGCTGCTTTGGGTGGGTTGGCAGTTCGATGTACCGTTAAGCCGTCCCCACGGATCAAGGGTGTTTGTGCCGAGAGTTGATCCTGACGAACCAATCGAGGGATTGGTACGTAGCGACTTTGTTGTCAGGGAAAAGATTTTTGATCGTACGCTCGCGGATCGTAACCATGTGCCATACCCTGTCTCGGATCCCGATGCACCGGAAAGTGTTCTTACTGTCCGTGACGATGTGGAAGATGAGCGCCAAGTCATCCCCCGGGATCAATGGGATTTCGCGCGCCTGGAAAACATCGATTCACAGGAAGGTATCGGTGAGGTGGTCCCAGATCAGACCCGCGTTTATCTTGAGTCAGGATTTGAGCCCCACCGGATATACGAAGTAATTTATAAGGCGGAGAATCCTGAGGTGATTGGACTGGGTCTGGCGGCGCTTCGCGATGCTGTGTCAGCATTCAAATACGGTTCTTCAGACGACCTAAATATTCCGCCTGGCTCTATCAATCATGGGATAGGTTACGGGATGTCCCAGCCGGGCCGAACACTTAGAACGCTGATCTACATGGGTTTTAACGAGGATGAACAACACCGGAAAGCTTTCGATGGGATTATTGCGCAGATAGGGGGAGCTGCGCGGGGAAGCTTCAATCTACGATTTGGTCAGGCGTCACGAGACGCGCATCCGTTTCTAAACTTCTTCTATCCGACGGATATATTTCCATTCACCGATGTGGAGCAGACTGATCCGGTAACTGGGGTTACAGGCGGGATGCTTTCCCATGTTCCTGAAGAGTTCATGCCGAAGGTCTACAACGTCAACTCATCCTATGAGTATTGGGGGAGGGTGTCGTCATTGTTGACTACCACGGTGGACGGTGAGCAAGACGCACCGATGTTAGATGAACATGCTCGTGTTTATCATTTTGCCGGTGCCCAGCATTTGCCCGCGGAATTTCCCCCAACGCAGACCAATGGTCAGAACCTTAACAATCCCAACGACTTTTCTTGGTTCATGCGGGCATTGCTCGTTAGGATGAACGAATGGGTCGTCGAAGGGACGCCCGCACCGCCGAGCCGATACCCGCTTATTTTAGATGAAACTCTGGTCGTCCCTGAGGAAGTAAATTTCCCGAATATACCCAACATTAATTTCCCGACGAAGACACATAAGGCGTATCGGGTAGATTATGGGCCTCGTTTTGTCTCCGAGGGTGTTATTACGAAGGAGCCGCCTGAGATTGGGCCAGCGTTCCCGATACTTGTGCCCCAGGTTAACGAAGATGGAAATGAGTTGGGCGGTCTGCGGACCCCGGGGCTTGTCGTCCCGCTCGCGACCTACACCGGCTGGAACCTTTACAACACTGAGTATGGACCGACGGATACGGCGTCACATATGTCTGGATCTTTTATCCCTTTTTACGCAACGAAGGTAGAACGGGAAGCTCAGGGAGATCCCCGATTATCCCTTGAAGAGCGTTATGAGAATCGTGATCACTATCTTGGTCTGGTTGCGGCAGAAGCCATTCAGCTAATAGAAGAAGGGTATTTGCTAGACCAAGACCTCAGGGAGATATTGGAGCAGGCGGGTGTTATCTGGGACTCCATTGATAACTAGAAATCACCTTCTGATGATTTCAATGAGAAACGCAATACTTTGCGTTTTGTTATCGGTCTCCGTCGCTACAGCAGAAGTTGTTCGCATCGATGTTGAAATTCGCGATGATGTAGCAGGCGGCAACTCCTATGGTCTTGCTGGTCCGTATGAAAGGTTGGCAGGAAAGATTTATTACGAAATCGATCCCACCAACAGCGCGAATCAGAACATTATTGACCTTGGGTATGCACCTTTGAATGCCCAAGGACGGGTTGAGTTTTCTGCCGATTTTTATTTAGTTAAGCCGAAAGACATTAACTCGGGTAACCAGACCGTTTTTCTGGATGTCATGAATCGTGGGCGGAAGAGAATCCTGCGCTACTTTAATAGGGCTACAGCAACGGACGCACCACGTATCACGGAGGATTTCGGTGATGGGTTCCTGTTACGTCAGGGTTTCACCCTTTTGTATGTGGGGTGGCAATTTGATGTTCCCTCTCAAGTGGATTTGATGCGGGTGTACGCACCCGTCGCGACTGCAAATGACCACTCGATACAGGGACTTGTACGCAGTGATTTCGTGGTTCAAGAGCAGACGTACGATCATTCTCTTGGTGATCGGAGGCACATACCGTATGTTGTGGCAAACCCCGGCGATCCTAGAAATACATTGACGGTGAGAGATTCTCCCGCTGGTGATCGTATCTTCATACCTCGAGAAGAGTGGCAGTTCGGGCGACTTGAAGATGGTCGTATGGTGGCGGACTCCACCCGTATCTATTTAGCCGGTGGTTTCGAGCCTCACCGGATATACGAGGCTGTCTTTGTATCGGAAGGGTCCCCAATAGCAGGACTAGGTCTTGCGGCCATGAGAGATACCATCTCCCGGTTGAAGTATGGCTCGACAGAATCGCTAGGTATTCCGGCAGGCGCTATTAATCGTGCCCTCGCTTTCGGTGATTCACAAGCAGGTCGCTTTCTACGCAACTATCTTTATGATGGTTTTAACGAAGATGAGGCTCGTGAGAAAGTCTTTGACGGTTTGATCATACACACAGGGTCGAACGCGCGAGGCAGTTTTAATCATCGTTTTGCACAACCGTCAAGAGCCATTGATGCAAACTATTTCTATCCGGGCGATCAGTTTCCTTTCTCCGATGTTCTTCAGAAAGATCCTATAACCGGGATAGAGGATAGCCTGCTTGGAAATGTACGCTCGGAGACAATACCAAAAATTTTCTATACCAACACGTCTACGGAGTATTGGAGATTACCGACTGCGTTGATCCACACAAATGTGGATGGTACGAAGGACGTGCCACCGGCAGATACTTCTCGTATTTATCTTTTTTCGGGAACGCAACATGTCCCGGCTCAATTTCCCGAAACACATTCTGATGGATTACGGGTGGGAAATCCGAATGACTACACATGGTTTCTCCGTTCGTTACTTCTGAAACTCAACGACTGGACAAGAGATGTTGATTCTCCCCCAGACAGCCGTTATCCAATGGTTGGTGATGGTACGTTAGTGGAACTTGAGGCACTGAAATTCCCAATCATTCCACGGGTTAAGCGGCCTGTGGAAGTCAGTCGGGCGTATCGGCTCGACTACGGCTCGGAGTTTGAATCTAGCGGGATCATTTCAAAAGAGCCGCCAGAGCGAATTGGCATTTTTCCGTTTCTGGTCCCACAGGTTGCTGCGGATGGCAATGAGATTGTTGGCTTGAGATCGCCCGAGCTTGCTGTTCCGCTGGCAACGCATACTGGTTGGAATCCTTACAGTCCGAATGCTAGTCAGGGCTCGTACATCCCGTTTGCTAGAAATCGAACTGCGCGTGAGGCGAGTGATGATGCTCGCCTTTCTATTGGGGAACGCTACGAAAGCCGTGAGCAGTACTTTGGTTTGGTAACGGATGAGGCCTTGATGTTAATCAAAGATGGGTATTTGTTGAGCGAGGATTTGCCAGCTATTTTGCGAAGCGCAGGAGCACACTGGGACTACCTGATGAGGGATTAGAGTGATGGTATGATGCACTCGCAAGGGGGATTTTGTCATGAACAACTATTTTTGTGTTTTGGTTTCTGGAGTGATTCTGTGTACGGCTACACCGTCCTTGGCTCACCATTCCTTCGCGGCTCAGTACGATCCGGATCGTCCTGTCACGCTTAAAGGTGTTGTCACAAAAATCGAATGGACTAACCCCCATGCTCGCTTCTATATCGATGTAACAGATGAAGCGGGTAACGTGATCAACTGGAATCTTGAGCTGGCCAGTCCGAACATACTTAACCGTAATGGGTGGTCAAGAAATTTTGTAGCGTTAGGTGAAGAGGTGACGGTTGACGGCTCTCTTGCGAGAGATGGATCCAAAATGGCTAATGCACTGACCGTAACACTGGCTGACGGCACGGTCGCAGGTGCGCGAGAGTAACCGGAGGCAACATGAAATATTTTATCCCGACAGCTATTATTTTTCTTTTTGGGTGTCCGTTGTTGGCCCAGGAAGGTCAGGGTCGAATAGAAGAGGGCGACTATTCTGATACGTTTGCCCGGGCAGGCGGTGACTTAGTCTCCCAAGTACCCGGGGAGGATGTCATGTCGATGCCCACCCCAAGGTTGCCTGATGGGACGCCCGATTTTTCAGGGCTCTGGCTGGGATCAGGCCCTCACCGAGACGTCAGGTTCGGCCTTCAACCGGGTGAAGAGGTTGTACTTTTACCGTGGGCGAAAGAACTGATGGACTCCCGGATGTCGAGAGATGACCCTGAAGCAAACTGTTTGCCTACAGGAATACCGCGAATTGCTCCTTTTCCGTGGAGAATCGTTCAGGCACCTTTAAGCGGGAAGGCAACACATCTGTACTTTCTTTTTGAAGGCAATATTCATAGTTATCGACAAATTTTCATGGATGGTCGGGAGCATCCAGAGGATCCAGACCCGACATGGTATGGACACTCTATCGGGCATTGGGAGGGCGACACCCTGGTCATCGACACCGTCGGTTTCACTGGTGTTGAGACCTTCTGGTTTGATTTTCAGGGACATCCTCACACAACACAGCTTCACACGATTGAGCGTTATACACGGACGAACTTTGGAACTTTGGAGAAAATCACCACCATTATCGATCCAGGGGCCTACGCTAAGCCGTTCACTATTCAGTTTGATGCGACACTCAGACCCGAATGGGAGTTGATGGAGTATGTCTGCAATGAGAATAACCAGGATGTTGAGCACATCACAACGTCGCCTAATGTCCAAGAGTTCCAAGGCAGCGACTAACAAAGCTTCAACTCACAAAACTTCAACTCACGAAGGGCCGCAGAGATGTGGCCCTTTGTCTATGCCCTATATTCTGGATATACATTAGGGTCGCCGGAGTAGTCTGGTTTATTTTGAATGGTCCCTAGAAGTTTTAAGATGAGCTTTAATCAAGATTTGGGCCCTTATTTCCGTCTATGTGAGTAGAATCGGTATAGGGAAAAGAAAAATCCTTAAAGGAAAAGACCCATGAGATATCCCATTCTAGGGTGCCTTTTAGCCGTTTTGTCTACCGTTTCTTATGCGCAGATTACATCTCTGGAGCGTCTCAAGACCTATGTCGAGGTCGATACCACGAACCCTCCGGGTAATGAGAGCCGAGGGGTTGAGTTTTTCGCAGAAATTTTTGCAGGAGCGGGTATTGCCTATGAAACGGCAGAGTCAGCACCAGGACGAGGAAATATCTGGGCGCGTTTGGAAGGGGGTGATGAGCCTGGACTGGTGCTTTTGCATCACATTGATGTAGTGCCGGCGACGCCTGAAGCGTGGGTAACCGATCCGTTGCGAGCTGTTGAAATTGATGGAGAGCTATACGGTCGTGGGACCCTTGATACGAAATCTCTCGGCATCATGCATCTCGAAGCCTTTCTTGCACTTCATAACAGCGGACAGTCGCTGAATCGGGACGTCATCTTTATGGCCACTGCGGATGAAGAGGCTGGTGGGTTTTATGGTGCCGGATGGTTAGTAGAAAATAGACTTGAGATCTTCGACGGTGTGGGGTACGTCTTGAATGAAGGTGGTAGTGGCACCGAGTCTGTGGGCGGGCATGAGTGGTTTCGGATTGAGCTTGCACAAAAGCGCCCGTATTGGCTTCGATTAACGGCCACTGACGAACCAGGGCACGGCTCCCGGCCTTTGCCTACCTCGGCAACAACCCGGCTTGTAGCGGCCTTGCATAGAATTCAAGAATCACCTTTTGAGCCACGGATAGTTGGACCGGTACGAGAGATGTTCGTAGGTCTTGCCGATAATCTGGACCCTAAATGGCAGCAGCCATTCCGAAATATCGATGAAGCTATCCTCGATTCTGAGTTTGTTGCCGATTTTCAGGCGGAGCTGCCAGCTTTACATGCACTGATCCGTAATACCTGTTCTATCACCATGTTGACGGGCAGTCAGAAGATAAACGTTGTATCCCCAACCGCTGTCGCGGAGCTCGACTGTCGAATACTTCCTGATCAAGACGCAGATGAATTTCTAGAGGGGATTAACGCACGCATTGATGATGACCAGATAGAGGTAGAGAAAATCATGCTTTTTAGCGCGGCTGCGACGAGTTCGGATACGCCGTTCTATAGTCTATTAGTTGAGAAGACTCTGGAGCATTTTCCAGGTGCGGGTGTGGCGCCTTCTGTATTAGGAGGATTTACAGACAGTCATTTTTTCCGTGATATTGGTATTGCGAGCTACGGGTATATCCCAAGTATTAGGACATCTGCCCAATCTTCCAGCGTACACGGAAACAATGAACGTATTGGAATCGAAGCGTTTAATAAGGGCGTACAAGTCATGATTGAGATCGTTGAATCATTCGCGACGGATTAAAATAACTACGAGGAAGAATCCATGCAGAAGTTACTTAATCGACGCGACTTTCTTGTCACCGGATCCACTGGTTTAACGGCTGCTGCCGGGGCAAGCTTGTTTTCTTTTCCATTATCGTCAAACGCACAGGGCAATCGTTCAGCATCTGTCCCGCGTGGAACTTATGTGCGTGCTGATGCGGATATGGATCTTTTGTTTCTGTCCGGGACGACGGCGCTGGACCTCTACCATTTGCATCCCCATGTGCCCTACGAGATGACTATGCCAGAGGACATCCGCGGTCAAACGCATATGTGCATGCGCAATATAAAGGAGATCTTGGATGACCAGAGCGTGACGTGGAAAGACGTCGTCAAGGTCAATCGCTTCCAAACCGATTTATCGGAATCCGATGCCATTGAGGAAGTTATGGCAGAGTATTTCGACTTTTGGGATTGGTGGCCTGCGATGACCGCTATGCAGATTAGAAACTTAAGCTCCGCGCCTGCGCGCCTTGAAATAGAATTGATTGCCGTCATTCCATCCAATGCCTGACGTGCCTACAGGAATAAATAAGAGGAAACGAACATGCCAATAGAAGTAGTCAACACAAGAAATGTTCTTAAGACGAGCTTTGCTGCTGGTCTTCGCATCAGCTCGGACATGGATCTCCTCTTTTTGTCTGGTGTTACCGCCCGTCCCCTGGACCTGACTTCTGAGGATCCCTTCGAGTTTCCTGATGATCTTGATCAACAAGCCCGAATGGCTTTGGATAATATCCAGGAAGTGCTTGACGAGGCGGGTATTACCTGGCGCGAGGTTATCAAAATTGTGAGGTTTTATACCGAAACCCCCGCCAATGGAGTCAGAGCGGAGTACCTTGGAGACTGGAATCCCTGTAGCACTACCTTGGGCGTTGATCAACTGCCAGATGCCGGCGCGAAAATCATGTACGACGTTACGGCAGCTGTGCCTAGAGCTTAGGAACAAGATCAATGGATTCTAGGTTCGGAGTAACTCCCTTAGGGATTATCCTTTGCCTAATGGTCTCCAGCGCGTGCGCTCAGGATGGTACGTTGCTTGTGGTTAATCGCCATTCTAAGGCGGGTAGTGTTTCTTTCTTTGATCTGGAAACTGAGATCGAGATCGCTCGTATTCCTATAGGTCAGGGCTGGCCCCACGAGGTAGCTGTATCTCCTAATGGCCGGTTAGCATTGACTGCTGAGTATGGTGAGAACCGTCCTGGGCGTTACGTGACCGTCATGGATATCCCGGGCGCTCAGATCTTGGGCCGTATTGATATGGGGCCAATGTCTAAGCCTCATGATTCTGTTTTTTTGCCTGACAATCTTCACGCCGTCATTACCTTGGAGACTCAGGATCAGATTGCGGTCGTTAATGTGGAAACGTTGAGCGTTGTGCGAACTTACGATATCGGCGATGCTGCCCGCGAGGGCCATATGCTTCATTTAAGTCCAGACGGCAGTAGGGTTTATGTTGGTGGACGCCTCGGCCAGGGGACAGTGTCAGTAATTTTTCTTGATGAGGATCGAGAACCTACCGTGATTCAGACTGGGTTGGGTGCTGAAGCAATCACTGTGACATCGGACAATGGGAATATCTGGGTAATCAACCAGGATGAGGGCACCATTTCTGTCATTGATTCGGAGACATTGGTTGAATTGGAGAAGTTTGAAGCGGCGACGCAGCCTCGGCGACTAGTGAATTTGTCGGACGATCGGATGGCTGTGATATATGGCAACCGTGAAATAGTTGGTATTCGTGTCTATCACACACAAACCCGAGAAGTCTTGCACGACCTTCCTATTCCTGGCGATGGTGTAGGTGCTGGTGGTTTTGGGTTTTTCGCTGTTGATAGTGTTGGATTCGTCAGTACTCGTCTTGACGGGCGTATCCTTATTTATGATTTTACCAATCCCGAGGCTCCGCCCCGTACGCTGGTTGTAAATCACGAAACACCTGATGGCATGAACTGGACGCCTTTGCGTCTGGATGTATTTAATAGATAGGGGATGTTTGTCATGGATCGTATTGGTTTTTTTCTCCTGGCATTTATGTTTTCGAGTTTTTCTGCTGCACATCACGCAGTTACTGTTGCTTACGACACAGAAAATCTGAGAACCATTGAGGGGGATGTCACGGATATTTTCTGGAGAAACCCCCACGTCGTTGTGACCATTGAGCGTATTCTAGAAAATGGTGAGCAGGAAACTTGGGAGGCTGAATCAGGCTCTACAAATTCGCTTCAACGGATCGGAATTGGTCGAGATATCGTCTCAGTTGGGGATCACGTCGCGCTCACGGGTGCGGTGTCCAGGCGAGGGTTAAATAGTATGGCGGCTTATACCATGACACTTGCTGATGGTACGGAAGTGCCGCTGTGGCCGCAGCGTGCTGTACAGATTGGCAGGGAAGTTATCGCAGCGCCGATTTCCGAAGCCGCTCAGGAACAGGGTGTCCGAGAAGCTCAAGGAATTTTTCGAATCTGGAGCAGAAGCACTGGTTTTGAGTCTCGGTTACCGTTTACGGAGGAGGCCATCGCGGCTCGGGAAACGTTCGACCCTCTGGGGGATGACCCTGCTCTCGAGTGTATTCCGCCAGGTATGCCTGCCATGATGAGTAATCCTTATCCTATCGAATTTGTTGATGAAGGTGACCGTATCATTCTGCGGCTTGAAGAGTGGGATGGTATGCGCACCATTCACATGGTGGAAGATGTACCTGCTGAGAACCAGCCTACTTCGCCTGTGGGTTATTCCATAGGTCGCTGGGAAGACACTACGCTTGTTGTAACGACAACTCGTATCAATGAACCTTTTTTTGACGACATCGGTACACCACAGAGCGAGGAGATTGAAGTTATTGAGCGCTTCATACTCAATAATGGTGAAGATCGGTTAGATTACCGGGTCGTGTTGACAGACCCTACCGTTTTCACAGAACCAGCGACACACAGTGGGTTCTGGTTCTGGCAGCCTGGAGAGGAAATAAAACGTTTCGAGTGCGCTCTCCCAGACGCGTGAGAGTCAGTGTGCACTAGACGAACAAATGCAGTCGCACAAAACGTCAGCAAACTTCTCGAATAAGGAAATGAACATGTCACGCTTACTGGTTTTGGTACTTCTGCTACTGACAGCGGGTTTTGGTGTATTTCAGTCTTGGGGTGTTGATGCGGCGCCGTCTATCTATCCTACGGGTACCACGATCTATCAGCCTGACAGGACGTGGAATGGCTACACGGTGCTCAACTCCAGCCTATCGGAAGTCGTGTTGATCGACATGAACGGAAATGAGCTTCACCGCTGGGACGGAATGCGCGGTTATCCGCCGAGGCTGCTTCCAGGTGGTTATCTCATGGGTGGGCTAGGTACGCGAAGCCCCCACCTAGAGGCTATTACTTTTGCCCAATTGGATTGGGATGGGAATATTGTCTGGAAGTATGACGGCACCGAGGAGGTGCAGCTTGAAAACGGCGATACCGTTTTGTCTGCCCGCCAGCATCACGATTGGCAGCGAGAAGGTAGCCCGGTCGGCTATTATGCTCCTGGCGCCGAGCCGATGGTGAACAGTGGACGAACGCTTGTTCTTTCTCATAAGAACCTGATTAACACCAACGTTAGCGACAAGCGCCTGGAAGACGACTACATCTTTGAAGTGTCTTGGGACGGTGAGGTGCTCTGGGAGTGGTTAGCCAGCGACCATATCCACGAGCTCGGCTTCTCCGAGGATGCCCGCAATGCCATCTATCGATCTGTGCCATGGCATGAGGGTCGCCAAAGTGCGGACTGGCTACACTTGAACAGTGCAACCTATATCGGTCCTAATCGCTGGTACGAGGCTGGTGATGAGCGTTTTCATCCTGACAACATCATCATCAGCAGTCGTGCCGCTAATATTGTCGCGATTATCGAACGAGCGACCGGTTCCATCGTCTGGCGAATGGGTCCCGACTATCGGGAATCTAGGGCGCTACAGGAACTCGGCCAGGTAATTGGTCAACACCACCCGCATATCATTCCGGAAGGGCTGCCGGGGGCCGGAAACTTGCTGTTGTTCGACAACGGCGGCAACGCAGGTTATGGGTCTGGGAACCCGAGTGCTCCAACGGGCGCGAATATTGTTACTCGGATGAAATCTAGAGTCCTCGAGATCAATCCGGTCACATTCGGCAAGGTCTGGGAATATTCGATCGCGGGCCTGCCGGGGTTCCTCTTCTACAGTACTTTCGTAAGTTCCGCCCAACGTTTGCCCAATGGCAATACATTGATTACTGAGGGCGTGGTGGGCCGGGTCTTCGAAGTCACCCCCGAGAACGAGACCGTCTGGGAATACCTGAACCCTCACTTCAACGAGGACGGGGCGCCTAATCTCGTCTATAGAGCCTATCGTGTTCCTTATGGGTGGGTTCCCCAGTTAGATAGACCGGAGGAGCGAGCTGTTATTCCACCGCAACTTAGTGAGTTTCGAATCAATCCTCGTTAGAACGATGAGAGAAGGTTGCTTTGTCTGAAAAACTCATTTTTTAGAAGAAAGATTTTTGATAGCCTATATTGATCGCCCATCTTGATTTCATCTGAGGGCCATTGAGATCCTGACTAATGGGGTACGTGAGTTCAACGCCAATACGATCAGCATGATCCCCCGGAAAGATATTGAGCAGTTGGTTTATTCCTAAACCTAATTCAAGAACCTTACCACCGTAATTAGCAGGATTTGCGGTCTGGATTGGCGCCATGATATTGGAATTTCTCCCATCTATGGGGTCTTGTTTATCAAAAGTTAATCTTAGAGATAGTGCTGTTTCTAAGGAAATTTCTTTTTGTGCCCAGCTTGTTAAATAAAAACTGTTTCCAAAATTCCAGTCATCTTCACTAATAATCCTTTTTAGTTTTATTTGACTTCCATACACCCAACTACTTCTTTCAGTTGAATATGTAAGCCCAGCAATCAGGGATGAAGACCCATCTCCAACCTGCATTCCGTAGGGGAGAATCATGCCCACAGTTTGATTCATGGGGGTTAACACATTGCCGGTACCGTCACTCTCACCCACAGATTTTTGAATTCCGAATTCTGCATGCCATTTTGAGAGATTCGTCTCATTAAGTCTGACTAATGCAGATAAAGTTAAGTCTGCGAGCCCGGAGGAGGAGGTATCGAAAGAACCAAGATATGTTCTATCCCCCATACCCATACCCATAGCGCCCGCATAAGTATCTAAACTCATGTCTTTTCCGACAAACATTCCCATAGCCATAAGTGTTACAGCATCACTGGGAGCGTACATAACGCCAAGCATGGTCATATCCATAGCCATGTCTTTTGGTACTACGCTGAGTTTTGTAGACGCGTTTCCCATTTGATAGGGATTAGGTAATTCAATTATTTCTGTGTCAGAAATATTGTTAGTACCATTTAAATTTCCATTCATGAACATTTTCATATGTCTAATAGAAATCATAAATTCGCCCTGCTCATGATAATGATCTCCCATCACCCCAATCGGAGCGTGTTCAATAGCACTCTCTTGAGCAGAGAGATTTAATGTAAAAAGTAAAAATGAAAAAATTAATACACGCAGCAAGGTCTTCATAGCAAAATCCTAAAAAATATAATCGAACACAACTACGCATCTAAATGTGTAGCTTCGTGAAAAAGATTAAAAAATTATTTAGTGCTAGGAGGTCCCTGCTGCTTGGGAACTATGAGATCGGTTACCAGGACGGTTGCGATCAATCTGTGAAAATTTTGATAAACGCTAAAAGATTCAATTAGGGAAGAAAGATTTATTTTTAATGGCGCAGAATCTATTGAAACCCCTAGGGAGCAGTGCTCCCAGGTCATTTCACCATGATGAGTGCTGTCAGTATGCTCTGTAAAAAAGGTTTTATGGTGATTTAAATTAGTTTCGACATGCTTGGTTAATGGAAGACTGTCGCAAAGTTTAATGAACCAACCATCTTCCATTGCGGTTGGCATATAGCCTACTGGGATTAAAAATCTGCAGATAAATAATACCCCGGTTATCCAAAGGACAGCAGTTCTAGCGTACCTAACCAGGATTTTTCTTATTGTCAAAACAGGAATCAAGGGTGCAAGTATCCTCGTTCGTGGGTTATCCCAAATATAATAGGGAGTAGATTAACAGGAGAAACTTTCTAAGAAAAGATGTGTTACCCCATGCGTTCGACGAGCCACAGTGCTAGATCTGGAAACAATATTAGCAGCGTAAGCACCAGAAGTTCTCCAATAACGAATGGAAAGACACCCCGGAAAATTTCTTCCATTGGGACATCTGGAGCTACCCGGCGCATAACAAAAACGTTTGCTCCGATGGGAGGAGTAATCAAAGCAAGTTCTGCCATGATAACGACAAAAACGCCGAACCAGACTGGATCGATTCCAAGCTCGATTACGACGGGTAGGATGAACGGAATGGTTAGGACAAGCATCCCGAATACGTCCAGCATGGCACCTAATACGAAGTAGAGAAGTACCAGTAGAATAAGGAATCCAATGCGGCCGAGTTCAGCCGCAATGATCAAATCAACTAATGCATCTGTAAGTCCGGTAACTGCAAGAAAGCGTGCGACGACGTAGCCCCCGATAATAATGGCGAAAATCATTGCGCTGATCAGAGCTGTACTGCGTAATGCTGCACTAATTGCTGCCCAGTTGAGTTTGCGCTGTATCAGTGTGGTGATTAGTACACCTGCACAACCAACTCCTGCTGCCTCCGTTGGGGTAAAAATGCCTGCGTATATTCCACCGATTATGAGGGCGAAAAGCATTGCTACAGGACCCAGGCGGCTAATTGAGACGATTCGTTCTTGCCAGCTAGCTCGCGGGCCTTTGGGTCCGAGGGCGGGGTTGAGCGCGCAGCGGATTAGGATGATGAGGGAAAACATCAGTGCCGTGATTGCACCTGGAACTATACCGGCAATAAAGAGTGCGCCAATGGACGTTTCTGTCATGACCCCGTAAAAAATAAAAATCAGACTTGGGGGTATGAGGATCCCCAGAGTACCAGAGGCTGCTAATGCCCCTGTGGCAAGGCGTGAGTCGTACTTAAAGCGGCGCATTTCGGGCATTACGATAGTGCCCATAGTTGCCACGGTTGCGATGCTCGACCCAGTCACTGCTCCAAATCCACCGCATGCGAGTACTGAGGAAATTGCCATCCCACCGGGCACCCTTCCGACCCATTTTCGGAGCGACTCATAAAGATCACTAGCAAGTCCAGCGTGATAGAAAAGCTGTCCCATCAGGACGAATAGTGGAACAGCAACGAAAATAAAATCTCGTCCATGTTCCCAGGGGATTAATGCCGCGTGTGCCATGGTAGGTACTGGCCCCTCGACGATCCATAGTCCGAGAATTCCTGTGAAGGCCATCGCGAATGCGATAGGTGCGCCAATTGCTAGCAGTACAAGCAGGAGGATGACACCCGCGATACCGATGAGGATCAAATCCACTGGTTTGACCCTTCATCTCTGCTCGTCGGCATTGCGGAGGGGTTGGCCAAAAGTCGTGCCGAAAAAACAATGCCGCATAATCCCACGAACACCATAAATGGCCAGAGCGGCGCATCTAAATCCTCACCCGTTTCACTGGTTAAGATCATGTAGTGAGAGAAGCTGAAGGCTTGTATGGTAAGCAGAAAGAAAAATACGAACCCTGCTAAAGCGGAGAGTACATCTGCAAAACTACGCCAGCCCGGGGATAGCCGATCGTAGATCATCTCCATACGAATGTGGTAGCTGCAATCCCAGGCGTGAGGGAGGGCGGAAAAAAGGGTAATCAGTAACAGTAGGCCGTTGGCATCCCGGCTCCACTGTAGTGGCGCATTAAATATGTAGCGCAACACAACCTCTAATGTTACGAGTGCGAACAACGCCGGTAGCGCACCGTAAACACCAAGCCCGTAGAGCCACCGGGAGGCCTGCTCCGACCAGCGATCGAGTGCTTTAAAAATCAAAAGTCGATGATCCCTTGGGTTGGCGAGTTGATGATGCGCTCGTTGATCTGGTTATCAGTGAGCGATGCATACTTGGCAGCAAGTTCTTCCAGATCGGCTACGACAATACGTGCTGGCAAACCCTCTGCTTCGTGTTGTGCGATATAGCGTTCTTTCAACGGTGTGACCCTATCTCGCCAGCGAGCAAGCTCGTCTTCTTCCAGCTCGAAAATTTCCACGCCCGACTCTTGTAGCGTAGAAAATGCGCGTTCATAACCTGGTCCACTGTAATAGTTCTGTACCGCAATTTGGCTTCTTATTCGAAGTAGCTTGTAGAAAGCTACCCGCAAGTCATCGGGTAAAGCGTCGAAACTTTGGCGATTCAAACAATAGTGCAGGAGAGTCACGTTGATATCGACCCGGGTGTAGTATGGGCCAATCTCTTGCAATCGATAGGAGACTATGTCGGAGGGAGCAAGTGAGACCGCATCTATGACTCCCCTTTGAAATGCTGAGTAAGTCTCGGCCGCGGCGATTGCGACAGGAACGGCGCCGAGCTCACGGAATATTTCTGCGGTGAGACCCGCGGTTACGCGAATTTTTATTCCACGAAGGTCCTCCAAGCGTCTGATTGGCGTCTTGGAAATAATGTTGTACGGGCTTGTGCAATCGCAGTGAGCAAAATAAACGCCCATGCGCTCGAACTCCGACTTGAAATGTCGTGGGTAGAGTTCTTCCACCACGAGGCTTGCGACCTGAGGGCTAGAGAATAGGAACGGCAGTTGTGGTGCGTGTAGGAGTTTGAAGCTACCAGGTTGGTAGGTGATGTAGGAGTGGGTGTAGTCGGTGATGCCTGTGACCGCAGCTTTAAAACCGTCGATGGGGCCATGCAGGAGTCTATCGGTGAAGGGCTCCAGTCGCAGTCGCCCTCCTGTCTCTCGTTCTACAAGCGCTGCAAACGGTACGAAAGCCTCCGTGTAAAGTCCGTGGGACCTTGGAGCGTGAGAGGTGTAACGCAGGGTAATCGGCTCGTGGGTCCAGTCCCGGCGTCCCGCGATAAGCGGAGCAGCCAGCCCCAGCCCGGCCAGTGAGACCAGAAGATTGCGGCGGGTGTGGTCGATACTAATGTTGGGTGCATCACTCGTCACGCAAGTGATCATAGGTCAGTAGTCACATAATTAGAATGCGTGCGTTAATAAGCCCCGTCTCTTTGTCGTTCGACCGCGTTGAGCGGCGCACACATAAGATCTGCCACCCCGGAGAACATGCCGTACCAACCAAAGAAAGTAAGTCTCTCTGGTGATTCACGTCTGAAAATTTTTGTGTCGCTGACCCAGGGGGTGATGTAACTTATTGGGTCGTAGAGTGTCATTCGAAGTTCTATGGTATTTGCATCGATTCTCCTGTACCGCTCCTGTATCCGTGCCTCAAAGCTTTTTACGTGTCCTAATGCATCGAGCCAAGCACGATCATCCATGCCTGCTGTATCGACGATTAATTCATTCCCTTCCCACTCGGCGACTGAATGCCCATACCAGGAGGGCCCGATATTATCCATGTTCTCGGATGATGGCATGCTCCGACCATCCATCCAGAATTCACGCAGTGTCCGGCCTCGTTGTAGGAGTTGCAGCACTCTGCCATCGATGTGGATGAATTCGAATGTCTCTCCACCATCGTCAAACATGACGCGAGGAAATCCACGGGGATTGCACGTGAAGGTGGGATCGTTTGAAAGTGCAGGATCATCTACGGCCGGCACACGGGGATCAGCACTGCGGGTCGGGATATGTGTCAGGTACTTCGCTTCGCCCTCAGGTGTTAAGGGCGGCTTATCCGGGCCGAAGGGAACACGCCCACCGCCGCCAGCAACTCCGTACCAGACACCGGAGAGATCACGGGGGTCGAGGTCTGTGGCCGCACTGTTCTGGGCCAGTCCACCGGGCGATTGCAGCCACAGGAGGGTGAGTATCGGGAATGCCCACTGGGTTGGGCAGCGCAATTCAGTAAGCTCCGTCTCTTTGTAGCTCGACTGCATTGAGTGGTGCACACATAAGATCTGCCACCCCGGAGAACATGCCGTACCAACCAAAGAAAGTAAGTCTCTCTGGTGATTCACGTCTGAAAATTTTTGTTACGCTGACCCAGGGGGCGGTGTAACTTATTGGGTCGTGGAGTGTCATTCGAAGTTCTATGGTATCTGCATTGACCCGTCTATACCGCTCCTGTATCCGTGCCTTAAAACTCTTCACGTTACCATTGTGATCAAGCCAGGCACGATCATCCATGCCTGCTGTATCGACGATTAATTCATTCCCTTCCCACTCGGCGACCGAATGCCCATACCAGGAGGGCCCGATGTTATCCATGTTCTCGGGTGATGGTATGTTCCGACCATCCATCCAGAATTCACGCAGTGTCCGGCCCTGCTGCAGAAGTTGCAGCACCCTGCCATCGATGTGGATGAATTCAAATGTTCGTGGAGAGGTATCTTCCATTACACGAGGAAAACCGAGAGGATTACATGCGAAG
>JAZAGZ010000109.1:0-14353 GCA_036231525.1 Pseudomonadota bacterium | reverse complement strand
CGAGCCTGGCGCTCCGCCTGCTGCTGTCGCAGTACTTCAGCCTGATCTAGTTGCTCAAGTCGCTCTAGTTCCCGCTGGATCAGTGACTCATCAACCACCGTAGCTTCAAGTGCCACCTGCTCAATTGGCAGCGCAGCCCGGCGACTTCCGGATGGATTGAGCCCAACCGTCAACGCAACCGCCAATACCACGTGAAAAGCTGTGGAAAGCAGTGCAGCCAATCGATGCTGTTGCAGAAAAAGTCCCATAAATACTCTCGCTGCATCTCCTCAGGGTTGATCTTCTGAAAACGCCAGAGGGTCAGTGATGAATCCCACCTTTTCTGCCCCAGCCCGCTGCAAAATAACCATTCCGGTCACCACCCGTCCGTACGACACCGCTTGATCTGCTTTAACCAGTACGGGTGTCTGGGAATTCCGTCGCAACACCGCAGCCGTTCGAGTCAGGACGGTTTGCTCATCTATCGGCACTTCTTCATCACCGCCAACGTTCAAAAACAATTCACCCTCCCGATTAATGCTTAACACCAAAGGTTCATTATCCTGCATCAACTCGGGGTCTAATGGTTCAGCGCCTGCCCGAGGGAGCTCGACACTAATCCCCTGAGTCAGCAATGGCGCTGTAATCATAAAAATAATTAGCAGCACTAACATGACGTCAATGTACGGGACTACATTAATCTCCCCCATCAACCGGCGTTGCCTCATACGACTCATGCTCTTGCCCCCTTAGTCGACGTAGTTCGAGGAGCAGCTTGGCGTTGTAAAATTGAGGAAAACTCCTCCATGAAGGTATCGTATCGAACCTCGAGGCGCCCCACTTTATCTGCATATCGATTGAAAGCGATGACGGCAGGAATAGCCGCAAACAATCCCATAGCCGTCGCAATCAGGGCCTCAGCAATCCCAGGAGCCACTAAAGCGAGGGTGGCGCTTTGCATGTTACCTAGCGACTGGAAAGAGTTCATTATCCCCCACACCGTTCCGAATAACCCAACGTAAGGGCTTGTTGAACCGACAGTCGCAAGAAAGGCGAGATGTTGTTCCAGGCGGTCAACCTCTCGCATTTGAGAAACACGCATGGATCGGCGAGAACCTTCAACGATCTGCTCCGCATTGATGGCCGTCTGTTCGTTAAGCCTTCCGAACTCACGGAAACCTGACTCAAAAATACCCGCCATACCGAGTTGTTCAACGCCATCATGTACAATTTCCGTGTACATGGTTGAAAGATCGCCTCCAGACCAAAAGGCCGATTCAAACTCATCCGCTGCCCCTGTCGCCTGTTTCAAGAGCCGGCTTTTCTCGATAATAACTGCCCAAGAAGCAATCGATGCTGCTAACAAAATCAGCATCACGACTTTCACTACAAAACTCGCATCTAAAATCAGGGTCATTAATGATAAATCTGTGTTCATTGTCCGGGCTCATCCATTCTCAAATCGGCAATAACATTTTTCGGTAAACGTTGTGGTTTACCTGTCTCTGCGTCCACACATGCAACCTCAGAAACAGCGTGGCACAAAACTTCTCCATCCGATGATTCCAGGCGGGCGCTCTGGTTAAAAACAAAACGCACCCCGCTCACTCTAGCGAGTTCCGCGCTAACGTGCAGCAAATCACCTAGTTTGGCCGGAACCCGAAAACTTGCCTCAATCCCCACAAGAACCAATAAGATCCCTGCCGCCTCACGTAGTTGATTATGGTCAATCCCCTTAACTCGAAGCCACTCTGTTCTTGCCCGTTCGAAAAACCGAAAATAGCTTGCGTTATAAACAACACCTTGTGCATCAGTATCCTCTAAGTAAACCCGCACCGGTAAAACAAAATTCATCATCACTTGCCTGCTGCTCAGTCAAACAGCCCGGGAGAATCCGGGCTCTCTCTGGATGTCGGCACCTGAAGACCAAAGTGCCGATAGGCGTTGTTCGTAGCGATCCGGCCCCGTGATGTCCGCTGTAAAAATCCTTCCTGGATCAAGTAAGGTTCCACAACATCTTCGAGTGTACCTCGCTCTTCACCGATAGCAGCTGCCAGGCTCTCAATACCAACTGGTCCTCCCTCAAACTTATCAATCACAGTCATCAGAAGTTTGCGGTCCATTGAATCAAAGCCGTGAGGGTCCACTTCCAATAAATCCATCGCTGCACGAGCTACGGGTTCCGTAACACTACCCTCCGCCTCTACCTCTGCGTAATCACGAACTCTGCGTAGAAGGCGATTCGCAATTCTTGGCGTTCCACGAGAGCGGCCTGCAATCTCCGTTGCACCAGAATCATCAATCGGCAAGTTCAACAAAGCAGCAGTACGGTGAACGATTTGCGTAAGTTCATCGCAGTTATAAAACTCCAATCGCTGTACGATTCCAAAACGGTCTCGCAAAGGTGAGGTCAACAATCCTGCCCGGGTAGTGGCGCCTACTAAAGTAAACGGCGGCAGATCTAGTTTTATGGAACGCGCGCCCGGCCCCTCACCAATCATGATATCGAGCTGAAAATCCTCCATGGCTGGGTAGAGCGCCTCCTCTACAACCGGGCTGAGCCGATGGATCTCATCAACAAATAGAACATCTCGTGGCTCCAAGTTTGTGAGTATCGCTGCCAGATCCCCCGGACGCTCAAGTACCGGGCCTGAGGTCTGGCGTAGATTTACGTCAAGCTCATTAGCGACGATGTGTGCAAGTGTTGTCTTGCCTAACCCTGGCGGGCCAAAAATCAGAGTGTGATCCAATGCCTCAGTTCGATTGCGAGCTGCTGTGATAAAAAGCTGCATCTGCCGTTTAACGCTGGATTGACCAACATACTCCGCCAGAAGTTTAGGACGTAAAGCACGATCGAAAGCGATATCGTCGTGATTACTAGCTCCGGTCAAAATTTGGGCCTCCTCACTCATTCATCTATCCTGCATGCACACGCTTAAGTGCTTCGCGTATTAGCTCCTCTGAACTCAGTTGAGCCGTATCTAAATCCGCAAGCATTCGTGTAACTTCAACAGGCCTATAACCAAGCGCAAGCAGTGCACCATGGGCCTCTCCCTTCACTCCACTCGCTGTCTCCTTGCCCTCTAAATCGCTAAGACCTGACTGATCAACTCGATCTGCCATTTCAACCAACAAACGTTCGGCAGTCTTGCGACCAATACCGGGAATCCGTGTCAGCGTAACAAGGTCTCGATCTAACACACAGCGGCGAAATCCCTCCACACTGATCCCAGACAGGATTCCCAGTGCAATACGAGCGCCAACACCAGAAACTTTCAAGAGATTCCTGAATAGTGCTCGCTCGGCTTCTGTCGAAAATCCGTAGAGCGCGTGTGCATCCTCGCGTACTAAAAGATGCGTAAGTAATGTCAGAGATTCGCCGGATTCAGGTAGCTGATAAAACGTAGACATAGGGGCCTGCAGTTCGTATCCGATACCACCAACGTCTACAACAAGCTCCGGAGGTCGTTTTGAAATGAGCGTTCCTTTCAAGAACCCAATCATGAATTGACGGCCACCTCCCCAAGCAGAGAACGCGTGCCTCGAGCGTGAGAATGGCAAAGCGCTGCAGCCAAAGCATCGGCCGCATCCGCCTGGGGAACTGCCTGCAGGCCAAGCAACAATCTGACCATATGCTGTACCTGGCCCTTATCGGCGCTACCACTACCAACCACAGCTTTCTTGATGTGCCGAGCAGCATATTCAAAGACAGGAAGATCCGCTTCGAACGTAGCACATAGAGCAGCTGCTCTCGCCTGCCCGAGTTTTAAGGCACTATCCGCATTCCGGTGAACGAATACCCGCTCAATCGCTACCTCATCCGGGTGGTATTCCCTCACCAGGTCCCCAACCTGTTCAAAAATCTGCCGCAAACGCTCACTGTGTTCCCCAGCGGTATGAATTGCGCCGAAGTGAACACGCTTAGTCTCGTTCCCCCGTCGGCATGAATCTATAAGACCATAACCCGTGGTCCGGGAACCCGGATCGATACCTAAGATACGGGTAACCTCACTCATACAGGCTCCTCAAAAAGGTCCTCGGGTATATCTGCATTGGAGTAAACATGCTGAACATCATCCAGTTCGTCCAGGACATCCAACAACTTAAGCATGCTCTCCGCTTGTTTTACCTGGAGATTCGCCTGGGTGGACGCACGCATGGTGATCTCAGACCGCTCCGGCTTGACACCGACCGCAATCATGCACTCCCTTACCTCATCAAAATCATCTGGCGTGCTGAGCACCTCCAGCGAACCATCATCATGTGAAACCACATCTGCTGCGCCCGCCTCGATTGCCGCCTCCATAACCTTGTCTTCATCCGCACCAGGGGGATAACTGAGAAAACCAGTCTTTTCAAAAAGATAAGCAACTGATCCATCGGCTCCTAAGTTTCCACCAAACTTCGTAAAGGCATGCCGAACATCGGCGACAGTTCGATTGCGATTGTCAGTTAAGCAGTCCACCATAACGGCGGCGCCACCCGGGCCGTACCCCTCGTAGCGCACCTCCTCGTAAACTGCGCCATCAGCATCCCCTGTGCCCCGCTTAATCGCTCGATCAATATTATCTTTTGGCATGCTCTGCGCTTTCGCCTTATCAATAGCCGTACGCAGACGTGGATTAGAGCCGGGGTCGCCGCCGCCGCCACGGGCAGACACGGTGATCTCACGGATCAACTTCGTAAAAATCTTGCCCCGCTTGGCATCTTGGGCGCCTTTCCGAAAACGGATGTTGGCCCATTTACTATGGCCAGCCATTCACAATGCTCCTTGCTTGTACCTGAACTGGCAGTTCCCGGACATAAGACACCACTCACCACAAGGGTCCGTCAGTCAGAAAACTCACTCCGTAACTCCAATGACAGCAAGCGCTTAGCTCCTGTCAGTGCCTATGATAACGGGATTTTACCAGGTGTGGGAGTTCGGTACGAAAAAGGCCTAGCGGTTGATGGCGTGAATCGCTCGCTGGTCAGCGGCCAATGCGGCCTCGTGAATTGCCTCGCTCAGGGTAGGATGGGCGTGAATCGTGCGTTGCAGGTCTTCTCCGGTGGCCGAAAATTCCATCGCCAGTACCGCCTCAGCAATGAGTTCTCCCGCCATCGGGCCTACGATATGCACACCAAGCAACTCGTCATCGGACTTATCCGTAATTAGCTTAACCATGCCCTCGGTCTGTTCCATACCCTTGGCACGACCGTTAGCGGCAAAACTGAAAGTACCGACTTTGTAATCTCTGCCAGTTTCTTGTACTTCAGCCTCAGTCTTACCCACCCATGCGATTTCAGGTGCGGTATAAATAACAGACGGGATAGCGTTGTAGTTCACTTCGCCAACTTTTCCGGCAATGATGTCGGCTACCATGACCCCTTCCTCGGTGCCCTTGTGAGCAAGCATGGGACCACGTACAACATCACCAACTGCCCACACCTGAGGCGCGCTTGTCTTGCAGTGCTCGTCAACCTGGACAAAACCCTGATCATCCAGTACCACACCAGAATCTTCAGCTAACAGACCCTCGGTAAACGGCCTCCGCCCAACACAGACAATCAGCTTATCGACATCAAGACTGTTAGCCCCATTACTATCTTCGTAATTAACGGCTACGGCATTATCTTTTACATTAGCAGCGGTAACTTTTGCACCAAGCCGGATATCGAGCCCCTGGCGCTTGAAGTAGCGCCGGGCTTCTTTAGCAATCTGCGAGTCTGCCATATACAGGAAATCATCTAGCGCCTCCAATATCACGACTTTCGCGCCAAGCCTTTGCCAAACACTACCAAGTTCTAAACCAACAACACCTGCACCAATAACGCCTAACCTGTCAGGTACCGTATCGAACTCTAACCCTCCCCAGGAATCAACAATGTAGTCGTTATCAAATGGTGCGATAGGAAGCGCGATCGGCGTCGACCCACTGGCAAGAATTACATGCTTTGCAGAAATAACTAACGTTTCACCATCAGCAGCATGCACCTCTACCTGATTCCCCGCTAACAATCGGCCATGCCCCTTAAACGGGGTGACGCCATTGGATTTGAAAAGTGCTTCTATACCACCCGTCAATTGCTTAACGATCTTCTCTTTCCGGGACTGCATCGTGGTAACGTCGATTGCCAGCCCGTCAACACCGATACCGTGCGATTTAAACTCTGAGGCGGCGCGATGATAGAGCTCCGAGGACTCCAGTAACGCCTTTGATGGAATACAGCCTGCATTCAGGCAAGTGCCGCCAAAAGCGCGGCTGCCATCCCGGTTTTCCCACTCATCAATGCAGGCAGCCGACAGTCCGTTCTGTGCTGCGCGAATTGCAGCCGGATAACCGCTTGGTCCACCCCCGATCACCACAACATCGAAAATTTGGTCACTCATCTCTGTTATACCTAAAAAACGAGCCGGGCAGGATTCTCCAATAACTGCCAAAATAACCAGGCACTGAAACGCCTCTCAGGCATCAGTGCTTCTATAAGCGCATCAAGATACAGAACGCAGATCCTGCATTAAATCACAAAACAACTTTATATTTTCTATTTAACCAAAGGAAATATAAATGATTTTTCAAGTTCTCATAATCCTACAGTGCGCCTTCAGACGTAACCTGAACAAGGTAAGCGAGTAAGTCATTGCGATCTGATTCCGAGTTAAAACCGGCAAATATCATGTTATTGCCCGGTAAAAATTCATCTGGCTTAGCCAGCCAGGAATCAAGCTCATCCAGAGTCCAAACAAATCCTGCCTCACCCAACACAGATGAATATTCAAACCCCGGGGCGCTGGCAACCGGACGACCGAATAGTTTGTAGAGATTCGGCCCAAGCAGATGCTCCTCTCCCTCCCCAAAGGTATGACAGACCCGACAAGATAGAGCTAAAAGTTCCCCACGCTCCAGCTCGGCGCTGCCATTTCCGAAACCCGGATCATCACCTGCTTCACTGCACCCCACTACCAGCAATAGCAATAACAACGTCGACATCAGAACCAAGCGTTCGTAAAAAAACATAGGGTGAGAGTATAGTGGGCGGGCGTGAAATACCTCCTTTTATTTTTAACTGCCGGGTTTTTGACGGCCTGCGCTGGAGGGGGAGGTGGAGGTGGAGGTTCAAATCTCGTGCCTACATCTGCGGCTCCTGCCACCTATGTCAGCCTTACAGCGGACGCCTCGTCTGTTTACGAAAGTTCTAATGACACAATCACTTTAACGGCGATTCTATCCAAAGCGGTAACTGAAACCGTAGTCGTGACACTGGGCTCTACCGGCACTGCCACTGAAGGCACAGATTACAACTCAATTTCAAGCATTACGATTGCCGCAGGGGCAATAACAGGTACAACCGGCTTTGTTCCTTTGAACGATACTGCATACGAGAATGGTGCAGAAAGCACAACGATATTCATCAGCACTGTTTCTGGGGGTGGCGCTCAAATATGGGGCCAATCAGTCACAATCACTATCAATGAATACGCGTTAAATTCCGGTACAACGCGAATTTATGATGCCTCAGTCGCTTCCACCTGGGCAGCAAATTCTGAATTTGATAATTTTAATGGGGATGGCGCCACAAGCATTCAAAATCCCTATGAGGTTATCAACCTGCATAAAGCTTTTGGTTATGGTTTGTCGGGAGAAGGCCAGCAAATCGCCATCATGGATATAGGGTTCGCGACCGATCACTCCCAAATGAGCGATAAAACCATTACGACCTATGGAACTTTAACCACCGCTTCAGACTCTGGCTATCACGGGTCAACTGTCTCCAGCATTGCTGCGGGAGATTATGACGGGGGCATTACTGTAGGCGTCGCGTATAACGCCGACCTTCATTTTTCAGATTTTTCTCAAAAAGGCGGCGAAACATCCTTTCCAACACACTGGGCAAACGCTACGGCTCATGCATCGGCTGCTGTTGCACAAAATAACAGTTGGGGGCCAACTAATGCCCAGATTGATACTGTGCAGAATTTTGCCGCCTCAAGCAGTGTGTCCAATGCTACTGCTCTGGCCGCTTACTTCACGGCTGGCGGATTTACGTCAAACGCCTCGACAGTCGAAGCGTATGTTGAATCGTTAAATAATTTCCAAAATCACGGCGTGGTGGTATTTGCAATATCAAATACTAGCTCGCTAACTGATGCAGATGCCATTGCCGGATTGCCCGAATTTTTCCCAGAATTAAGCGAAGCATGGCTTACTGCTATAAATATTGAAGTCGCTGGTGCCGTCGGCTCAGAAACATACACCTTAAAGTCAGCCCCATGTGGACAGACTAAAGAGTATTGTCTTGGCGGTGATGGATGGCAGATTAAAGGGGCTGCACATACCGGGTATTACATGACAACCGGCTCCGGAACGTCTTTTGTAGCCCCGCAAATTTCTGGCGCAATCGCTCTTCTTGCAGAAGCATTCCCGAACCATACGCCAGAGCAACTGACCGACCGACTACTGGCATCTGCGGACAATAGTTTTTTCGACCACACAGGGGCAACAACCTTCATAAACGGCGTAGAGCATGGTTATAGCGAAACTTATGGACATGGCATCATGGATATCTATGCTGCCCTTCAACCAATCACTAGCTCTCTGTATTCTCGATCTATAAAAATCGGAGAGAACGTTGGTGAAAGCACGTCCCATACCCTCGAGCAAACTTATATCACAACAGACCCTTCTCTAGGCGATGCATTAGAAACTGGCCTCATGGGTGTTCATGGTTACTTCTTTGACAGCATGAATGGTGAGTTTGCATATGACTTTTCTCAACATATAAGACACCGGCTCGACCTAATTCCTGTGGTTAATCTACATAAGACACTGGGTTATTTAGGCAGTGGTTTAAATATTCATCAGACAATAGATGTGAATTCTTTTAATGGCAGGCTGCATGACCAGGCACTGCAAATAGGCGGACACAGCATAACAGCCACTTATGGTGCACCTGCAGCTCCTTTACAAAGCTTTATGGGTTCATTTAATGCCCTCTCTACCGATGAAAGTATGTATTTAACGCCCTTCTTGAATGATAGAAATTACGGCGTCGGATTAAGCGGTAGCTATCAACTGGATAAATCCAGACTTTTGTATGGTTTCACTATGCCAATGAATGATAACTATTACAGTGATGACATCTATTACGCTGCGGCGCGCGCAAAAAAATCTTACGCTATTTCTTATGAAGCCGATATCAATGAATATGATAAATTTTCAGTTTTATTTGGTAGTTCTATTGAGCGTGGCTCAATGCTCAACACAATTGGCCATGCAGCGCTCGCATTTGATGGCATTACATCAAATACATCTTATGTAGCTATTAACGGAGAAAAGACTATCGGTGATACGGCTAGTGTGAGAGGAGTGGCGACCATCAGTCGAACCGATACTGTGGGGTCGGCTTCAACTTTAGTGAATAATATTAGTCCAGCTACAAGCACAAGTTTTGGAGTTATCATAAATAAGGCTGAACTGCTTAACAGCAATGACTATGTCACTCTATCGCTTGTGCAACCAAGCCGGGTAAATAGCGGTAACTTAACTATTAATATACCCAACAGAAGCTCTTTCGATGGAACTATTTCATACGACAAAACCTCTATCGATCTTGAGCCATCAGGAAGACAGTTAAACATGGGCATGGAATATGGACACCGAGTCTCAAAAAACTTCGCGTTGGGCATCAAAGCTGCTTATATTTCTGAATACGGGCACCGGGAAAATAGTCTCAACGGGCATTCGGTAGCTCTTTTGGGGGTTTTTAAAAACTTTAGGTTTGGAGCAAAGATTGATCAGAATATTTACTTCAGAGATCGCCTTTTATCGGGTTTGTTGACTTACACAACCAGGTTCTGATCTCAATAACGCTGGGAGAGTGAGCTGAGACCAAAATTAAAGCCTTATTCTTTATCAATCAATGCTGTGTTTGCTGGTGTCTTCACAATAGGCGGCTGCACCACCCCGCAAGGCTATACACCAGATGAGGCGCAAAGATTCAACTACAGCTCAATTGAAGATTTTAAGAAGAGTCTCAACAACCATATTGATGAGTGGGCTCTATCTGTTGATAATGAAGCAATTGAATGTATAAAAGATTTCTCTAGTAGCTCAAATAACAAAAACCTACAAAGCTTTAATGACTATGATCTAGGCATTGTAAGCAACCCGTGTGAAGCATACCTGATAATTAAAACTGCTAATGCCCAAGGGCTTCGAGATACTGAAATCTTCGCATTAGAACAAACATTTCTGAGAGCGATTAATAACTCTCTTCGATAAAGGTAATTTGTATGAATATATTTTCCGGTCTTCTAAAGATGATACGAATCTCAGAATTTTTGACTATAACACTGGCCAGCATACTGTTAGTTACCGCTGGTGCCTTCTCCCAAACTTCGTATGCACAAACTCCTAATGGGACCGCAACAGTGTTAACCGGTGCACGTCTATTTGACGGCACAGGAAGAGCTCCCATTGAACAATCGACGCTGGTCATCAGAGATGGTCGAATCGAGATGGTCGGTACCGTGAACGATGTCCGCGCCCCTGACGATGCGATACACATAGATCTTTCAGGGAAAACCATCCTGCCCGGACTCGTAAACGCCCACGGTCACCTAAACGAAGACCAGTCCCAGCGGCCTATTAGAACCAAATTAGCTGAACAACTTCGACTTTACGCCGACTATGGTGTTACCACAGTTGTCGTGCTTGGAGTTTTTTCTGATGAAGAACTTGTAGTAGCAGCAAGTTTGAATGATGAGCAGGAGCAAATAGCTTTAGATCGAGCGCGAGTTTATGTTGCGGGGGATAGTTTGCAAAATCTAGCCACGGCAGAAGAAGCTCGGATGAGAGTGAACAACTATGCCAACGCGGGCGCAAATATTGTAAAGATTCATATTACTGGCAGTCCAAACGACATGACGCCCGAAGTATATGGCGCCCTTATTGATCAGGCCCATTCACGTGGTCTCAGAGTTGCATCACATCTTTATTACCTGGAAGACGCGCATGGTCTCTTAGATGCAGGTGTGGATGTTATAGCTCACAGTGTCCGAGATCAGGCGGTTGATGGATCATTGATTGAGAAGATGCTCCAACAAAACGTGCCTTATATCCCGACCTTAACAAGAGATTTAGCACGATTCGTTTATGAAACGCGGCCAGCCTTTTTGGACGATCCGTTTTTCTTGCGCAGGGTCAGCGCCTACCAAGGAGATATTAATTTAGTCACCGGAGCCGATCATCAGGCCACGAGCAGAAGTCCACAGAGGCAAGCAGACAAGGGAGGGCTGGAGCAAGGAGCCCAGAATCTCAAAACAATGTCTGATGCTGGTGTAGTCATAGCGATGGGAAGTGATTCTGGTACGAATCAAGGGCAATGGCAGGGCTACTTTGAGCACACAGAACTCGAGATGATGGTGGAAGCTGGGATGTCAACGACACAGGCTCTTGTGGCCGCCACCGGTGGCGCGGCCCGAGCAATGAGACTCGATCAGCATATAGGCATACTGCAGCCTGGTAGATGGGCAGATCTGCTTATTTTAGATGCTAACCCTATCGATGATATTCGTGCGACACGCCAAATCCACTCAGTCTGGATTGCGGGCAACCAGTTAGATAACGTGCCTTAGCCTATATAGAGATACCAATGAAGAGAAAGATGTTTTGCGCCTTTACACTCGGTTCTGCGCTAGCGGTGGGCGCTGCATACACACAAACGATAAATAGCGAAAACGTGACGATCTATGCAGCAGCAGTCGTGAAAACTTCCCTCACCGCCATCGCTGCTGAATACGAAGCAATGACGGGTAATACGATCACTGTTGTCTTTGATTCCGCCGGCGCTTCGCAACAGAATTTTCTATCTGATCCCGAAGCAGTATTACTGATCACGAGCACAGCTCGGATTCAAAACTCCGAACGCGAGGGCGCTCTCCAGGCCGGAATCAGCATCGCACTAGGTACTACCGTAGCCGGTGTGGCGGTACCTCCAGAATCGGCGAAACCAGATATATCCAGCTCGGAAAAATTGAAAGCCGCTCTGCTTGCAGCCGAGCGTATAGTTTTTTCGAATCCAGCCCGCGGAGCAACCGTAGGAACTCACTTCATGACGGTAATCGAGTCACTGGGAATCAGGGATGAAGTCCTCGCAAAAGCCACACTTGCCCGGAACGGCGTTGAAACCATGCACCTCGTGCTTGAAGAAGGGGTCGACATAGGGATAACTCAAACCAGCGAGATCCTGCAGGCCAACCGTGACGCCCTGGCAGGACCGTTTCCAGAAGAATTTGAATTAGCCACAGACTATTCACTCTGGCATCACAGTGACATCTCCCCGGCTGTCGAAGACTTCATTGCAATGCTAATCAGCCCTGCTGGCCGTGAAAAACTTGTCGAAGAAGGACTCATGCCTCCCACCGCCCCCTAGAACTCACACCGTCTGCAGATATTTACGAAAGAGCAAACTGGCAGGTATCCTGCTATTTTTTTCTGCTCGCTTCGTTCATCACCACTTGTTGTTCTGCTAAATTCTCAGCAATTCTGTTAGCTTTCCTCGTCTCATTTGTTTGCTTAGCAATCTCTCCAGTGATTTTCTTGGTGCGTTTATCTGCTTTTGCACTGCTTATCACAAAAAAGCATGTATTACTCCTGGCACACAACCACATAATGTAAGAATGATATTAACGATCAAAGTAAATGGTTTGAAACCACAAAACAAAATTGCAAGTGGTGGTATAAAGCATAGAAAATATAGCATGTGGATTTTTCCCTATATCACTTGGCTAACAAGTTCCAATGAAGCATTAGTTATCGCGGATCTTTAGAGGAAGGAGTATGAAAAGAGCACTAATGCAGCGAAACGCGGTTACGACGTTTTGGATGATCTTGAGCGCTCTGATGGTGATCACTGCTCTTGTGGGATTCTGGCCTACGTACTACGGCCCCCTCATCGCGGGAACTCTTGAGGCACAGTGTGCGGACCCAAGGCTAGCTTATAAGCAATGCTTTTCGCGCCCTATAGTCCATTTTCACGGGGTTGTGTTCATGGGTTGGATTGCGCTTTTCACCGCACAAGCCTTTCTAGCATCGAAGGGTCATATTGCACTGCATCGCAAGGTAGGCAAAGTCGGTATAGCCTATGGCATCTTAGTCGTCATAGTTGGTTTTATAACCACCTTCAACGAACTGGCAAATGGGATTGCTGAGGGTCCACCCGAGGTAGCCCAGAGCGGGCTAATTGCTCCGTTTACAAACACAGTCGTTTTTGCGATCTTCTTTGGAGCCGCAATTGCCTATCGACGACAGACAGAAATTCATAAGCGACTTATGCTGCTCGCCACAGTAATGCTCCTGATCGCGGCCGTTTTGCGAATGCCGGTTAATCCACGCCCCAATCTAAACCTCATGCCGCTGTTTCTCATTATCTGGCTCGCGCCTGTATTTCTTGCGATGATCTATGACTATGTCACCCGCAGGGTAATTCACCCCGTTTATGTTATCGGTCTCGTATCACTAACTATCCTGAGTTTTAGACACCTGGTGAGCAATACGGATTTATGGATGAGCATTGCCAGACAATTGTCAACGCTGGTGAGTTGAGTACAGAAGCTCGCCGGTTTTCCCCAACCCGACCTTGATTCGTTCTTCTGAGCGTTCTGGTGCTATACGTCGATGCGAAGCAGGTTAATCAGATTGCCGCCCAGGATAGCCTCCTTCTCATCATCACTCAACGTGGGAGAGTTGATGATTAGATTCATCGTTTCCGGCCATGGGAAGGGAACGTCCGTTCCATAAACCACCTGACTTGCACCCATTTCTGCGACCAGGTGCCGCAATCCCTCTTCCGAAAACACCATTGAATCAGCATAGATCTGGTCACGCAGGTACTCGCTCGGTTGCCTGATATTAAGGCAATTAGCCTCCTCGAAGCGTGAACACGCGACTTCGGTGCGACCCAGATAGGAGGGCAGATAACCTCCCCCGTGCGCGCCAACAATTTTGAGGGTGGGAAAACGGTCCAGCGTCCCATCAAACATCATATGAGTCAGAAACAGGGTCGTCTCAAACGGACCGCCTACGATATTACCAAGGCCCCCACGGCCCGCGAACGTATTTTCAAGTACAAGGTTGGGTGCACCAAGTGCGGGGTGCATAAAGACGGGAACATCGAGTTCCGCGGCCTTAGCCCAGAATACATCGAAGCGCTCTGAGGAAGGGTACTCGCCGTGTACCTGCCCACCGACTGCTGCACCTCGAGCCCCCAACTGAGTGACTGCGTATTCCAACTGCTCTGCCGCCAGATCCGGATACGGTAACGCGACCGATGACAACGCAACGAAGCGATCGGGATGTTCATTAACCCACACCGCCAGTGCCTCGTCTGCAGC
>JAZAGZ010000108.1:0-5386 GCA_036231525.1 Pseudomonadota bacterium | reverse complement strand
GTTCATCGGGGTTTTGAACATTCCAGGTATCACCATATTTGCTCGAATATTCTTTGAAATTCCCTCGCTAGATAAAGTCCTTGTCAACACCGCAAGTCCCGCTTTAGAAGCCGCATAAGCGGCTACGCCAGGTTGGGCCATTTTCCCAAGCACAGAACCAACTGTCACAATTGCAGCTCCGTCAGATATTGGAATCACCTACCCTGCTCCCCTTTCTTGTGGAACTCCCCATCCTCCGCCGCCGCCCGTTTTCACGAGCACACGGGTGCCGGCGGGAATCGGCATAGCATTCACCTTAAAGATCTGCCTCGGCTTCTGACCCGGTAAAATCACGGAGACATCGGGCGGCGCTCCGTCCCCACCGCCTGAAAGCCCCCAGGATGGAGTACCAACACGCTCGAACCAGAGCTGAAGTCGACAGGGAGAAAGCACCTCGTATTCGCGAACAATTCCCATCCCGCCAGTCCAACGCCCGACTCCACCGGAGTCTTTCCGAAGGCCGTGCTGGAGAATCCGGAGCGGGTAACGCTGCTCCATAGTCTCAACCGGGAAGTTCTTAAAATCCCCAGCAGCGGAGTGAATAAGAGCAGACTCGCCATCGCCACCCTCGTAAGCTCCCCAACCACCGACCAACGACTCACCTGAGAGAAACAATCCATTGTCGTCCTCTCCAACCAGGGTCACGTTCCACGAGTCTCCAACATGCCCGGCCGCGGCACGCTCTGGTACAGCGTCGCTGAGCGCACGAATTATCAGATCCATCGCCAACATGAGGTGCGGGCCGTAGTGAAGACAGGGTGCGGTCTCAGCGGGGTTAAAACACGACCCCTCCGGCACCACGGTTCGTAGATTTCGGAAGTTGCCGCCGGAGACGGTCGCCGTAGGGTTCACGAGAAATTTGAACGCTTGTTCTATTGCCGACCGAGTCTGGACAAGACCGCAATTCACGCTTCCAGTGCACTGTGCGCTGGAGCCACTGAGGTCAACCTCCATCTCATCGCCATCGATACGAACGGTGACTTTGACGTCGACCGGATCGTCAGTTACGCCGTCGTTGTCGAGACTACCCTCCGCCGAGTACTCCCCATCGGGTATGGCTCTGACCGACTCTCGATCCATGGATTCGGCCTGAACAAAAATCTCGTGAATGGATGACGCTACTTGCAGCCAGCCAAAACGTTCAACAATGGACTGAAAGCATTCGACACCAGTTCGACAGGCTGTGAACTCTGCCATCAGATCACCGACAATCGAAGTCGGAAACCGAGAGTTGAGCGCGATCAGGTCGAGGATTTGCTCGTCTAACTTTCCTCGGTGGACGATACGGGTCGGGCCGATTCGGAACCCTTCTTGAAAAATATCTACCGAATCGCCGACATAACCCGCCTCCTTAGCTCCAACGTCGTTGCAATGAGCCTTGGCGCCAGCAAAACCTCTGAGGATAGAATCGATAAAAACCGGAGAGAAGACAGTGACATCGTTTAGGTGGCTACCACAAATTGTTGAGTCGTTGACGATCCAGATATCGTCCGCCTCGAAAATATCAACGCCCTTGCGCCGGATAACCTCACGAATCGTACCTCCCAGGCTTCCGAGAAAGAACGGCAGACCCGGTGCCTGACCTAAAAGAGCGCCCTTCGCGTCATAGATTCCTACCGAGCAGTCCTTCATCTCGTAGATGACGGGACTAAAAGCAGAACGATAAAGATTACGCCTCATCTGCTCAGCCCCCGAGATAAATGCGTGTCGAACTACCTCGACTGTGCCTGGGCTTGGACGCTTGAGCTGGCCATTCATCCCGCTTGATACTCCATGATTAAGTGAGCCTCCTTAGCAGGCCGGATTGACCACTCTTGAGGTATTAAGATGGTCGTCGAGTTCTCTATAACGATAGCAGGACCTTCGACAATTGTTCCAAGATCGTGTCTACCATAAATCGGTATCGTCATTAATTGTCCATCAAACACAACATTGGATTCACCAATGATCTTCGCGTGTTCCGATTGGCGCTTTGGAGGCTCTACTCGTGTTCTGTCAAAAGAAACAATACCAGCCATTCGAAGCGCTACGAACTCGACTGGAGCACTGGTCTGTGCATGGCCATAACGAAGCCGGTAGGCATCATGGAAAGATTCCAACAAAATGTCATCGGCGAACTCTCCTGCTAGCGGCACAAGCAAGGAATATTCTTGTCCTACGTAGCGCATTTCCGCACTAGCTTCATAGCGTAGGCGTTGGATATCGGCATCATCTTGTTTCATACGATCCGATACTCGCTGGCGTAATTCCTTCAGTGCGTGAGAAAGATCTGATTTCGCCTCGTCGTAGCGTCTATAGTAAGTAATCGATACATCGTGTCGAAGATCGCCCTGTAACATTCCCCATGCCGAAAATGAACCGGCTCCTGCTGGCACAATAATTCGCTTGATATCGAGCTCCTTGGCTACAAATGCTGCATGCAAAGGGCCCGCACCTCCAAATGCACAGATAGCAAAATCCCTTGGGTCAAGACCCCGTTCAACGGTTAGCTCTCTTATAGCCTGAGCCATCATAAAATGCCCTACCTCCAGGGCCTGCTCCGCAATAGCAAGAGGATTAGCACCTAAACGCTTTGCAACCTCAGCCAAAACACACTCGGACGCCTCTCGATCGAGAGTAAGGCTGCCGGCAAGCCGTTGTTGTGGTGGCAAACGGCCCAAAACCACATTGGCATCGGTAATCGTAGCCAACAAACCCCCACGCCCGTAACAAGCTGGTCCCGGCATGGAACCAGCGGATTCCGGCCCAACACGCAAACCGCCCGAAATCTCTTGCACAATGCTGCCCCCTCCAAGCGCAATTGATACCAGCTCCATAGATGGGGCCAAAACTGGCAATCCCTCGAGGTCGAACTCAGATTTCAACTCTGCCTCACCATCGCGGATCAGCGAGACATCAAATGACGTACCGCCCATATCGATGCATATCAGATTTTCTTCGCTAATGGCTCGCCCAACTTCACGTCCACCAATCACACCCCCTACTGGGCCCGAAAAAAGTGTCAAAACTGCCTGCTCTGCTGCCTGACTAGCTGACATCGAGCCACCATTAGATTGGGTAATATAAACTGGGGTCTGTAAGCCACGCTGACTAAGCTCATGAGAAAGACGCTGAAGATAATCTTTAACAATTGGCGTGATATAGGCGGAAACTACGGTAGTGGCTGTTCGTTCGTACTCGCGCCACTCGGGCGCAACTTCATGGCTAAGCACAATTGGAATGGAGCCCAGCCTTTTCTGCAAATAATGACGCACCTCAAGTTCATGATCTGGATTTACATAACTATGGAGAAACGATACTGCGACTGATTCAAAACCAGAGTCCTGAATTTCTTTTGCTACAGCCTCGACCGATTGCTGATCTAATTCACGTAATACAGTGCCATCAGCAGCCAAGCGTTCCTTGACCTCGAAGATGGCATCTCGTGTAGTTAGTGGCTTGGGTTTTCGATACCGAAGATTGTACATGTCGGTGCGGTGACCACGCCCAATAAGATAAACATCCCTAAATCCTTCCGTCGTAATCAGAGCAACTCTCGCACCACGCCTTTCGAGTACGCTATTGATTCCAGCCGTAGTACCGTGGATAAATAATTCTGACTCATCCAACCTCACCTCTGTCGCCTCAACAGCATGAAGGACACCCTGGACAAGATCGTCTGGAGTAGAAAGGACTTTTCCCACCTTCGATGATTCTTCACTAGACTCCATAACCAAATCAGTAAAGGTGCCACCTATATCAACCCCAATGCGATTAACCACGTGCTAACTCCACCTTCCTATCTAATTTCAACTTCGTTGAATTCAAACTATATCTACCTCGCGGTAAATTACCAGGCAATCAATAATAAAAGACATAAATTGGGACTCATAGTCCAACTTGTAACTCTGCGAATCGAACAGCCGTTATTACTGGATCCAAACATAACGCATCGACAACATCAGAAATCTCCTCAACCATCCCTCCCCAGAGAGTGCACCCAAACAACACCGCCTGCGCCTCATCTTCTTCAAGCATCTTTTTCGCGACAGGTACGGCATTTTCATGTAATTTTTCGCGGAACCGACGCTCCATATCCTCGGCACTCAATTCCGTATTTCCGATTATTTGCTCCGTATCACCCAACGAGCGCATCGGCACAAACCGAATCGGTCCGACAACCTCGGAGAGTCCGTAGTGTCGAAGATTGGCACGCAACCAATTGGCTGTTATTTTCCATGCATGCTCGTCCGGGCAAAGCACCCCAAGACGCATCCCTCTTCCCGCTGCCGTAGCGGCTGCTGCCTGTAGCGGACCAATTACGGGAATACGGGCAACTCTCTGAGCATCAGCTAAAGCTGGATCTGAACAGCAACCGATAATTGCCGCGTCGCATCCCTCCTCCTCGGCTCTCAGCACTTCTTGGATAAGCCCATTGAGGTATAGCGGGACTGTCGGAAGCATGGGTCCTGCCAGTTCCGGCGGGAGATGCACATTACACACCTCGATTTCGGTTCCAGGTGCAGCAATCTTGTTCATAAACATAGTTCGGCTGTCATGATGTAAGTCACTATCAGCCGGTTCTATATATCGTATTCTGGTCATATCGTGTTTTGTTTCACTCCGTTTTAGTACTGTCTAAGGCAGTGGACCGAGCAAGGTACCACCATCTAGAAGAATCTCAGCACCGGTTACAAAACTTGCTTGGTCGCCAGCCAGCCAGCAAATTGCTTCGGCTATCTCTGACGGATCCGCTGCTCGTCCGAGCGGTACCGCGCTCAATCGACTGCTCCACCATTTATCTGCGTTACCGCTGGCTTTCGCCATTTGTTGGTTCATCGGGGTTTTGACCATTCCAGGTATTACCATATTGGCTCGAATATTCTTTGAAATTCCCTCGCTAGATAAAGTCCGTGTGAACACCGCGAGTCCCGCTTTAGAGGCCGCATAAGCGGCTACACCAGGTTGAGCCATTTTCCCAAGCACAGAACCGACTGTCACAATTGCAGCTCCCTGGGATAACAGTGGCCATGCCGACCGCACACAACGCATTACCCCACTCAAATTCGTCTCAAGAATGTCGGCCCAATCAGTATCCGATTGATCTTCGATCTGCGTACGTTCTTGGAATATACCTGCTACTGCACACAGAATGTCTATCTTTCCGAAAGACAGACTGATTTTTTTAAACGCACCGTTAACACTATCACTACTCCTCACATCGGTCTCGATTACTGTTGATGCTAAACCAGGATGTTGGTTAGCTACCTGATTCATCCGTTCTACATCTCGAGCAAGAAGCACTACTTGACATCCATCCAATGCCAGTCGATTTACGACAGCAGCACCGATTCCTGAACTAGCGCCC
>JAZAGZ010000107.1:0-8460 GCA_036231525.1 Pseudomonadota bacterium | reverse complement strand
GCTAAACCATCCCTTTCCTCCGAATTCATTAGTTCCTGTAGCGCTACAGCAAACCTCTGGTCATCTTCTGACCACTCAGGCAGCCCAATCGTTTTTATGTTTTCATCCATAGCAAGCGCAATCGGTTTGTTAAAATGTCTGGGCCAAGCAGCACCAATAATGCGTCTGGTCATCGAGGTGTCTGTCATCATCGCCGCCCCTTCAGCAATACGATGTAACGTATTAAAATTTTCATTAATACGATCTGCAGTGATTTCACGTATGAAGTACCAAACGGTTGCAGCAGGCGGCACTACATTAGGTTGATCACCTCCATCAACAATTACATAGTGAGATCGTTGCAATGGACGCAGATGTTCTCGTCGAAAGTTCCACGCTATATTCATTAATTCGACTGCATCAAGAGCACTGCGACCTTGCCAGGGGGCGCCTGCTCCGTGTGACGCAACCCCTTCAAAGGAATATTCAACAGATACCAACCCGGTGCCACGTGGGGCGCCCCAGCTTACATTCATGTTGTTGCCAACATGTGTAAACAGAACAGCATCAACATTTTTGTAACGCTCATCACGAGCAAACCAGGCTTTACTGCCAAGTAACTCCTCAGCTATTCCTGGCCATAGAACAATCGTTCCAGAAATATTCTCACGCGTCATTAGTTCTTTGACTGCTAGGGCAGCCGTAATATTTACTGCCTGCCCAGAATTATGTCCCTCACCATGTCCAGGCGCTCCTTCTATCATGGGTTCGCGATAGGCTACGCCTGGTGTTTGAGAAGATCTGGGGATGCCATCGACGTCAGATCCAAGAGCAATTACTGGACTGCCTTCACCCCAGGTTGCCCACCAAGCAGAGGGAATATTTGAGACGCCGTGTTCGACAGTAAATCCATTTAGCTCTAAGATTTCAGTCAAATATCTTTGTGTCTCAAATTCTTGAAAACCAAGCTCTGAAAAGGAAAATAGGCTATCAACAATTTCCTGAGTAAGCTTTTGCATGCCGTCAATTTGAATTATTGCCTCGGTTTTGAGCTCTGTACGTGAAGAGATGGCACGAGTGGCCGAGGGTTGGGCGATTGCGGTACTACCACTTGCGATCAGCGCTACAAAAAAAACAAGATGAAATTTCATGATTTCCTCTTCAGATCTGCAAAATTATGCTTACTTTTACAGCTAAAATTATAGTTCTAATTCGATGAAAATTGTTTGATTATAGTGAATGAACCACAGGAAAAATTACCGCGTAGTCTCAGCGTCTGGGGTATCTGGATTCTAGCAGTCAATGGACTAATAGGCGCTGGCATCTTCGGCCTTCCCAGCAGTGCAGCACGACTCACTGGAGTATACAGCCCGTTAATCTTTGTGCTTTGCGCTTTTTTAATTCTACCGATTGTGTTGTGCTTTGCAGAGTTGGCGAGCTATTTTCGCAGCACCGGCGGCCCGGTTCGATATAGCACTGAAGCGTTCGGTCCTTTCATTGGGTTCCAATCTGGGTGGCTGTACTACATGGCGCGAGTAGGTGCTTTCGCAGCCAATAGTGCGCTACTAGTAAATAACATCGGCTATTTTTGGCCAGCTATTACAAGTGGGAGTGGGCGCGTATTTACACTTGCACTTCTCTGCGGTGGCTTGACGTTTATCAATATCATCGGTTCCGTGAAGGCGGTCCGTTCGCTGACGGTGCTAACAATACTGAAACTGACTGTCCTCGTATTACTGATAGGTGTCGGCAGTGGGTATCTTGGCCTCGACATCGTGCCGCGTTTTGGAGAAACCGCACCAACCGTTGGCGATGTTGGTACTGCGGCGTTGCTGTTGACCTATGCATATGGCGGTTTTGAATACGCGGTAATTCCAGCAGGGGAGGCACGGAATCCGGCTCGTGATATGCCGTTGGCATTATTGCTGGCCCTTGGAGTGGTAGCACTGTTGTATGTGTTAATTCAGATGGTTGGTTTAGCAACGGTGCCAAACATAGCAGAGTCAACTGCTCCTCTATTAGATGCGGCAAATGCACTGATTGGTCCGGTCGGGGCAATTATTTTAGTGCTTGGTGTTATTGCTTCAGTAGGAGGTAACCTCGTTGCTGGAGTGTTTTCTACACCACGAATTACTTACATGCTTTCTTTGGATGGTAGTTTGCCACGCTGGTTTGGCGTGGTAGATCAGAAGTTTCTAACTCCAGCTAATTCGATCGTATTTTTTGGTCTGTTATCGTTTTTATTGGCAGTATTCGGTTCTTTTATTTGGCTGGTCGCAACGGCGGTATTTTCACGGCTACTTGTGTATATGCTGACTTGTGGAGCTGTGCCAAAATTGAGAAAGCGGTATGCCAATAAGCGAGGGTTTGTCTTGCCAGGGGGATACCTTATACCTTCACTTGGTATAGTGGCCAGCATATGGTTGACGCTACAGGTTAGTCGTGAATCACTAATTTTAACCGTACTACTTGTTACTGTCGGAACAGTGCTATACGTGATAGCACGCCGGGCGCGTATCGCGAACTAGGTTCAGTCGGAGATACGACGAAAATCACATAGGCTGACAGACATTAATTTGCTGTAAATTTTGCCGTATTAGCCATTAACGCGGAAACTCGAACGTCACCATCAGGAGAGAGGGACTGAACTCTGTGACTTGGTGCGGGACACCCTCAGGAATTACTAAGAAGTCGCCCTTGGATACTGTGTGCACGGTGCCTCCTTCAATTCGCCTTCCCACCGTCTCACCGTCTTCGATGATGTCAACGATTCGACCGTCTGTCGTAATTGCGCCATTTCCTTCGACGATTGCCCAGATTTCTGCTTCAGATGCGTGTTGGGCTGCTTGCTGAGGGGGGGTACGACGATCAACCGCAAGCCTATACGCTAAGCCAGTTGGGGTTGCTGGATCGGTACGCTCGAGCATGGTGATATTGGCGTAGGACTCATTCGGATCCAACTGAGCTGCTTGGGCTGCAATATTCGCAGCGGTGAGTAGGAATGCATGGTTCGAATTATCCTGTTGGCTGAAAGCGAACGCGGCAAAAAACAAAAATAGAATTGTGAAAATTACTTTCATGAGAGCCTCCAAGATAGGATTTGAGGGACGAAGTTAACCTTAGGCCTAAAATTTGGCTCCCCGGGCCGGACTCGAACCAGCGACAAGTTGATTAACAGTCAACCGCTCTACCAACTGAGCTACCGGGGAACACGTTAAAAATGGGAGGGCATTCTGAGAGATGCCTGATACCAAGTCAAGAAGCAGTGTAAAAAACTATTATATATCATATGTATATGCATGATAGTTAAACTAATTAATAAGTTCTGAGATTCGATTTAGTGCGGCCTCAAGTACCTCTTGTTTTGCCGCAAACGAGAGCCTTAAATGCCCGGGCGCACCAAACGCAGAGCCGGGTACCAGCGCCAAATCTTTTTCTTCAAGTAGTCTGGCACAGAAATCAATATCATCTTTTGCGCCAATAGATTCAATGGCTTTAGCGATATTTGGAAAGGCGTAAAAAGTGCCTTCACAGGGCCGACAGTCAAATCCGGTTAATTGGTTAAGGGCATCAATAACGTAGTCATGACGTTCTTTGAATGCGGCACACATCTTCGTTACGGTGGTTTGATCGCCATTCAGCGCTGTCTCAGCTGCTACCTGGGAGATGGTACAGGCATTTGTGGTGCTTTGGCTCTGAATAGCAGTCATTGCTTTGATGATCGCTTCAGGGCCAGCCGCGTACCCAATCCGCCACCCCGTCATTGCATAGCATTTTGATACACCGTTCACAGTTAGGGTGCGAGGGGCTAACTGCGGGCAGGCCGTCAAGAAACTACAGAATGGCTCGGGCCCCCAGTAGATGTGCTCGTAGATATCATCAGTGATTATAAAAATATGCGGGTGTTCGGACAGTACATCGCCAAGCATCTCCCAGTCGGTACGGGTATATGCGCTACCAGTCGGATTACATGGGCTATTGATTATAAGTGCGCGCGTTCGCTCGGTTATTGCGGAAGCCAGTTGCTCTGCGGTCATTCTGAATCCGGCGGTTGCGTCTGTGCGAACAATGACAGGTTCAGCGTCGGCGAGTCTCACCATATCCGGGAACGATACCCAGTGTGGTGCGGGGATGATTGCTTCATCGCCAGACCCGAGAAGTACTTGACAGGCGTTGTAGCAAGACTGCTTGCCGCCACTAGAGATAAGGATCTGGTTTGGCTTAAATGTCAGCGCATTATCCCGTTGAAACTTAACAACAATTGCCTCTTTTAGGCTTCGTTTCCCGTCAACGGCTGTGTACTTCGTTTGCCCGCGACGAATAGCCTCATGTGCGGCCTCGCAGATATGGGGAGGTGTCGCAAAATCAGGCTCACCTGCACTCAGGGCAATAATGTTTCGACCCGTAGCGCGTAACTCTCCAGCACGAGCTGTAATAGATACGGTAGGCGACGGGCGGATTTTCTTGACCCTATCTGTCAATTGGGGGTTCACTACATTTCCACATGTGGGTTCTGATCGTTATCTTAAAGCATGCTTGGCAAAACCTTCGAACTGAAATCGGTATTTCAACCCGCGGGCGATCAACCCGAGGCCATCGATTCCTTGGTGGAGGGAATTAGGCTGGGGTTCCATAAGCAGACGCTGTTGGGGGTTACGGGCTCAGGAAAGACGTTCACAATGGCGAACGTCGTATCGGCATTACAACGCCCCACCCTAATTTTAGCGCACAACAAAACGCTCGCAGCACAGCTTTATGGCGAAATGCGCGAGTTTTTTCCTAAGAATGCCGTTGAATACTTCGTTTCCTATTACGACTATTACCAGCCCGAAGCGTACGTACCATCGTCGGATACTTACATTGAAAAAGATGCCTCGATTAACAGTCATATCGAACAAATGAGGCTTTCTGCGACAAAAGCACTTCTTGAGCGGGAGGACACCGTTATTGTTGCTACGGTTTCAGCAATCTATGGATTGGGCGACCCCAAGGCCTATCATGGCATGGTTCTACACTTGGTTCGTGGGGAGGCCATCAACCAGCGGAAGATTCTCAGAAGACTTGCTGAGCTTCAGTACACTCGCAACTCAATGGAGTTGAGTCAGGGGACCTATCGGGTCCGTGGTGACGTTGTTGATATATTTCCCGCAGAGTCTGAACGTGAGGCAGTTCGGGTAGAGCTATTTGATGATGAGATTGAAGAAATAAGTCATTTTGATCCACTCACCGGTGAGGCACTCCGTAAAGTGCCTCGCGCAACTATTTATCCAAAAACCCACTACGTGACTTCTCGGGAGACCCTTCTTTCAGCGATTGAGAAGATTCGCGAAGAGCTTGGCATTCAGCTCAAAGAGCTGCATGCGGCGAATAAGTTGGTTGAAGCACAACGCTTGGAGCAAAGAACGCGATTCGACATGGAGATGATCAGCGAGTTGGGTTATTGCGCGGGCATTGAGAATTATTCCCGATATCTTTCTGGCCGACAGATTGGAGAGGCTCCGCCAACACTTTTTGATTATTTGCCAGAAAATGCATTGTTATTTGTAGATGAGAGCCATGCGACGATACCTCAGTTGGGGGGTATGTATCGGGGAGATCGTTCTCGCAAAGAGACCTTGGTGGAGTATGGGTTTCGGTTACCTTCAGCTTTGGATAATCGTCCTCTTCGTTTTGATGAATATGAGCGTTTGGCTCCGCAAACCATACTTGTTTCTGCAACCCCCGGATCCTATGAACAAGAAAATTCCGACCAATTTGTGGAACAGGTGGTTCGTCCTACTGGATTGGTTGATCCAGAGATGGAGGTACGTCCTGCCGGTACGCAGGTTGATGACGTTCTCTCGGAGATTAACGCGCGAACTGCTGTTCAGGAACGAGTTCTGATTACAACCTTGACTAAACGAATGGCAGAGGATCTTACCGATTATCTTCGGGAGCATGGTGTCCGAGTCCGCTATCTTCATTCAGATATCGAGACGGTGGAGCGCACCGAAATTATCCGAGACTTGAGATTAGGAGAGTTCGATGTTTTGGTCGGAATCAATCTTTTGCGTGAGGGGCTAGACATGCCGGAGGTCTCTCTTGTCGCGATATTGGATGCGGATAAGGAAGGTTTTTTGCGCTCGGAAAGGTCTCTTATCCAGACTATCGGCCGTGCGGCGAGAAACGTGAAGGGGAAGGCTATTCTCTATGCAGACCGGATCACACAGTCTATGGAGCGTGCGATAAACGAAACAGAGCGTCGGCGACAGAAGCAGCTTGAACACAACACGCTTCACAATATTCAGCCACAATCCATTCGCAAACCCGTCCAAGACATAATGGAGGGCGCACGCACTGTTCCCAGAGGGAAGCACCGGGGGCAACACCAGGAAATCGATATATACCAGCAGATGACCCCAGAACAGGGTTTGCGCCGAATTGAAGCACTCGAGAAACGAATGCGCGCGCACGCAAGAGATTTAGAGTTCGAAGAAGCAGCGCAAATACGAGATGAGATCAATGAAGTGCGACGAAAAGGGTTCGGGTTTTCCCAGAATCTTGCGAGTTAATCTTGCAAGTTTATGAAGTAAGTACTTGGCCCAACTGTCGGTAATGGGTATGGTTGCCATCACCTGAGGCGCGTAGCTCAGTGGTAGAGCACCACCGTGACATGGTGGGGGTCGGTGGTTCGATCCCACTCGCGCCTACCAACTAACTGTGAGGGGGGCATCGACATATTGCCGATAGCCTTCGAACCCTCTGAAATGTAAGGTGTTTAAGATACCGCTCTACTTGTGTCGGCCCAAGACGCAGCTTACAATCCCACGTCACTCTGGGTGCAGGCTGCGCTGGTTGCGAGAGTGGTGAGCGGCAGGAGATGCGCTGTCTAAGTGCCTCTGCGGTTGCTGTACTTTTTAGAGAGACTTGTTTCACAAGGAGCAAAATATCGTTCAATCGAAGCGTGTGAGACGCAATGATGAGATCGCCACGCCAGAGGTTAGAGTAATTGGGGCGGGTGGAGACCAAGTAGGAGTCATGTCAATAGGCGATGCGTTGGAGCTCGCACAGGAGGCAGACCTGGATCTTGTGGAGGTTGCGCCAAACTCGGAACCCCCGGTCTGCCGAGTAATGGATTACGGTAAATTCGTTTTCGAGCAAAGTAAGAAGGCTCAATCCGCTCGGCGCAAGCAGAAACAGATCCATGTAAAGGAGATTAAGTTCCGCCCTGGTACGGAGGAAGCGGATTATCAGATTAAGTTGAGAAATCTGATTCGATTTCTCACGTCGGGAGACAAGACGAAAGTTACTCTACGTTTTAGAGGTCGAGAGATGGCTCACAAAGAACTTGGAGCCGAATTATTGCAACGGGTGCAGAAAGATCTGCAGGAATTTGGAGTTGTGGAGCAATTCCCGCAGCTCGAAGGCAGGCAGTTGATCATGGTGATCGCGCCAAAGAAACGGTCAGGGCACTAGGCGTATTGAATTAAAAAGTACCCGCAGTTACGGCACAAGTGTCGTGGCATCGAGGTGGGTTGCCTGAGGGTGGGTAGTACTTCTCGGGCCGGAAATGGGAGATATAGATGCCGAAGCTAAAGAGCAATCGTGGTGCCGCAAAGCGGTTCAGACGCACAGCCAAGGGTGGTTATAAGCGTGGCCAATCTTTCCGTAGCCACATTCTGACAAAGAAGAGCCCTAAGCGTAAACGCCAGCTCGGCGCTACCCTGCAAATTGCTGATGCGGACGTGAAAGCAGTCCGCAAAATGCTACCTTACAGTTGAGGACGGAATTATGGCTAGAGTAAAACGTGGGGTGATTGCGAAAGCTCGCCACAAAAAGGTGCTGAGTCAGGCTAAGGGCTATTACGGAGCGCGTAGCCGTACTTATAAGGTGGCTAAGCAGGCTGTGATCAAAGCTGGTCAATATGCTTACCGTGATCGTAGGCAACGGAAACGACAATTTAGAGCTCTTTGGATAACGCGCATAAATGCAGCAGCTAGATTGAACGGACTTTCTTACAGTCGTTTGATTAACGGGCTCAAATGTGCCGATATAGAGGTCGACAGGAAGATCTTGGCGGATATTGCCGTTCACGATCAGGAAGCCTTTTCGGCTATCGCTGACGCGGCAAAAGAAGCCTTGGCTTCCTGACGCTCAAGGTCACCGAAGGGCCATCCTAATGAGCAGCCTACCTCAACTGCTCAAACAAGCTCAGAAAGCGGTGAGCGAGGCAGTCGATCTCGATGAGCTTGATGCGGTCCGCATTAAATATCTTGGGCGCAAAGGCTTGTTGACTAACAAGCTAAAAGGTCTCGGTAAGCTTCCCGCAGAGCAACGTGCTAGCACTGGAAAAGAAATCAACGAGATCAAGGAGGAGCTCACTTTAGCAATCGAGTCGCGGCAGGCAGTACTAGAAGCCGCGGGGATTGAGATGTCATTAGCGACTGATTGCCTCGATATTACGTTGCCAGGTCGAGGCCAGAGTCGCGGCAGTTTGCATCC
>JAZAGZ010000106.1:0-6533 GCA_036231525.1 Pseudomonadota bacterium | reverse complement strand
GGCACTCAGCATCAGTAAATGTTTAATGGAATTCTGCATGAACTTGATGTCAGACTATACCTGATTGGTTAGCTCTGAAACGTTCAACTTGTGCTAATGAGGTGATTCTTCGACAATTTAGCACGCCACTCGGCGTGTGCTGTTTCGCAAGCATATCAATGACAGGGAGGCTCGCATGGAGAATTTACTAGACGCTCTTGGTACCCAATTGGACCCAGAGGTTGTTACGTCCCTAATCTTGAGTTTGAGTGGGAGTATTCTGGCTGCCTTGGTTATTCTTCTAGTCGGTCGCTGGGTAGCCAAAGCGATCATAGGCTGTTTTGATCGCGTTGCCACAGGCGTAGAGATGGACAAAACTCTATCCCGTTTTCTCTCTAGTCTGATATACATTCTCCTGATGGTTTTTGTAGTGTTGACCGCGTTAAGTGCGCTGGGGGTGAACACGACTAATTTTCTCGCTATTCTTGGTGCGGCCGGTCTCGCAGTGGGGCTCGCTCTAAAGGATTCTCTGTCTAACTTTTCAGCGGGCGTTATGCTCATAATATTCCGACCATTCAAGACGGGGGACTTTATCGAAGCTGCCGGAATCTCTGGTTCGGTGCAAAGCATTAAGATTTTTAACACTGTGTTAAAGACTGGTGATAATCGCGTCGTTACTGTGCCTAATTCGTTAATTTACGCAGATACCATCACGAACTATTCCGCGGAGAAAACACGGCGGATCGATCTCGTAATCAGTATTGGGTATGAAGATGACATTGTGAGGGCCAGGGCACTTATCCAAGGTGTTCTGAGTCAGGATGCTCGTATCCTTGATGATCCCGTGCCTACCATGCTACTTGCCGAACTCGGTGAGAGCAGTGTGAACATTGCGGTGAGGCCATGGGTGCAGTGTGATGATTACTGGGCCGTTCGCAGTGATCTTTTAGAGAATATCAAACGGGCTTTAGAGCATGCCGGGCTGTCTATACCCTATCCTCAGCGTGGGTTGCACATCGTGAGTGGTGACCTTGAAGGCTCATCGTGAAAGAGTCAATCCACGTAAAGCTGACTGTACTCGCTGAGCGCTTCGAAGAAATCGGCCACCTACTAAGTCAACCTGAGACAATAGCGGATCAGGTTCGTTTTCGTGATCTTTCCAAGGAATATTCACGATTAGAACCGTTGGTTAGAGACTTCACCTCATACCAAAAACTTCAGCGGGATATTGAGGCGGCAGAGGAAATATTAGCTGGTGGTGATCCAGGGATGAAAAAGTTATGTGAAGAAGAACTCGAAGTGTTGTTGAGGCAGAGCGAAACTCAGCAAGAAAAGTTGACGCTACATCTTGTGCCCGTAGATCCGGATGACGATGCAAATTTGTATCTGGAAATTCGTGCAGGAACCGGGGGTGATGAGGCGGCGATTTTCGCAGGAGATCTTTTTCGCATGTACAAAAAGTATGCAGAAAATAACAAATGGCAGATTGAGATACTTAGCCTCAGCGAAGGTGATCATGGAGGCTACAAGGAGATCATCAGTCGCGTCATTGGTAAAGGGGCTTACGCAAAGTTGAAGTTCGAATCGGGCGCTCATAGGGTCCAGCGGGTTCCCGAGACGGAATCTCAGGGGCGCATTCATACATCGGCATGCACGGTGGCGGTGTTGCCAGAACCGGAGGACGTAGGGGATGTAAATATTGATTCTGCTGATCTGCGTGTTGATACTTATCGTGCTTCCGGTGCAGGTGGACAGCATGTCAACAAAACCGATTCAGCAGTTCGTCTGACGCATCTGCCTACGGGCATCGTAGTGGAGTGTCAAGATGAGCGTTCGCAGCACAAGAATCGTGCGAGGGCCATGTCCTTGCTGCATGCGCGGTTAAGAGATGCAGAGGTTACACGTCAACAAAACGAAACTGCTGAACGTCGTCGTAACCTCGTTGGATCTGGTGATCGATCCGAACGTATTCGCACATATAACTTTCCGGAGCACCGAGTAGCAGATCATCGTATTAATCTCACTCTCCACAAGCTGAGTGAGATTTTGGAGGGGAGTCTGGATCAGCTTGTTGATCCACTGACCCGTGAGCATCAGGCTGAACGGCTTGCAGAGGTTTCTTCGTAAGATTCGCCATGATTTCTGAGCACGTACAACTAGACCCTGTAAATACTGGTGGGTTGCTTGATTGGGGTGTGCGTCTGCTTGCATCAAACAGCATGAGTCCAAGGCTGGATGCAGAGGTCTTGATGGCTGCTCTCACACATCGGTCTAGAAGTGCCGTGATGGCGTTCCCTGAGCGCGCGATATCAAGGAAGCTTGCAAAGGAGTTTCGGACACTAATGTATAGACGGGCAAAAGGTATTCCATTGGCCTACCTGACGGGTCATAAGGAGTTCTATTCAATGAATTTGCAGGTTTCGTCGGATACTCTAGTTCCCCGGCCTGAGACTGAAATACTGGTTGACCAATTACTCAGGCATATAGCCCCGATGGGAGTGGCTAAGGTTTTAGATCTTGGCACTGGATGTGGGGCTATCGCGTTAGCCATTAAACAACAAAGGCCTAATGCCAGCGTTGTTGCAGTAGATGCGAGCGAAGCTGCTCTGAGTATTGCTTCAAAAAATGGATCCCGATTGGGTCTCGAGATCGAGTGGATCTTTTCAAGCTGGTTTAAAGCGCTGGGCGAACAACAGTTTGGATTCATTGTTAGCAATCCACCATACGTTGGTCGAGAGGACCCACGTCTGCTTGATGGAGATCTTCGACATGAGCCGCATGAGGCCCTAGATGGAGGGATGGACGGGCTCGCTTCGCTCCGTGAAATTATTGCTGGTGCACCGCAAGCGTTGGTGCCGGGCGGCACTCTCTTGTTGGAGCACGGTTACGATCAGAAACTTACCGTTTCAAAATTACTGCGAGCTAATGGGTTCCGATCGATAGAGACGCATCAAGATTTAGCTGGCCATGACCGAGTCACCCTAGGGAGAGTTGCGTGACCTCTAGTCGCTATGCTCGACATGAAGTGTTACCAGAGATAGGTCAGGAGGGGCAGGCGCGAATAGGCAAGGGACGCGTACTTATTGTGGGGTTGGGGGGGCTAGGGTGCTCGGCTGCACAATATTTGGTTGGGAGCGGAGTAGGCACGCTGATTTTGAACGACTTTGATCGCGTGGATGAAACTAACTTATCGCGCCAAATTCTTTATGAATCTCGCGATGTCGGTAAGTTAAAAGTAGACGCTGCACGGAAACGGCTAAACCTCATGAACCCTGATACCCGAATAAGCTGTCTCAGCGAGAGACTAAGTCCAGAGGAGCTTCTTTCACATATTGAATCGGTGTCCATAGTACTTGACGGAACTGATAATTTTGCTACTCGATTAGCCGTAAATCGTGCGGCAGTAAAGGCGCGTGTACCGCTCGTAACAGGTGCTGCCGTACGCTTTGAAGGTCAACTATCCGTATTTTCAAACATGGGAACCGGACCATGTTATCGCTGTCTCTACTGTGACGAAGATGAGTGGCTTGGGAATTGCCAAGGTGCCGGCGTTGTGGCGCCGGTACCAGGGGTGATTGGTACGCTTATGGCAATGGAGGCGTTGAAGTTACTGTTAGGGTTGGATTCCGCGCTTCACAATCGGTTGCACCTTTGGGATGGGAAGCGGGGGGAATGGCGGGACGTTGCGTTAAAAATAGATCCCGAGTGTCTGGATTGCCAAGCATAACAGTGGTTTTCCGGCTTGCGCTTTTTAGAGCAAAAAACCATTCTCAATCGATTACGCTGAGGTTTGATAGCCCAGATTTGGTGAAAGCCAACGTTCTGCCTCTGCTACTGTCCAGCCTTTTCTTACCGCGTAGTCCTTAACCTGATCGCGATCGATTTTGCCCACAGAAAAGTATCTAGATTTGGGGTGGGAGAAGTACCAACCACTGACAGCGGCAGTCGGAAGCATCGCAAATGTTTCAGTAAGTTGGATGCCAGCATTCTTTTCCACATCTAGTAGCTCCCAAAGTGTGCTTTTCTCGGTGTGATCGGGGCAGGCGGGGTAGCCTGGTGCTGGCCGAATACCCCGATATTCCTCTGCGATGAGCGCTCTATTATCCAATTGCTCGCGTGCGGCGTAACCCCAATACTCTGTCCGCACCTGCTCATGGAGTCGTTCGGCGAACGCCTCGGCAAGTCGGTCAGCTAATGCTTTTAAAATGATAGCGCTATAGTCGTCGTGCTGTGCCTCAAAGCGTGTTACATGAGTGTCTAGCCCTATTCCTGCTGTGACGGCGAATCCGCCTATATAGTCCGCAACGCCAATATCTCTTGGAGCCACAAAATCTGCGAGACAATCATTGTGGAGGTCTGCACGCTTATGCCGTTGTTGTCGCAGGTGATGCAGGCGTGTTCGAACATTTTTGCGGTTCTTGCTCGTATAGATTTCGATATCGTCCCCTATGGAGTTGGCAGGGAAAAATCCTACTACCCCAGATGCTGTTAGCCATTTTTCCTTAATGAGTTGCCGAAGCAATTGTTGAGCATCGGAGTAGAGTGTTTGACTCGCCTCACCGACAATGGGGTCGTTCAGAATTTCCGGGAATCGACCGTGAAACTCCCAGGCATTAAAAAACGGCATCCAGTCGATATACTCGGCAAGTGTTTCGAGCGAGTAGTTGCTGAGTATCTTTAAACCGAGAGTTTTGGGGGCCGGTGGCTGGTACTCGTCCCAATCTAAAGTTAATTTGTTGGCTCGGGCCTTATTCAGTGCGAGTTCTGGCCCACGGCTTCGTTTTTGCTGGTGGCGAGCACGACGCTTCGAATGTTCTTCCTCGAGTTGTTTTGAAAAGGTTTCCCGCTTCTTACCTATCAGTGTTTGCACCACACTGACGGACCGAGAAGCGTCTTTGACGTAAACCACGGGTCCTTCGTATGTGGGGTCTATCTTCACGCTGGTGTGAGCAGGGGAGGTAGTTGCACCACCAATCAGCAATGGCAGGGAGAACCCTTGACGTTGCATTTCAGTGGCAGTATGAACCATCTCATCGAGTGAAGGTGTTATCAAACCTGAAAGACCGATTAGATCTGCGCCGATATCTTTTGCAGTGCTCAGAATTTTCTCTGCGGGCACCATGACGCCAAGGTCTATTACTTCGAAGTTATTGCATTGGAGTACAACCCCGACAATATTTTTTCCAATGTCGTGGACATCTCCTTTGACCGTAGCAACTACTATTTTAGCTTTTGTTGCGGCCTCGGCTTTATCCTCCTCGATATAAGGAACCAGGTGTGCAACCGCCTTCTTCATAACGCGAGCCGATTTCACAACCTGTGGGAGAAACATCTTGCCCGCACCAAAGAGGTCGCCGACCACATTCATTCCATCCATCAAGGGGCCCTCAATGACGTCTAAGGGCCGCTCCGCAGATAGACGTGCTTTTTCGGCATCCTCAATCACAAAGGTGTCTATACCCTGAACTAAAGAGTGTTCAAGCCTTTTCTCCACTGCCCAGCTTCGCCACTCGTAAGTCTTTTTTTCTATTTTTTGTTCACTGTTACCGCGACATTGTTCCGCAAGAGTGACCAATCTTTCTGTGGAGTTATTTCGACGGTTAAGAATGACGTCTTCGGTCGCGACTTTAAGGTCTTCTGGAATGTCCTGATATACGGTGAGCTGCCCCGCATTGACGATACCCATGTCCATACCCGCGGAAATCGCATGATAAAGAAAGGTAGAGTGCATGGCTTCGCGAACAATATTGTTTCCACGGAAAGAGAAAGAAACATTACTGACACCTCCACTTACTAACGAATGCGGTAGTTCTGCTTTGATCTTGCGAGTAGCATCGATAAATGCGAGGCCGTATGCGTTATGTGTGTCAATTCCAGTGGCGACTGCAAAGATGTTGGGATCAAAGATAATATCTTCAGGCGGGAAGCCGACTTCGTTTATCAGTAAGTTATAAGATCGTTTGCAGATTTTGAATTTTCGTTCGACGGTATCCGCTTGGCCCTTTTCGTCGAAAGCCATCACAACCACGGCGGCGCCGTAGCGCAGTATTTCACGCGCTTGTTCGAGAAAAGTTTCTTCTCCTTCCTTCAGGCTAATGGAGTTAACAATACCCTTACCCTGCAGACACTTGAGACCCGCTTGAATGACGGTCCATTTGGAGGAGTCAATCATAATAGGTACGCGGGCAATATCGGGTTCCGAAGCGATCAGCTTCAAGAACTTATCCATGACAGCTTCAGAATCTAGCATCCCCTCATCCATATTAACGTCGATGATCTGAGCGCCATTTTCGACCTGATCCCGCGCAATGGTTAGCGCCTGTTCGTAATCATCTTTTTCGATGAGCTTCTTAACTTGGATAGAGCCTGTGACGTTGGTGCGCTCGCCGACGTTTACAAATAGGCTGTCTGGGCCAACCTTAAGAGGTTCTAGTCCTGATAATCGCGTGGTTATCGGAAGATTAGGCGTTGCCCTAGGTTTGTGCTTTGAGACAGCCTCAGCAATCATTCTTATATGTTTCGGTGTTGTGCCGCAGCATCCGCCAGCTAGGTTG
>JAZAGZ010000105.1:0-7381 GCA_036231525.1 Pseudomonadota bacterium | reverse complement strand
TGATTACTGGCATCGCTGGCTCCGGTGGAAGTTACCTAGCGGAGTACATCGTGGAGCATCACCCCGAAGCTGAGGTGCATGGCATCTGTCGGTGGCACAGTACCACTTCCACAGACAACCTGGCCGCCATCCGCGCGAGTGTTCGTCTACACGAAGCAGACCTGATGGATTTTAGCTCAGTGGTTGCGGTTATGCGGTCTGTGCAGCCTGATGTCATTTTCCATTTGGCGGCCTATGCAAATGTCCGAGCCTCGTTTACCACTGCCAACGCGGTGTTGGCCAATAACATACTTGGCACCAGCAATCTCTTTGAGGCTGTCCGCTTGGCGGATATTGATCCGATTATTCAATTGTGTAGCACCTCCGAAGTCTACGGGCAGGTCGACCCGAAGAATGTACCTATTACGGAAGAGTGCCCAATGCGACCGGCCAGCCCGTATGCGGTTTCAAAAGCGACTCAGGATCTCCTCGGTCACTCATATTGGATGAGCTACAAATTGAAAATCATTCGGACACGCATGTTTTCATACCTGAACCCAAGACGGATCGATCTATTCGCAACAAGCTTTGCGAAACAGATTGCGTGGATTGAGGCAGGTCTGATGCCCAATGATCTGCGTCATGGCAATTTAGACAGTGTGCGAACCTTGATTGATGTCCGAGACGCAATGCGGGCCTACTGGGAAACGGTTGAAAAGTGTGAGCCGGGGGAGGTCTACAACATCGGCGGTACAACGACCATGACGGTTGGTGACTTTTTGGGAAAGCTTATCGAGTTGGCGTCTGCGCCAGTCAATACTAGATGTGACCCCGAATTGCTACGTCCGGCGGACGTCACACTGCAGATTCCTAGTGTTGAAAAATTTAGTCAAGCGACAGATTGGAAGCCGACGGTCTCATTTGAGCAGAGCATGGCGGATCTCTTGGCCTATTGGAGACGGGAAGCTAAAGGCGCGGTGCATCCCGGCGAGTCTGTAGGACCATTCTGATGGCACTCAACTGGCCGCTGATGGAGAACAACATCAGCCGGTCTGATTTAGACGCGGTTATCAGGTTTCTTAAGCAGGATGCACCGATTCTCACGCATTCGAAGCAAGTGCGTGCCTTTGAACGGGAATGGTCCAAGTGGTTGGGGGTAAAGTACAGTGTTTTTGTTAATTCTGGATCATCGGCTAATCTCCTGACACTTACAGCCCTCCGTGAAACACATGGCCTCGGCGAGGTCATCGTGCCGCCACTCACGTGGGTGTCAGACATTGCCGCGGTTCTTCAATGCGGATTTAAGCCAGTGTTTGCTGATGTTCATCCTCGAACACTGGGTCTGCATGATGCTCAGGTGATCTCCAAGATTACAAAACGCACGAAAGCGGTGTTTCTCACGCACATTCTTGGTTACAACGCACTAACGCAGCGCTTACTCGACGAGCTGGCCAGCTGTAAAATTCCCCTGATCGAAGACGTGAGCGAATCGCATGGTGCGACGTTCTGTGGCCGAAAACTCGGCACATACGGCCTGATGTCCAACTTTTCCTACTACTACGCTCACCATCTAAGCACGATCGAGGGGGGCATGGTTTGCACGGATAACCCCCGACTATATGACATTGTGCGGATGTTGCGCTCTCACGGCATGGTGCGGGAATCTTCGTCAGAGAAAGTGAAGCGTGCGTATCGGGCGAGACACCCTGACCTCAACCCTGAGTTCATTTTTGCCTTCCCGGCTTTTAATGTGCGTCCAACGGAAATAAGTGCCGTCCTTGGCCGTGCGCAGCTTCGGCGTCTTAATTCTAACAATCGGATCAGAACTCAGAACATGAGTCTGTTTCTCGACAACCTTGACCCCGCCCTCTACCAGACCGATTTTGAGCGAGAGGGCAGTAGCAACTACGCGTTGACCTTAGTGCTCAGGAAGGCAAACCGGAGTCTCTGTAAGCGGGTCATGTCTGCGCTGCGTAAGCATAGGGTGGAATTTCGAAGGGGCACATCAGGTGGCGGGAATCAGCTCCGGCAGCCGTACTTACGAAATCTAGTGAGCCCAAATTTGGCGAAAAGCTTTCCGAACTGTGAACACGTGCATTTTTTCGGATTCTACATTGGAAACTACCCTACGCTCAGACGGCAGAAGATCCTTAAATTGTGCGACATATTGAATGGACTCTAGTCACCATTTTCTTTTTTTCCCACTCCAAAATGGGTTCAAGTATTTTGTTACCATAACTATGGCCTTAGGTTGTTGACTACCGAATAGAGCGTCTTGCTATATGGGTTATTTCGGAACACCTGGCGCTTGGCGTCAGCGTAGGTATCCTCGAAGTGCATATATTTTGTCGTGCCTAACTGATACCACTCGTAAAGGTTTATATAGTTTGAACCTCTGTCAGTATCGATGACAGCCTCAGGGTTTGGCTTATCCCCCTTTCGCCGGAACCGAAACTCAAGGATCAATCTCTCGCCACCATTACTTTTAATCGTTTTGTGGAGTGCTGTGGCGTCGGCGAAGTAAGCGTAACCAAACCGTAGTTGGATAGGAATTTTCTGAACCAGTGCTTCCAATTCTATTCCCTCGTTATAGCTCTTTAGAGGTCTCAGCCAATCTTTTTCAAAATTGTCTGGGGGGACGAAGAAATGTACGCCCGTGCGTTCGAGATCTCCTAGGATCGGGATGTGTATGTTTACAGAATCAGTGGGTTCTCCCGCCCAAACGTCAGCGTGGAGTTTCACACTGGCATAGGGCCTGGAATCCTCTGCGGGGTCAGGGAGACCTTTTACCAGTCGCAACGTTATTGGGCAGAACGCTTGATCGACCAGATCGTCGACACCTAAGCTGCTGAGCCATTCTGCAACATCCCGATGCAGATTATTGAACTCCGCTTCAACTTCCTGCTTAGGCAATAGAATGCCGTTGGGTGTGCGATTAGCGAGTTTGGCGGCGGCCATCTTTAGGAGCGTTGATTGGTCAGCCGAAGTGCCGTGCTGATCAAGGCATTTATGAATATACCGAAGGCAGGAGGCTCTGAGACGCTTGAACTGGGCATCATCTAGCTTCACTTCTGCTATCACAGAAGAGGCTAAGTCAACGGAAGTACCAAGGCGCTCAGCGAACTCCGTAAACCAAGGCGTTCTAGCTTGATCGATCATGTCTTTGCATCTCCAGCTTAAACAAAAATCTGCGTGGTTACGTCGAGAGCTATTCGAGATGTTCTTGCGAGCTAAGCAAGGACATCCAGGTTCTGTTTTCTCACAGATTGAAATTACTGCGGTTCTGTACTATGGCGGCGTGCTGAGATATAGGCATGGCGATCCTGAATGGTCGGAGCGGGATAAAGTTATCGTCAGTAAGGGACATGCAACTATGGGACTTTATCCGATCCTTGCTGATATCGCATATTTTCCAAAAGAAGAACTTACGAAGTACGGTTCTGGCGAAGGCATTCTAAGAATCTTTGGGAATATTACTATTCCAGGGATTGAGGTGACGACTGGGTCACTAGCTCATGGTCAGGGAGTAGGGGCAGGGTTTGCCTACTCTAACAAGAAGGACGGGAATGCTTCCAAGACTTTTGTCATCATCAGTGAAGGCGAGATGTACGAAGGGTCGGTTTGGGAGACGGCATTATTTGCATCTCATCATAAGTTAGATAATTTGATTCTTGTGATCGATCGAAATCGAAACATTATTTTAGGAGATACCGAAGACCTAGTAGGACTATCGCCTGTAGAGGACAAATGGCGAGCCTTTGGGTGGGATACATATACGATAGATGGCCATTCGATAGAAGAGTTACTCGATGCTTTCCACCAGGCCAATAACGCGAATGGTAAGCCGAAGGTGATCGTCGCCAATACTGTAAAAGGAAAAGGTTCCTCGATTATGGAAAATCGTCCGGAATGGCATTATTGGCAGGGAATGACGGACGATGAGATTAATTTTACCCGACGAGAGCTAAGAGAGACGCCATGAGATTTCAGAGAGATGTGCTTATCGATGAACTCTACGATCTGGCGAGACGCGACAAAGACATTTACTTTTTGAGCGCAGACTTCGGGGCGCCATCCTTGGACCGATTTAGGGAAGACCTCGCTGATCAATTTCTGCACGTCGGGATTTCTGAACAGAACATGATAGACATGGCCGCCGGGATGGCGCTTTCTGGTAAGAAGGTCTATGTCTATGCGATGGGGCCGTTCATCACATTGCGGTGCTTGGAACAGTTAAAGTGTTCATTGGCACAGATGAATCTTCCAGTTACAGTTATCTCCGTCGGGCTTGGCCTGGGCTACGCAGATGCGGGCCCAACTCATTACGCTACCGAAGACCTGGCCTGCCTTCGCTCTATCGTTAACTGCGAAGTGTACACCCCCTCTGATACCACAACCGTAGTGACGCTTGCTAGGCTGACTAATCACAAGCCGGCTTTTCGGGTGTTGCGCCTAGATCGTAATAGCATGGAACGCATTTACGAGGGTGATGTCCCAATTGAACAGGGCGTTCACGAAATTCATAAAGGAGAACGGATTGGGGTCATCTCCTGCGGCTATGTCTTACAGAGGATGTGGATGAATTGGGATGAGATTTGTGGCGGCAAGAGTATCGGGTTAATCGATCTTTTCTGTAACAAGCCCATTAACCTCGAAGGTCTAAGACCATTGCTTGAAAAGTACGATTCTATTATCACCGTGGAAGAACAGTGCCTCACCGGTGGTTTCGGAAGTGCCATTCTTGAAGGAATATCGGACCTGGGCATGCACAATCAAGTTAAACGCTTGGGTCTGGCGGAGCGTTATTACTTTGAGAATGGAGGGCGCGACTGGCTGCTAGACACTTTCGGTCTGTCGAACAAAACAGTATCTGCAATGATTCATAGTTGTTGACAGGGCACTATGCGCGCGTTGCCCCGCTGCGCCAAGTCTTTAGCCCAACATACTGGTGGGTTGCTTCTCGTCTCATCTCAAGAACAACACAATTGCAACCTTGAACTCTTTTGGAGTGGTGGTAGACCTAGGCGGAGGTGTTACTAGATCGGCCTCGGCAATAAGAGTTCGTTCTCCTCAGCATCAGTTTTTCTCGGGTATCGCCTGAAAAGTGTGTATGGCGAGCAATGAGTCCTAGAGGAGATGGGTAATGGTAAAGATTCTCTTTGTATATATGGGAGGGCGCCGGTCGCGACTCCTCGAAGCTAAGGCGGGTCACGAAGCTCCGATGGAGTTTCTTTTTGGGTTCCCTTACCTTCAGGCGCGTGGGTATGAGGTCGATGTTCTTGAGCTAACGGACCTATCACCGGATCGTAATTCAGCCGCCCACGTAAATCTTTTACGAGAGAATGTTCGACTGCAACAAGCGACGGGTTTCACATCAACCAGTCAACACTTCGTTGATTCGCTGGATATATTGAATCGTTACGATGGAATTATTGCAGGCGGCGATGGCCTCGGGCTTGGAATATCACACTTCATCCGAAAAGGTATGGTCAAGCCGCCAATGTTTATGTTGACAACTGGAATGTTGTTACATACGCAGCTTCAGGTACGCCCTTCGCCTTTGATGGCGCGAGTCAGAGACATTGCAAGAAGCCTCTATTATCGATTTGTCTTTGGCCGCTATCGAAAAAGGCGGAGAGTCTACCGTGATTTACTCGAAGCAAGCAGTGGGACGCTATATTTTGAACGTTCAGAATATGAAATGGCGCAACGGATGTTTCCCGAGTACGCCAATAGAATGCGCTTTTCTGTTTCATGCATAGACACAGACTTTTGGCGACCAAATCTTGCTTTGAATCGAGGCAGTTCACGCCCAGACTATATTTTGTTTATTGGTAATGATCGCGGCCGTGATTTTGACCTTGTGCAGGATATTGCAAGGCATCTCCCACACCTTCGCTTCGTATTTGTGACGAATCGAATTCGGCCTGAGGACGTTCCCCCAAACGTCACCATAAAACAAGGAGATTGGAAAGCGAATCGAATTTCGGATGTTGAGATCCGACGGATTATCCAGGATAGCTCGGTCGTAGTGGTCCCGTTTAAATCCGGTGACCTACACTCTTTAACTAGTGTCACCTTGCAGGCGATGGCCTGCGGGAAGCCGGTGTTGGTTTCAAAGACTTCTGGATTGTGGGAGCCTGAATTCATCGATCGTCAACACATCTGGTTTATTCACTCAGGTAATCTCTCGGAATGGTGCGAAGACATTCAGACACTCATGCGAGATTCCCTCAATCGAGAGCGGATTGGGATGCATGCGCGACGATTGGTCGAAAAGCAGAACAACCTGACAGTGTTGGGGAGTAATGTCGAGGCAATTATTAAGCAGTGATTCTGACGCTCAAAGATTACGTAGAGCACTCGGCAGCAGTCGTCCGAAGGTATGACCTGGCTGGCAACTTTTGAGTTTGCTTATCCAGCGGGTTTGTTGATTCAAGGGCGTTAATAAGAACGCGTACGATTAATGAAAGTTTCATTCGTTATTACGCGCCTGTCGCATTATCGGCTTGTGGGTCCTGTGATCGACTGCGCTCTCAAATCTGGTTGGAGTGTTGAGTGCTGGCACGATTACAGCTTTCCGACAACTGGTCCAAAGAGTTACCTTTTTCCTGAGGTCGCCGCTACACCAAAATTCCAGCACGGTCAGCCCGACATTCGAAGCTACAACGGCCCTGCTGACCTTGTGGAGCGACTGGAACATGCTGACAAGGATGCTGTTGTGTCGGTCGCGCCGCTCCAAGATGCTACGGCCGGAGTCGTTCCGAAAAGATACCCCGTCTGGACATGCATGCAATCAGGGCCGGATATTTTTGTAACTCCTTCGCTGAAGCTGAAAGGATGTGACCTTCTGGCGCTCCACAGTCGTTGGTGGCTCGACTGGGGAGTCTCTCATTATGAAGGCGTGGAGCGTGTAAGCGATGTGTCCACACTTCGTGCGAACCTTGAATCCCGAAGTCGGTACGTCGGATTCCCAGAAGCTGAAGCAGTTCGCTTGATAGACCGGAAGGCTTTGAGACGCCGATGGGGAGTTCCAAGTGACCAACCGGTCGTCGTTCTCCTACCATTTCCGCAGGGCACAGGGAGAAGCACCTTTTGGCCTCGAAAAATCTTCGGTGAGCCGAGCCGTACCCGACGTGTGATCAACGTTGTGAAGCATGGCCAATTCAACCATTTCAGGGCGGCCTGGGGCGATGCGAATGATGTCAATGTTGTAAGTGCTGTAAGGAATTTTTGTGACCGCAATGGTGCGTTCCTGCTGGTTAAGTCGCGTGAGAAGACTCCGATTCCTCAGTATCTACGCGCGGTCTCTGACAAATGTATTTACGACGAAAGCTATTATCCGCCGACGATTATCGAAGCGCTGAGCATTGCGAACCTCTGTATCGGTTATTACAGCCTG
>JAZAGZ010000104.1:0-9723 GCA_036231525.1 Pseudomonadota bacterium | reverse complement strand
GCATAAGAGTGTTTGTAGTACCAGCTTCAAGTTCCCAGTTTTCGATCACCCCATCTTCTCCGACGACTTCTAGCGTCAAAAATACATGAGGATTTCTCCAGAAAATATCGGTAACCGTCCCCTCAACCTCAGCCATGGTTGTACGGTCAAAGAACGCTGTGGCGGAGTGGTGGGCCGATGCAAAGGGAGTAACCATCAGAACTACCAGTAAAACAATAATCGCTCTCATGACTCACCCCCCAAACACGTGGTCTTTCCGGGTTTATTGTACCCCCAAAAATTTTCGACAGTGTCCTACCGTCCGTAATCACCCTACCCCTCGTAGTCCCCACTCAGCCCGGCTACACTTGCTACACACTCTTAGTGGGGCTGTGTTGGTGTTGAATACCATACTTGAAGGTTTTTCTATCTGGTGGATTGAGCTTCCGGTGCTTGCACGCACCCTAGGTGGACTTGTGGCTCTGTGCACCATAGGTGTCGCAGCGGATTTAGTCGTTAAAAGACAACTCATCAGATTCGTGCTGGGATTAACACAGCGCACTACCCATCAATGGGACGACGCTCTGTTCCAGCATAACGTTTTCGGAAGACTTGCTCGGACGGTACCAGCTCTCATTATCTATTTTGGCGTTGAATGGGTCCCAGAACTCGACGATACCGTCACAGCGCTTATAAGAAATTTCGCGCTAGCTTACCTCGTCCTGATGGTGACTCTCAGTATTGGCGCGTTGCTGACCGCAACTAACGCCATCTACGCAACTTATCCAATCGCTAAAGAAAGGCCTATCAAGGGCTTTGTTCAGGTAACAAAAATTATTGTCTACGTTCTCGGCGCCGTCATTATCGTAGCGGCTCTCTTGAATAGGTCCCCAGTCGTACTGTTGACCGGTCTGGGAGCTATGACAGCAATTATTTTGCTCATTTTCAAAGACACCATCATGTCTCTGGTAGCAAGCGTCCAACTTACCAGCCTCAATATGGTTAGAGTCGGCGACTGGATTGAAATGCCCCAATACAACGCAGATGGCGACGTCATCGACGTAGCATTACACACTGTAACGGTTCAGAACTGGGATAAGACCATCACGACGATCCCCACTCATCGTCTGATAAGTGAGTCCTACAAAAATTGGCGTGGTATGTCCGAGTCTGGTGGACGACGCATAAAACGCTCCATCAATATCGATTTAAGCTCAGTCCGTTTCCTGACAGACGAGGAAGTGCAACGGTTCAAAGAATTCACATTGCTCCACGAGTACGTGGAAGGTAAAAGAAAGGAGCTCGCCGAATATAATACTGAACTGGAAAAAACGGGCAGCGCCAACGTTAACCTTCGGCGTCTGACTAATTTAGGTACCTTCAGAGCATATATCTGGAACTACCTCAGAAATCATCCGAAAATCCACCGTAGCATGACGCTTCTGGTTCGCCAGCTCCAACCTGGGCAAACAGGGATCCCTATCGAGATCTACTGCTTCACCAATATTACGGACTGGAATGCCTACGAGGAGGTACAGGCAGATGTTTTTGACCATATCCTAGCCCAATGCGGAGAGTTCGGACTGAGAATCTTCCAGGAACCCAGCAGCAGTGATGTGCAGGCGCTCCGCACCAGATCCTGAACGGCCACGCGCTTGTTTAAAATCTAATGTGTAAGTATGGCATTTAGGGCTAACGGTAGCCGACATGAATTTTCCAGAATGGATCCAGCAATATGGTGATAATCTACAGCTTGCTGTTTTTATTGTATTTTTTATTGCCTTAGCGCTCCTTGAGCGTCTGATTTCGCGCCGGGCTAGATCCCCAAACAGCCTTGCACGTTGGGGAGGCAATCTGCGTCTAACCATCGTGAATGTGGCACTGTTCGCCAGCCTGCCAGTCTCCTTCGTAGCGGCAGCTTTCTGGGCAGAAGCTCACCCGTGGGGCTTATTGAATCTCCGAAGCCTCCCTCTAGAAATCAGTGTGCTCGCTACTCTCTTCCTGCGTGGATTCATCGCCTGGGGAACACACATTCTCAATCATAAGGTACCTTTCCTGTGGCGCTTCCATCGTATTCATCATCTTGATACAGAACTGGATGTCTCTACCACCCTAAGGGTGCATCCCGTTGAGTTCATCTTGAACTTACTGATTGGAATTCCGCTGGTTGTGGTATTTGGTTTAACGCCGTGGGCACTGATGCTATATGAAGTATTCGATGCGGTCGTGGTAGTGTTTTCACACTCTAACGTTCGCTTCCCTACGTCGATTGACAGCATACTCAAATACATCATCGTGACACCAGATCTGCACCGAATTCATCATTCGAGCTGGCGGCTTGAGACAGACTCTAACTATGGACCTGTTTTCCCTATCTGGGATCTATTACTCGGGACCTTTCGCGGCTCACCTAAAGAGCCTCATGAAACGATGACATTAGGGCTCAAAGACAATCGCGGGTCCAACAGCTGGCAGGCCCTCTGGCTATTAACAAGCCCCTTTCGAAGGGATTCCAAGGGCACACCGCCTCAGCTGTAATAAAACCTAAGGGGCTGCCAGAATGACCGCGCCCCAGAGGATGGTTTCCACTCCACCTGCTTTAGGGTCCGCTCTCCAATCTCTCCAGAACCGTCGATTCAAGACGCGTCAAACCCCCAGCTCGACCCACAGATAATGCAGTCTCATTATCAGCACCATTGAGTTTCTCGCTCAGTGACAATAGGGCGCCCGCCCGATTGCTGCTGCCACAGTGAATCAGTACTGGCCCCTGAGCTTGGCCCAAGATTTGATTAAGGAGTTCAGCGTTCTCATAGGTAACACCGTTAGCTCCATCTATCGGTATTGAAACGTATGACATGCCAAGCCCTTCAACTTCTGCTTGCTCATCGATGCCTCTCTCCTCCTGGGGACGTCGAAGATCAATCACCGTTGTATAACCGGAATCTGCAAGCGACTCGAGAGATGACACATCCGGCTGACCGCCTGTCGTCACGTTTTCCAAAGGTTCGCCGCGGTTCGGAATTATGCCCTCCTGGGCATGCGCAGCACAGAAAAAAGCAACCAAGGCTGTGGCTGCTGACCAACGTAAAAATACTTTCGTTCTCATAATTATCTCCCCATACATCTCGCTGGCAGCAACAGTCCAGCGCAGTCATTTCCGGTATTGTGACACACTATGTAGACGTTGGAATGGATTGATTCAGTCCAAACTCCCCATAGCTGGCAACAACTCTTGTTTCCCTCTACCATTGGGAAAAGACTGGCGGGCCAATAGCTCTGACCCAGTAGTCAGAACCAACGCTGAGGAAACATGGCGGACTTTGCCAATTCGAAAAGACTAACTTCTCAGGGTGCAAAATCCATGATGAGCGCGGCCATCGGCGAGGCGGACTTGCTAGGCATTGCCGCTACAGTTGCAATAGTTGATTCTGGAGGCCATCTTTTGTTGCTCGAGAGAATGGACGGTGGGCGATTCCACACCGTGCACTCTTCGTTAACTAAAGCCGTGTGTGCATCATCTAATCGGCGAATCACTACTACCCAGGGAGCCCAAGGCCAAGGCCTTGACATGCTTCATGCTATCGGACTGTCGCTGGCCGCAGGACCTGAACGATGGACAGCAATGGAAGGTGGCTACCCGGTATTTTTCGATCAGGAATGTGTTGGTGGCATTGGTGTCAGCGGTGGGGACTGGGAACAAGATCAACGTATTGCTGAGGCGGCCGTGAACGCCATCGGTGCGACGACGGACGTTTGATAAAATGACAGGGCCTACACTTCGGTCGTCAATCATTTTATGTTTGATTTTGGCAATCCCTCCGGGATTTGCCGATTACCCTGAACGAGCTATCGAATTTGTGATTCCTTTCGATGCAGGTGGAGGCGCTGATATAGAGGGAAGGCTCATTGCTGAAGAAATGAGTGATATCCTGAACGTCCCTGTTGTCCCAGTTAATAGACCTGGAGCGGGTGGCGCAGTAGCGTATACCTACGTGAATAACGCTAAACCGGATGGCTATACGGTCTCTTGGAATTCCACTTCCATTCTCACCATAACCAACCTTGGTAACGTCCCCTTCGAATACGACGCTTTGGATCATATCGGACGCGTTGAGTATCAACCAATAGTGCTCGCTGTGGGTAACAACGCGCCGTGGAATGACCTCGAGTCCTTCATCGCTGATTGTGTTGCGAACCCCAATACATTCAAGATTGCTAACTCAGGCACGGGAAGCGCTACCCATCTCGGCGCATTGTCGTTGGCAAATGCGATCGGCTGTGAAGTTATTCACCTCCCCATCGGCACCCGTCGGCGCAACACAACGGTATTAAGTGGCGAAGCGGACGCCATGATCGCCCCCTTAACTGGTGCCATCAGCCTAGTGAAAGCGGGCCGATTGACGCTCTTAGCAACCCTGAGTACGGAGAGAAACGCCGTAATCCCCGACGTACCTACCGCGACGGAACTCGGCATCGACTCCGAGTTCGAGGTGTTCCGTGGTCTCTCAGTACCTAAGGATACGCCCGAGGAAGTAAAGACCCGGCTCGCCGAAGCCATGACCCGTGCAGCAATGTCCACGGCGTTCATGCAGCTCGCCGAGGAAGTGGGTTTTACGGTAGAGACGATGTCTTCCGAAGAGTTTGAGACACTCATGGCCACCGAAGACATCAAAGTAAAAGCTATTATCGAAAATGCGGGTCTTTCTGTCTTCGGACGAGAATTGAACTAGCATTATTCACATGATGGTGCGACGGAATGTTCTCGCGGGGGTAGTGTTGCTCGCGATCGGCCTTGGGTATGGTGTTCTCACCGCGGACCTGCCGGATCGGACCCTCCCTGGCACACCGGGCCCAGCCTTTCTCCCCTGGCTAATCACAGCCGGATGGCTGGCACTGTCCACCGCATTACTCGTCCGAGGACTGCTCGGGGGGGGCAAGAAATCGGATGTAATTGAATACCATATACCAACTCAAAGTTGGCTCGCACTGGTGGGATTTGCGGCCTATCTTCTACTCCTGCCCACACTTGGCTTTATCGTAGCCAGTATATTGTTTTTTGCAGGCCTCACGTGGCTCTACGGCGAAAGAAATAAACTTCTTATCGCACTCACAGCGATAATAATTCCGATTGTTCTGTTTTACCTCTTTGCCGCAGGTTTTCAGGTCCTGCTGCCGCGGGGCTTATGGGGGTGACCGGAGACGTTTTACAAGGGTTTCTCCAAGCAATCCAGCCCTCTAGTCTGATGGCTACCGCGGTCGGCTGCTTGCTCGGCATCGTTGTCGGCATGATCCCGGGTATGACAATTTCCTCGGGAATCATCATATTGTTACCTCTCACTTTCGTACTCGATCCAAACGTCTCGATCGCATTGCTCCTCGGACTTTACGTGGGCGGTATGCTCGGAGGCAGCTTCTCTGCCATCCTGCTCAATATTCCCGGGACGCCCTCGGCCGCAGCCACCGCGCTGGACGGCCATCCACTAGTAGCACGTGGCGAAACTGGCCGTGCACTGGGGGTCGCCATGCTCGCAAGTTTCGCGGGAGGGCTTTTCAGTTGCCTATGCCTATTCTTCATTTCACCGAGCCTTGCCGACCTAGCCCTCAGTTTTCGAGCACCAGATCTATTCAGTTTAATGTTCCTAGGTCTCACCATCATTTGTTCCTTTGCTGCTCAATCATGGATCAAAGGACTCTTGTCGGCGGTAATTGGACTAGCAATTGTTTCCATAGGTCAGGATCCGGTCATGGGCACTGCACGCTTCACGTTTGGTGATACAAACCTCCTCTCGGGTATTCATTTCCTGACAGCATTGATCGGGCTTTTTGCCATCCCACAACTCATTGGAAACCTTGGAAAGAAAACAATCGCCAGTGCGGTACGCACACCGTCCATCCCTTTCAAGAGTCTCTTACCCACATTGCCTGATCTACGCCGAATGCGTCTACCGGTAACTATCGGTTCAATTGCGGGTTCTTTCCTCGGTATGTTGCCAGGTGCTGGCGGCCCAATCGCAGCTTTCATTAGCTACGACTATGCCCGTAAGACTACTCAGAGCTCGGACGAGTTCGGCAAGGGAGCCATTGAGGGCATTGCGGCCCCGGAATCGGCTAACAACGCGGTTACGGGTGGCGCCCTGATCCCCATGATGACGTTAGGAATTCCAGGGGACCCGGTAACCGCGGTACTCATAGGGGCTCTATTAATCCATGGCCTAGCACCGGGACCACTTCTATTTATAGAACATGCGGATTTTGCCTATAGCGTCATATTCTCATTCTTTTGGGCAAACATTTTTAATCTGGTTATTGCTTTGGCTGGGCTACGACTTCTGGTCAAGCTAGCCGCAGCCCCCCGTACAATTCTCATGCCTGCGATTGCCATCCTCTGCGTTGTTGGATCGTACGCATTACGAAATTCTTTCTTCGATGTCTACGTGATGTTCTGCTTTGGGCTACTCGGGCTTGCTATGAAGTGGCTCGACATGCCAGTTGTGCCATTGTTGCTAGCGCTAGTGCTGGGTCAACAACTGGAAGAAAATCTACGCATCGCGCTAACAGGATCCCAGGGTGATATTTCAGTGTTTTTCACCTCACCCTTCAGCGCACTGTTTCTCAGCCTCTCAGTAGTTTCAGTTGTCTGGTCCATTCAAAGTACACGTAGAATGCAAAACAAAGAAGCAGGAACATAATGGTAACTACGTCCAGACGGAGCATTTTTTGATGAGTACGGAACCCGTTCGCGTCGGAGCGCTAGGCATGGGATGGTGGTCAGACGTCCTAGCCGACGCTATAAAACGGACACCTTCGATAGATATCGCTGCCTGTTACACACGATCCGATAGTAAGCGGGAAGCTTTCGCAGAAAAATACAATTGTAAGGCCGCCTCAACCTACGAAGAACTCCTTGCTGATGAATCTATCCAGGGCATCATTAACACAACCCCGAATGAGGTTCATCTTGAAACTGTGCAGCAGGCGGCCGAAGCAGGCAAGCATGTATTTCTCGACAAACCCATTGCGAATACGATCGCGGATGGAAAGAAAATTACACAAGTGTGTGCCGACTATGGGGTGATCCTTGCCATCGGTTATCAACGCAGACGGGAGAATCATTTCCGCTGGATAAAAGAAGAGATCGGTGCAGGCCGATTCGGTAAATTGGTACAAGCAGAGGCCAATATTAGTCGAGATCGACTCGGTAAGATTGACCTTAGCTCCTGGCGCTACCAATCCACTGGCATGCCTGGAGGTGTGATGCTACAGATTGGAATCCATTACACGGATGTGCTCGAAATGCTCATGGGCCCTGTAAAGCGTGTCTCGGCTATATCTACACAACTCGTTCTGCCTGGAGACAATCCAGACATCGCTAATCTAATCCTGGAACACGAGAATGGTGCTATTTCCAACCTAACGGCAAGCTACGCCTCAGCTTCTGAGTACTATATGGTGAATGTGTACGGGAAAGAAGCAAGCGCGTACTACGATCTCTTTGGAGGACTCAGACACCTCACACGAGGAAACACAGACGTAAAAGAAATCGCCTGTGAGAAAAATGACACCATTGTTGACGAGCTAGAAGAGTTTGCGGGCTGCATTCGGGGCGAGGCAACACCAGAAATCGGTGGCCTGCGAGCCACGGAGTCTCTCGCGGTAATTTGTGCGGGCGTGAAATCGGCCCAAGAAGATAGGGTTGTAGAGGTGATGGAAATACTTAGCTCACCGGACGAGTAGCCCCCGCCCATCCATCAATCCTCTACTCCGCTAAAAGACACTACGCCCGACTGAGTCGGGCATAGTGCATAGTGCGAGTTCTTATTCCGCCTTCAGATTGCTGGCTGCTGGTTTGCCACGCTCTTCGATAATCTCAAAGCTGACTCTCTGGCCCTCACTCAGCGTATCCAAGCCGGCTCCCTGCACAGCACTTATATGGACGAAAACGTCCTTTTCACCATCTTCTCGCTGGATAAATCCGAAACCTTTGGCGGCATTGAAAAATTTAACAGTTCCTGTAGGCATATTTTGGCCTCCTCTAATTAACTAGGTCGCGCGAATATCGTGCGCGACTAACGAACAACCTGGTCGTCGTGGATGTCTTGAATCGAACGCCCGAGGCTCGGGCGGATAGCTAAAAGTCAGGCCAAAACGTAGATCGCGCGGCGATACTGCGGCATATTCCTGCTAAACGCAAACTTTCTGAACCCAATTCTAGGTGAATAATCAACTCGTTGACTGGTTCGTTTCCGTCACCACTTCGTTAGATTCCACTTCGCTAGATTCCACCTCGGCAGGTTCCTCAGGGTTCAGAGCGGCCTGTTTCTCAGCCTTCCGCAGAGCCTTCTTTTCTTCCTTAGCCCTGCGCTTTTCCTTTTTCGCCTGCTCACGCATGCGTTTTGCGTGGGTTTGTGGTCCTGGTCTGCCCATGGACGGGGTCCCTTCAGAGAAAATGTCCAACCACGTTAACAGAAACTACATTGAAATGCGGACAAGGATCTCACACGATCTGCATTTGGGCTCAGGGTCTCAGAAGGCAAAAGAGCTCCATCGAATGCATAGGCATACAGGTATTGCTCAGTTGCCAGGTCCGCCCATTCGCGCAACAATGCACATGTACATCACCTAACCCGATAGCGATCAAAATCTGAGGAAATGGTTAATGAGAAAATTACCCAACTTTTTGACAACTGGTTTCGCGGTCGTTGTGGGGTGCATGTTTACCTTTAGCAGCCCACTCCTCGCGCAAGGAATGGGGCCAAATTTAGAAAATATGTTCCTAAACGAAGATACCGATGACTTCGATCCAGGCGTTCCCGTAGGCATGCAATTCCCGATGATACGCGCACGTTATGAAGGGGAAGAAATTACTAGCATCGATGGGTTTCACGGGGACAAAGGTTTGATATTTTTCGCCGTACGCTCTGCTGACTGGTGACCTTTCTGTAGAGCGCAGCTCGGGCAGCTGCAGGAACACGTTGATGCTTACGAACAGGCAGGGGTTGGCATCGTTGTCGTAACCTACGATGCACCAGAGCTACAACAGGCGTTTGTCAATGCAGGCAACATCACTTATCCATTCATCTCGGATATCGATGCCAGCACGATGAACGCGCTTGGCATTCTCAATGAGCAATACGAACCGGGTGAACCAGCTTATGGTATCCCTCACCCTGGTGTGTTCGTCGTGAATCCCAACAATGAAATTGTCGGCAAAATATTTATTGAGAGTTTCCGGGAGAGGGTCGACGGAGAAGGCACGCTTCAATATGCACTGGGGGTGCTGGAGTAAGCCCCAGGAGATTTCGGCATGCTAAATCAGCGGATGTTGCCACTGCTCATGCTCCTCTGTATCCAACCGCTTAGCGGATTGGCCCAGAACAGTACGACCACAGATTTTGATCCTCATGATTTCTCAGGTATCTGGTACCAATATGGAGGTCAGGTAAGATTCCGCCCCGGCGGAATTCCGATAGGTGTTCCCTTCGGCCTGGATAGGCCATCCTTAACACCTGAAGGTGAAGCGAAGTACCTGACACATATCCCGACCCGCAGCGCTGATCCCCGTGTGCCGGCCGTAGATGATCCCGCGCTTTCAAATGATCCCACCTTCGCATGTAATCCTCTCGGTTTTCCTCGTGTAATGGAAGATACCTCTCCACGAACATTTGAATTCATCCACATCGATGGCAGGGTGCTGCAACTTCTGCAGCAGGGCCGGACACTGCGTGAATTCTGGATGGATGGTCG
>JAZAGZ010000103.1:0-8911 GCA_036231525.1 Pseudomonadota bacterium | reverse complement strand
TGATCTTGCCGGGCTCGATGTTGGTTATAAGGTTCGCCAAGAGAGAACCGATCTACCTGATGATCCTCGTTTCTATCGCATTGGGGATCTGTTGGCTGAAGCAGGACGATTTGGGCAGAAGACCAGTAAAGGTATCTACCTCTACGAGCCGGGGTCACGGGTGCCTATCCCTGATTCGGAAGTGCAGACAATGATTGTTCGCGAGGCTGAATTGTTGGGGGTCGAGCAGAGAGAGATTGATGCTGAGGAGATCCTCCAGCGATGTATCTTTGCTCTGATTATCGAAGGTGCGCGAATACTAGAGGAAGGGATTTCCCTGCGTTCTGCCGACATTGATGTTGTCTGGGCTAACGGTTATGGCTTTCCACGGTATCGTGGGGGGCCAATGCACTATGCTGATGAGATAGGTGTACAGCGCGTGTATGAGGTAGTGTGTGAGTTCCGTGAGCGTTTTGGGGAAATGTACTGGGAAATACCAAAGCTGTTGGAAGAGTTGGGTACCAGTGGTGGCAGGTTCTCCGACCTCTAAACTGTCGAAGCGCTTGTGGGAAAAGAGTTATATATTGGATTAGACTAATCTCCTAACCTTCCTGACTTTGAAAACGGGCAGGTTCTATAGGGGAACTGTCCCCTAGGGCGTCTCGGCGGCGATGCGCTCGACGTCACGCCAGACCCGCAAGAGATTGCCACCCCAAAGTTTTCGGATTTCCTCTTCGGTATAGCCACGGCGCACGAGTTCCAACGTCACGTTCACTGTCTCTCCGGCATCGAACCACCCCACGATACCGCCGCCACCATCGAAGTCGGAACTTAAGCCGACGTGATCGATACCAATCAAGTTGACGGCGTAGTCCACATGGTCGATGAAATCGCTTACGTTAGCGTAACCGATCTCGGACAGTCGTAACTTGATCTCCTCGCGCTGTTGTTCCGTAAGGTCCCACCATGCGCTGAGACGTTCGATGCCGTAGTCGTTCAGAATTTCGCCCATCTGTTCCCGTTGTTGAGGGCTCAGTCTTTTGAGAAAAGCGGAGAGAGCGGTTGCCTGCATGACCCCGCCGCTTTCCCCGAGAGCCAAGAGCGTCTCGTCATCCATGTTGCGGTAGTGGTCGGTAAGCGCCCGCGTATTGGAGTGCGATGCGATTACTGGCGCGTTAGACAGGCGAATGGCATCGAGCGCTGCCTGCTTGGAGATGTGAGAGACGTCAACCATGATTCCGAGTCGGTTCATCTCGGCGATCACCCGTTCTCCGAATTCGCTTATGCCGTAGTGCTCTGATTCTTCGTCGCCGAGTTCGGGGCGCGGTTGAGCGGAGTCTGCGATATCGTTATGGCCACTGTGGGCGAGCGTCATATAGCGTGCTCCGAACTCATAATATTGTTCTAGTAGCGATAGATCAGTGCCGATCACATAGCCGTTCTCGATACCGATGGCGGCGATAAGTTTTCCGGAGTCGTGAATGCGTTCGACATCGTCCGCCGAGTACGCAAGTTCTATCAACTCTGGATACATCTCGCTGGTCATACGATGGATAGCATTAAATTTCGTCATTGCATCGGCTTGGGCTTGCTCATAGTTTGCTAACGTGCGTTCAGTCTGTCCGACGTATACGATGAAGAAGGCCGCATCAAGTCCACCGATCCTCATATTCTCTAGGTTGACCTGCCGCATAGCATTCAATGGATCGACGGTTTCAGTCGCGAAATTCAAGGGAATATCATCGTGGCTATCTATGGTGATGACTTCGGCGTGGATGTTTATAGCCTCAGTTCGAAGCATTTCTGGCGTCTGAGCATATGTGCATGCCGCTGAAAGCAGCGATATGAGTATAGTTTCTGGAAGTGCAGATTGAATTACTTTCATTACCAATCCTTTGCCGAATACCATTGCCCGTTGTCCTCTCGTGCGACTTTATCTTCGCCAAGTTTAATGAGATGAGCTAGCAGTGAGCGTTCAGCCAGCGCGTGCATGCGCACATCTACATCATCGTAGATTTTTTTTACTAGTTCGCTGAGAGAACTGCCACCACTGGATTTAAGAACTGATACGACCCTCGCCTCACGTTCTAGACGATGAGTAATTATGTAATCAAGAGCTTTTGCAGGGTCGTGGAGGAGGTCTCCGTGTCCAGGCGCGAGCTTTTCTGGGATTAGGTCTTTCACACGACTCAATGATGTCAAATAGTGATCCATCCGTCCGTCCGGGGGATTGATCACCACAGTTGAACCATTCATTACGTGATCGCCGGTAAATATCCAAGTCAGACCCTCGTGTAGATAACACAGATGGTTGGAAGCATGTCCGGGAGTATGAATTGCACAAATTGCGAACTCTGGTGACTCCAGTCTGTCGCCATCGTTAAGCTCCCGGTCTGGTGTAAATGTCTGATCTTGGTGTGGTCCGGGCGGAGGTTTTTGACCAAGTAATTCGGCACCCGTCATTTTCGCGAGTGGGAGAGCTGCCGGTGAATGATCAAGATGCGTGTGGGTCACAAGGATCCAACGAATCGGTGCAGGAGCATTTTCCTGAATAGCGTCAATATGTTCTGGAATGGCTGGCCCCGGATCGACCACGGCAACCTCGTTTTCACCTAACAGATACGTATTTGTCCCAGATCCTGTCATTACACCGGGATTGGGTGCCAGCAGCCGACGCACGCCCGGCGCTAACTTGTTGACTTTTCCGGTTATCGGTCTAGCTTCCAACTTCATTAATTTTTGAGAGAACATTAAGGATTATAGTCTGTGGAGCGAGCCGATACTTTTGTTCAACACCTGCCTCGGATGAGTTGGTGGGACGTAAAGACCAGTAAGTTGAGAAATTAGGAAAATAAATACTTAATCTGGGGTATCCACTTAGGTGTCCTGAAAAGAGATATCAAAAGTTTTGAGAATGACTGTTTTTTCGATATTGGTTATAGCCGCGGTCACGATGTGAGTAAGCTCGGATAGAGATGGATCATCAAGGTGCACATTGCAGTGTTTCAGATAGCGTTGGAGATTCGAGGCTGTATTCTTGAGTTGTAGTTCAGGCTCTAAAAATTTAGCAGGTTTTGTTGAGGAGAGGCTTTCAAGAAAATCCTGTTGTAAGTGTTCAGCCTCGAGTTCTACGGTTTTTATTTTTTCTCGCAGTAATTTTTGGGACACAGGCTGTGTACAGTTATTGGCTTTCATCCATGTTCTCGCAGCGCGGAGTGGATGAACGACTTCCTCTGCCCAGGGTCTTGAAAACCCCAGGGCGTCGTTAAACGTCTGGCCATCTAGAGGTCCGCGCGTGCAACCAAACCAGCAACAGAACAACAAGACGTTAACATCAAGGCCTAAGCGATCCTGGAGAGATAAACAGGCGTTAGGAACACCTGGTCGTCGGTAGATGGTGACCGAGAAGTTCCACAAACTGTCAGTATTTCCCATTCCTTACTGGAACCTAATGCTTTTGCTGTGTGTTAAAACGCTGGAGCTACCGATATTCAGTGGTACCTATTCTTTCCATCAGTAGATCCGGCAAATAATTAAAAATTTGAATTTACGGCAACGTTTTAGATTTTCGCTGATTTGCTGAGTTTGTGCGAGGTTTTTGGGTCTTTCCGTTCTTCCGTAATCGTGGCAGGATGCGTTGCTCTTCTGTGTAAATCTAACGCCTTACGAATGATTTCCCATCCTACTGCATACGTTGTTTTAGTATTTAATATGGCACTCTGGGGAGGAGCACTCGTTGTGGCCCGAGGAGTCCACGAACTTGCTCCACCGTTTGCGCTGACGTTTTGGCGTTGGGTTATAGCTTTGCTCGTGTTGTTTCCCTTTGTGGTGCGGAAGCTCTACCAAGAGTTGCCATTAAAACAACAGGTACGGCGTTCCGTATACTGGATTTGCGGATGCATGGCAGCGGGTACGACGTTATCAGTAGTTGCGGTCAACTATACAACCGCGATTAACGCAACGGTTATCAACGGTACCCAACCAGCTACAACCGCGTTAGTCGCGCTTCTTTTTGTACGTGAGCGGCTTTCGCTAGTACAAACTTTAGGGATTTTGTCAGCATTTCTCGGGATCATTATCATGATCTCTCAGGCAAGTCTTGATGTTCTCTTTCAGATGGACATCAATATAGGAGATCTAGTGATGCTCGGCGCTGTGATTTGCTGGTCTTTGTATAGCGTAGAGTTACATCGGGCAACTCACTTGCCGAGTCCAGAGATTCTGCTCTTTCTGATTGCGTGTACAGGGGTAGTATTTGGGTTACCGTTATATCTAGCTGAAGAACTTTATATCAGATCATTTCAGTGGACGGCGGTGACATTGAGTGCAGTTGGGTATCTTGGGATCGGTTCCACGGTTCTTGCGGTGTATCTCTGGAATGCCGCGATTCGATCCGTGGGAGCAAATCGAGCAGCTATCTTTCTAAATCTTATTCCAGTTTTTGGTGCATGCTTTGCTATCTTTTTTCTTGGAGAGCGCTTATTTGGGTACCATGTTGTCGGAGGATGTTTGGTGATTGGCGGTATAATATGTGCAGTTCAGAGGCCTAATACAAGGATCATTTCTTCTCTAGAGCCTGACGAAAAATCTTAGAGGAATGATATTTGGGATAGAGAAATATATTTCTATTTTTAGATTGACAACCTGTCACTAGGGCCTGCTGAGCAGCAAAGGAAAGGGACAAGTCATGCAGCAATACTTCACTCGTATGAATATTGCCAGGTTTCTGGTGATTTTCGGTTTTTTTGTGGGCTTGAGAAGCATTTACTTTACCTGGTCTCATATAGGAAGCGACCTGTTTTTGTTGACACCAGAGAGTCCACTTGCGTTGAGTCACAGTTGGCATCACTTCTTTCGAGAAGTATTTGGGGACTTCGGTGCGATGATTGGAGTGTTAATGTTGCTGTGGTTACCGCAATCGCTTCGTGTCCCGGTGATTTGGTGGGTCATGTTGGTTTTACTGCTAGGTTTTTATGCGCCATTCTGGGTAGGTGCACCGTTTATGATTGAACTGGCTGCACCGAGTTTGGGCGCTGAGATTCAGCATTTGATAATGGCATTACCGCCTTTGGTGGCGGTGTTTCTTGCCAGGAAGGAATACTATCCGTCGTCGTAGTTAAATTGTTCAAGTCCAGAAGGCTAGGATGCGCTCAAACGTCCAGAAACTGGCCACGGCGCCCACGGTGTAGGCAGTTACCGCACTCGTTTTTGCATTAGATAGATTGAGCGCCCCAATGTGGGTGCTCGAACGTTGCCCGACTACTCGTGCGCTATAGGCAACTCCAAAGATAATCAGCACGAACACGATTTGTCCGATCTCAACTCCCACATTAAAAAATAATAAAGCGGTGGGTAATTCTGTGGCAGGTAGTCCCACCTCACGAAGTACACTAGCAAATCCAAATCCGTGCAATAAGCCGAATGAACTAGCCACTAAAACCGGATAACGGTACGTAAGCGTTTTCTCATTTCCCCGTGCGATCTCGGTTGCAACAAAAACAATACTTAGCGCAATGGCAGCTTCTACTGCAGGTATTGGTAGAGAGATTAGCTCTAGAGTGGACAGAGCTAAGGTGAGTGAATGCGCTAAGGTGAAGCCGGTTACAGTGATTAAGGTTCGCCGTCCTGTACGAGCAATCAACACCAACAAGGCTACAAACATTAGGTGGTCCCAGCCCAACCAAATGTGCTCCAATCCTAGTTCTGTATAGTTTTGAGCAATCTCCCATCGTCCCGGATCCTCAGGAATTTCCCAGTTCAGTTCCCCTGGCGGGAGAAGGCCTGAGAAAATCTGTCCGTCATAGGTGTGCACCCGGATTACAGTAGTTAAAGATGGGTTCGAGCTCGGAAAATCCAAAGACAATATCTCACCGATTAGACTTGTCTCACACTGGTAGACGCGGTCACCCTGATAGCTATCACCTCTTAACACCACCCGTAGATCACTCGCAGGTTGACAACCATCAGTTAAGGAGACTAGGGGCAGTTGAGGTCGCGGGACCGAGGACGGTACCTTCCAACGAAGTGCGAGTTCGACGGTGGACGTTTGGGTGATGTCGATAAAGATGGGGCGGAGGTCATGGCCGAGCGCCGTTGGTGCTAAGGAGGTTAACCATAAGCCAACTAAGACCAAGAACGGCTTCATTATTCTAAGGCTTGTTGGGGGTTCGTGAGCTCGGGACTTACCACAACATCATATTGATCCATGATGTTTTGTATGGTGGCTTCAGTTTGCTCCCTTGCTCGTGTGGCTTGAGCGTCAGTTTGGACTCGATCTCGAACCTCCTGAAAAGAGGGGCTCCGCGCTGGTTCCTGACTCGTGATCAATACTAGATGAGAACCAAATCTTGACTCGAACGGTCCATGCCATACGCTGTCATCTACGGGAAGTTGGAATAATATTTCCGATATATCTCCACCTAAGTGACTTGCAATCAGCTGAGGCGGGCGTTCCACATAATTAATGAAGTACGGGAAGCGGTCACCATGGGCCGAAGCCTCTTCGAAAGATACGCTGGCTGCATTTAACTCTAGCAGTTTTGTTTCGGCTAATCGGAGAGCTTCCTCGCGTCCTCGGCGCTCAGAGTTAAAAAAGACGTGAGTAAAGGTGATGTAAGGGTCAATATCATAAGCACTGCGATTTCTCTCGAAATAAGCTATCAGATCATTCTCGTTCAGAGTCAGGTCGTCATTAGCGAAACCTTCAGAAAGATACCTAAGCTTTTGGACCAACCGCCCGCGGATGATGTAATCATCCCGGTTAAGTTCCAGTGCTAGGGCTTCCCTGTAGAGAATTTCTTCACGAGCCGCTTCTTCAATCAGATCCTCGATTTCTCGCGAGGTCATATCGTCCAGGAAAAGTTCGAACTGTTCCCGATCAAAAGCGACAGATTGGTACTGCAAGTAGGTTAAGAGAGATTCTCTATCGACAAATATCTCGTTTTCCCGTACTCCCTCATTTCCGGTTAGCTGAAACAATACAAGCAGGCCGAGCCCTAGCCCAAGAAAATGTAATAATGGATCTTTTAGTAGCGATTTCACGGTATCCAAGGGTGTTGTTACGGGACTTGTAGTCCCCCGCCAGGTGTCTCTCCTCCTGGCACTATGATTGAGGATGCTGCTTCCCGTCGCATTTCTTCAAGCCGCTGCATAGCATCAGCCAACGCATTTTTAGCACTCTCCCCAAATTTTTCTATAGCTTCTTGGAGAGAGCTAGCTTCCAACTCAAAGTTAAGTGGCAGCGCACCGGCAGGCGTCAAGATCTGAGTTTGTCCGACATAGCTCGTTTTGCGAGCGCTATCGGTGGTTCCATCTACATTGACAGGGGTCAGTATCTGTAGTGTACCTACACGTCTATCTGTGTAGGTCTCTTCTCGATAGAGATTGTTAATCTCCATCTCAATTTCAGTATCGGGTAATTCATCTGCCATATGATCTATCTCATTGCTCAAGTAGTAATGGGTTTGTTTTCAGGGCGCATAGGCTAACATACCCCCGTCTTAGCTTTTAAATGGGAGTTTATCCTAGAGTCTCTATGGATTCCGCAGACAACACAACACCAATTTCTCTGTGGTATCGTCGCCTAAGCCGACGGGAGTTATTAGCCCGCGGATCAGATCTTGCCATTCTGTCAGCACTAACCCCGGGATGTGCTTCTTTAGCGCAGCAAGAACAGCGTGGAGCGCGCCTGGGTTTTCAGGTGGTGGCTCCTTCTTATGAGGATACGTTGATTGTGCCGCAGGGCTATCGTGCGGACGTATTGCTTCGTTGGGGCGATAGGCTATTTTCTGACACACCCACTCTCGATTCAGAAGCGGTTGTGCATGGTGAACTTCTCAAATCGCCCGCAGCTCGAGATCAAACAAGGCAGTTCGGGTACAACTGCGATGGTATAGGGATACTGGATACTGGTAATGGCGAACTCTTGATCTGTGTCAATCATGAGTACCCTAATCCAGAACTGTTGTTTCCAGGTTATCGCGCTGCTCAGAGAGCGGGCGAGGCTTCAACTTTCATTCGGAAAAACCCTCAGTGTGTAGAGTTTATGCAGGCTACTGTCGGTGTGAGTATCGCTCACTTTCAACCTGCTACAAATTGGCAATTGAAACTGGATTCGCCGTTCAATCGACGTATTACCGCGAATACTCCTATGGAGCTTTCAGGGCCGGCTCGCGGGCATGATCTTCTGAAAACGCGCCAGGACGTTACGGGGACCCGAGTTAATGGGACCTTCTACAACTGTGCGGCGGGGATGACTCCCTGGGGTACTTATTTGACAGCTGAGGAGGGCATAGACGATTTTTTTGGAAATCGTAGGGCTGCTAGCCTCACTTCTAGTGTTGAACAGGCCTACAATCGTTTTCGTCCCAGGGGCTTAGAAAGCCGGTTTCGTTGGGAATTCGCCGATCCTCGGTTTAACGTGGCATTAAATCCAAAAGAACCATTAAAATTTGGTTGGATAGTTGAGCTAGATCCGCAAGATGCGTCGAAGCCCATTAAGAAGCGGACTGCTTTGGGACGCTTTAAGCACGAGGGAGCGACCACGGTGGTTGCGCCGGACGGTCGGGTCGTTGTGTACATGGGGGATGACCAAGCTTTTGAGTATCTCTACAAATTCGTAACACGTGATGTGATGGATCCTGAGAATCCAGAGTCTAACGTGGACTTATTAGATTCTGGAACACTCTATGTGGCTTGTTTTAGCGAGGATGGTAGTGGTAAGTGGGCGCCTATGGTTTGGGGGGAACATACTGCCCTATCGTTGAAAAACGGTTTCGGTTCTCAGGGCGACGTCGTGCTTCGATGTCGGGAAGCTGCTGATCTCGTAGGTGCAACGCCGATGGATCGACCGGAAGATATTGCTGTCAACCCACGCACGAAAAAAGTCTATTTATCATGCACTCGGAATTCGGATAGAGGGGAGGGTGAGGTG
>JAZAGZ010000102.1:0-14347 GCA_036231525.1 Pseudomonadota bacterium | reverse complement strand
TTGAGGTGTGCTTCGGATCGGGAGATCAAATGAAAGTCTCCGTGCTATTCGACTCAAAAGAAGACCTAGAGGCTTTTGGTGCTCGCCTCCAGCCAATATTGTCAGAAATGGGTGTGAATCCCGGCGAACCTGAGATTGTTGAAGTTCACAATGTCATTCGTCGTGGTGCTTAAACATTAAATCCATTACTAGCCGTATATTCTTGTTTGGCAGAAGCATCCACAAGCGTATGTGTGTATGAGAGTGATATTCCTTAGACATCCCACCGCTGTGTGGGTGAGATATTCGCATTCGTTGTTCTATGAAAAGGAGGTCGGGGGGTGAGCTGAAATTGAGATGAAAAGGAGTCATCTCCTGTCCTCTCCAGTCCCTTCAGGTCAACTTGCGTGGAGTCAGTACCTGATAAGTTAAGGGTTTTAGGGGCTGGTTTTGGTAGAGAACTGCCTTCACACGGTAGGGGCCGGAGGTTCAAATCCTCTCACCCCGACCATTTACTTCTCATCGTTCCCAAATGGTTAGCCCCACTCTATGGAGCAGTTTCTTGTTGGTTATCCTCGAACGGCTCATAAAGACAAAATCGCTCATAGGGTTGCTGAGCTGAGGGCCCATCACTAACCCAGATTTCCCGTGTATCCGCGTTAAGCACAATCGAAGTTAAAGTCTCTAGCCAAGTTGTCTTGTCAGATAACGCTGGGTTCAGAACTTTGCATATTGCGTTATCTCCATTCTCAGTATCAGCGAGCCACTGGCCAACCTGCTTGCGGTCGATTAGATCGGGGGAACTTACAAGACGCTTCCATCGTTCTCCTCGTATCAGACTGTCCTCCATGGCGCATGCTTCGTCTACCAATCGACAATGGTTAGTGTGCCAATAAACGTCTTCCGGTTGTAAAGCTCGCTCGAACACACCCCTAGGTGTGGCCTCAAGACACCAGCCGCGGCCTAAATCATCCGCGACGAAGAAATTGATCGTGGCCTCCGGTGGGTTGTCATGAATAGCCGCCCGGGCACCATCCAAACTGGTTGCCATTAACGCTTGTCGAATCAGCGCAGCAAATGGGACACGCCCAATAGAGCGATTGGAACTACAACCAAGTCCAGTCTCGATTGCTACGATACCGTATTCGTTCAGCCCATACTTGCCTGGCTGGCCGCACTCTGTAACCACCAAGTGATCCGGCTGATCATCACAATGAGCCATGATCACGGCACGGAACGCCATCACTTCTGGGCGCCACTCCCAATTCATTCCGAGTAGCGTGTGTCCATTATTTGTGCGTTGTGGACCGACGAATATGTTTGAACACTCACCCAGCTGAAGATGCTCAAAAGTAATTTCGTAACGCACCGTTAGCGTTACTATGTCATATAACTCCTGCCGGGCACCCTCAGCAATTCCTTCCATTTCTTCTAGAACCGCGGGACAAGCTTCTGCTAATGGATCGACGTAACGGCCTGCGCGACGGCGAATCTCAGTGACGTCGATACCGAGATGGCGCCTAAACAACTGGTGATAGAAATCAATAGCTACACCTATGGGTTCAGCCAGGAGACGGCCATGCTGACGTCCGCGTTCACGACTCGAGCCCCGGAGTACGAGTCGGTACAGTCGATCAGATACATTGTTGGCATTAATCATTAAAGTCTTTCGTTCACGCGTCCGTTAGACTGCAAATGTAATTCATAGCACCCAATTAGCTTCTCTTAGGGAAACAATACAGAAACAGGCACAAAGCACACTTCACCGTAATATTCAGCCCTTATTTCATAGGCAATAATCTAATAAACTATCGCAATAATATTATCAACACAAATCATGCAAGGTCTCGCAAGATTATTTTCTGGCGAGCTGTCTTAAGACAACATAACGGATAAAACGATGCATATCGAGAAAATCTATGTGGTTCCGGCCTGGGGTGGATATTATAACGACGATCTAATGGCAATCGAGTCAGGCGCCGTGAAAGACGGCCTGTTCTACTTGGGCTCACCGGTCACTCCTGGCTTCGACGAGATTCGACAACCAGCCGAAGCAGCATCCGTGATTCTAGTGCTTGATAATGGTGCTGTTGCCGTTGGAGATGCCCTGTCTGTTGCCTATTCCGGAGCAGGCGGTCGGCGCACTCGCTTTACTCACAACCGGCAGATTCCATTGCTAAAGGATTTCGTTGGGGCACTGAAAGGCTGGAAGATTAGTGAGTGGAAGGAAATGTGTCAGCGGGTCGAGACACTCCCGTCCCCGGGAGAAGATTTTCACCGCATAGCAGCAGAGTACGGCCTGTCTCAAGCCCTGCTGCAAGCAGCTGCATTAGTAGAACGCTGCACAGCGGCCGAAATTGTTGCCGATATTTGCGGTCATCAGCTAATCACCGAGCCTATTCCTATTTATATCCAAGGTGGCGATGACCGGTATACCTCTGTAGATAAGGCAATTGCCAGACGCGCCCCAGTCCTACCTCACGGCCTTATAAACACGTTAGATTTTATCGGACACAAAGGCGAAAACTTGACCACCTACTTAAACTGGATTGTTGCTCGTATCAAACGCTTCGCGTCCAGTGATTACCAACCAGAGATCCATTTTGACACCTACGGTATGCTTGGCCAAATTTTTTCAAACGATGCAAAAGCAATCGCGCACTACATTGAATCTCTAGCCAAAACTGCTTCACCGTATTCGCTTTGCGTTGAGACCCCCGTTTTGCTCCAGAGTCGTGATGCTCAAATCGACAACTTCGCGGCTATCCGGAGTGAACTTAAACGAATAGGCAGCGCAGCAAACATTGTTGTCGATGAATGGGCTAACACAGCGGAGGACATTGCAGCCTTTATCGCTGCCGAAGCAACCGATATGGTCAACGTCAAATCTCCCGATCTTGGTTGTCTAACGAAGGCTGTTGAGGCGATCCAACAATGCTGGGCAGGCGGCGTGCGGCCCATTCTCGGAGGTTCTTGTACAGATACAGATGTATCAGCACGAGCAGTGGCTCACGTTGCTCTTGGTGCCAGACCCGCTTGGGTTCTCGCTAGACCTGGCATGGGGGTAGACGAAGGCTTCCAGATTGTTCACAACGAAATGCACCGTACACTCGCCCTTCTTAACCTCTAAAATTTGTGCCTGAATACCGGACTGCAATGGCTTCAGCTTGACGCCACCCCATACTTCGTCTGATTCGATCATATTCTTGCGATTTCGGGATTTGTCTTAGCGTTCCGTTGCAGAGGGGCGTGACCAACTTGGGAACACAATGCTAGCCTGATAAGGCAAGCGCTTCTGTTGAAGTTGAAATAGATCCCGAAGACAACTTCCGTGATCAGGTCAACTTCACTAAATCTGCAAAAAAACTAAATTACAATTCTTTTTATTCGCAACGATCACGCCCCTAAGAGCCAGTGACTTCAAATCGGCAATGCTCAGCTCCCTCCGAACCGCACTGCACCTCTTCTACTCGACAAGAAACTTCATGACCCAAAGAGGCAAAGGCTGATTCCATACCGCCGGCAAAAGCACCCTCAAACATATAACAAGTCTTGCGGCCAGTACTCGCTCCATATTCGGCAACGTACACAGACTGACTCACCCGCAGTTCAGAAAAAAGCTCCTCGGGATTAAAGTGCTCGACCGATATTTGTGCAAATCCCCTCTGGCCCATTCGTTTCATATAGTGATCGAAAATCGCCACGCCACTAATATCGAATGTCGCAGCCTCTCGATCGCACCAGATACGCGCAGCCTCATAGGTTGCGTCAAACAATGCTTTGCGATAGGCCTCTAACCCAAAAGTCTCCTCGAATGTTTTATGTGCGCCAACCCAAGCGTGCCGTGGTTGGAGAATCATCGGCTGCCCATCGACCATCCAGATTCCTGTCTCGGGATCGACAATTACCTCCACAGGCAATTCACATAGATGAGAACGACCCTTACTCACAGACATGGGGATAGCAAACTTAGTTACCCCATACTTTCTTCAGAAAACTAACCCAGTTCTCTCCCATCACCTTGCGAATGCGACTTTCACGCCAACCCCTTTGCTCCATTATTTTGGTCAGTTCCGGAAAGTCTTGGATGCCCGAAAAGTTCTCTGGATATCCCAACTCATCTATTTCGGCTAATTTTCGAGCATGGCCTTTGTCGCGCAAGAGGTATTCAAATGTTTCACCGTCTACGCTATAGCCCTGCACAAAGTCGGTGCCTATACCAACGTGGTCTTCGCCGGCAACATTGATTACGTGTTCGATTGAATCTATGAAGTCGTCTAGAGTCGCGTCGTTGCCCTTTGGTTGAAATGGTGGGTGCATAGTAACGCCCATATGGCCATCATTGTCAGCCAACTTCCGCAATTGTTCGTCCGTCTTATTTCGAAAATGCTCAAAACGTGCGCTTGGACTGATATGACTATAGGTGACCGGCTTCTCTGAAGCATCGATCGCATCATCGGCGGTACGATATCCAACGTGACTAAGGTCGATAGCGATACCGACCCGGTTCATTTCCACGATAAGCTCTCGCCCGAAGTCAGTAAGGCCCCCATCGTCGGTCTCGCAGCAGCCAGAACCAACCGCATTCGCCGTATTGTATGTGAGCTGCACGACACCAACGCCCAATTCTTTGAAAACCTGAACGAAAGGCAAATAATCGTCAAAGTGAGTGGTATCCTGCCAACCAAGAACAATACCAACTTTGTTCTCGCGTTTAGCGCGGTGAATATCTTCAGTTGTATATACCTGCAAAAGGATGTCGTCATGTTGCTGTAGCCACCCCTTCCAATTCGCCAATGATTTGAACGAATCAGCCGCACGTAAATAAGGAAGAGCATGGGTACAGTTGGCTGCAGTTAGGCCTCCTTCGTGCATCGCCTCGAATACTTCTCGACTCCAGTTTGATACCAAAAGGCCATCAAAAATAATTGCGTCTTGGTGTAAGGTCATATGGTCACCTTAGAGTAAGTTATTACTTATATGAATTGAGTCAAATAAAGCGCGATTTCAGGGAATGCGGTCAGAATTACGATTGCTAATATCAAGATACCCCAATAAGGAATTGTAGCTTTTGCCGCTTCAGGTAGAGTGACTTCATCACGGCTAATGGCTAGCAAGACATAAAGATTCACGCCGACGGGAGGAGTAATGGCGCCGATCTCAATCAGCAGAGTGATAATAACACCGAGCCAAACTGGATCAAACCCCAACGAAATCATTAACGGAAAAACTATCGAAAGCGTCATGATCATCAACGAAAGGCCATCGAAAAAACAACCGAGGAAGAAATAGATGAGGGTAAGTACAAGCATTACCTCATACTTTGATAGCCCAGCGGAACTTACCATTTCAAAAACTTGTCTGGGCAAACCCTGGTTAGCAACTGCCTGGGCAAGAATGAGCGTGCCTAGAATAACAAAGACGATTGCAGCAACTATTCGACTACCCGAGATAATAGCTTCCCAAAGTTTGCCGACCGTCAGCGTGCCCCAAGTGAACCCCATGATAATTGCCACCACAACCCCGAGACCTGCCGCTTCAGTGACAGTAGCGAGACCGCTATAAATTGTCCCCAACACTGCGAAGATCAAAACCGGCAATGGCCATATATCGACTAAACCACGGAACACCTCACCCCAACTTGGCTTCGAAGTCTCGGCCGGCACACTCTCTGGGTGAACTACCGCATACACCCCAACATAAAGACTGAACATTGCCGTGATCATTAAAGCTGGCAAAATTCCAGCAAGAAATAGCTTACCTACTGACACGTCCATCATAGCGCCGTAGATCAACAATGACAGGCTTGGCGGAACCATCAGGCCAAGTACCCCCGCACCAGCAAGAGAACCTAGAACCCGAGGTTTGTTGTAGCCGCGACGTCCAAGCTCCGGATACGCCACAGCTCCAACAGCTGCCGCCGTGGCGCTACTTGAGCCGCTAACCGCGCCAAACAGCATGCACACCCAAACATTCGTCTGCATTAAGCGGCCGGGCAATCGATAAAACAATGGTGACAATGCCGAATAAAGCCGATCACTAACGCCACCACGCAGTAGGATTTCTCCTAAATAGACAAACATTGGAACTGCGGCTAATGTGTAATCGCTAAAAACATTCCATACCGCAGGCACAGCCAACATTGTCAGGCCACCCGCCTGAAAATGTAAGATGATAAGACCGGTTAGACCGATTGCAGCGCCCAATCGAGCCCCACTCCCCATAGTGATGGCGAGAGCGATGACGATGATTATCCAGACCAACGATCGTTCCTCTAGCGCTTACTTAGAGTCGCGCTGGCTAATCAACTCGCGAACAATCTGAAAAATGTTGTCGACCACGATCAAAATGATAAGCGCGGACACCAACATCATCAGCCCCATCCAGGGATAAAGCAAGATCTCCGCCATTTCGGATCTTGAATTGTATTTGTAAGAAACGGCTGTGTAATTGTAGGACTCGAACAAAAATACGGCAGCGAATACAACTAAGATTGAATTAGCCACCGTCTTAGCAATTATGCGACCTAACCGGGGCAGACGATCGGCAAGTATGGTTATCCTCAGGTGGCTGTTATCGATTAATCCATTAGGCAAGGCCAACAGAAATGTGGTGGCCAACAGAAGGCCAACCAATTCATCAGAAAAATGAAAGGGCGCTCCAATGAAATAGCGCATGATAGCGCTTAGAACAACAAAAAAGGTTAGTAGTATTCCTGCGGCCGCGCTCGCATACATACCGATAGCAGACATCCACGCTACTGGTCGAGACACTTGTCGGCGCGGTGACTGCTCTGACATGGAAGATTTAAGCTAACCTTACAAAAAAATCTCGCATAACAACCCGTAGCAACCGACAAACCTCCCCCTTCGATGAAGGGGGAGGCTTATCGTAGTTCAACCTATCACTCTGGTGGCGTAAGGCCAAGCTTCTTCATCAAGCGATTGGCGTTATTGACTGTCTCAGGGCCACCTTTAACAGCCAACTTATACCAAGTGTCAAGTGCAGCCTTTCGGAATGCCTGGCGATCCTCATCAGAGAACCCTTCAAGAACTGTGAATCCGTGATTCTCCACGAATTCCCGAGCGATCTCATCCTGGAGCACTTGAGTGTCCTGCGCCAAGCTCCAACCGCCAATGAATCCAGCAGCTTCAGACACAACAGCCCTCAGATCGGCCGGGAGAGCATCCCATGCGTCTTGGTTAGCAAGAATAACATTGGGCACCGACGCATATGGCACGAAGTCACTGCCGTAATGAGTGACTTCCTGTATAGAAATCGTCTTCCCAGATGAATAGGCGTAAAGGGCGCAATCAACAACACCCGTGTTCAGGGCTACATACAGTTCATTCTGTGGAATAACCTGAGCCGAAGCGCCGAGCGAGTTGAAGGAGGTCATGACTTCCTTATTAAACACACGAAGTTTCCTCCCCTTTAGGTCAGCAAAACTCTTCGCCGGCTCCTTGCAGAAGATCGCTAAAGGAAAAGCACCACTGTGATGAAAACCGACGACCTGAACTCCCGCATCCGTAAAGAAATCGGTGTAGATTTCCTCCAGAATTGGGATCACCTGCGGATGCTCGTCTGCCCTCAGAATAGAGCCTGTTGGATAAACGTTGGCAATTTGCGGAGCATCACGTCCCAGGATACTAGGAAAGATAATCCACATCTCGGCCGCACCACCAGGCAGTAAACGGAGTACGTCTACATCCTTGAGGCCGAGTGAACCCCCGTGATAGACAGTGACATTCAAGCGACCCCTGGCCTTCTCATTAATCCGACTGGCAAAGAGATCCATAGCCTTAGCCTCAAGTCGGCTTGGCACCCAGACACTATTCATTCGCCATTCAATGGTATCCGCAGATACGGTCTGCAAAGGTAACCCGATAAACATCGTAAAAGCGGCACTGACACCTAACATTCTCGTCAAAGTTTTCTTTAACATCGAACAATTTTTCATACCTGTGCCCTCCTAATAATTTCAGTTAAAAAGTGTTGGCCATCCTAAGTTTCCACTTCCCTATCACTGATTGCCTTAAAGCTCCCTCACGCAATTCTGAGTCAAGGCCAATCTGAATAGAGTAAGTGCTGTCAAGTATAGTGTACTTTTCACACTCACCTTTCACACTCACCTTTCACACTCACCTTACTCCACCAATACTGATATGGTATTACCAAATTTAAACATCAGAACTGACCTAGTATTTAGAATACTATGGGGCGGAAAACAACAAAAACCTGCGGAACAATGGCCGACACCACGCCAAATTTATGCTTTTTTAGAGAATATAATCAGCTTCAAAGCTGTAAAGATTCGACTCTGGGGAGAGAACATCCATGAAGCACAGCACGCAGCGCATATTGACTACTCATACAGGCAGCTTGGCGCGACCACTTTCTCTAATAGAACTAATGCTCGCTAAAGAAAAAGGTGAACCCTATAAACAGGATGACTTTGACACTGCAGTTCAATCGGCAGTAAACGACGTCACACGACGTCAAATAGAAGCCGGAGTGGACATCATCTGCGACGGGGAGCAAGGAAAACCGAGTTATCTAACTTACGTTAAAGAACGACTGTCCGGATTTGAGACCCGCGAGTCCGAGGGGGGCGAGAATCCTTGGCAGGACTCTCGAGAAGTCCGCGCCTTTCCAGAATTTTATGAATGGAATGCCAAAACCAGAGCAGGCATTGTTGCGCCGCGTTCAACGACAGTCTGCACGGGGCCAGTCTCGTATATCGGAAAGAAAGCAGTACAAAATGACATTACTATTCTCAGCAACGCCTTAGATGGAATTGAACCCCAAGAGGTTTTTATATCAGCGATATCTCCCGCGGATATAGAAGGCCGCCAGCGCAACGAACATTACGAGACCGCAGAAGAATTTTTGTACGCTATCGCCGACGCGATGCACGAAGAATACCAAACCATCGTGGATGCTGGATTTCTGCTCCAGATTGATGACCCCCGCTTGCTCACTTACTATGTATCCAATCCAGAGTTGACTGTGGAAGATTGTCGCCGATGGGCGGAGGTACGAATAGAAGCTATAAACCACGCACTTCGAGGCATCCCACCAGAACAAGTTAGATTTCATACCTGCTACGGTATCAACATCGGTCCCCGGGTCCACGAGATGGCACTTGAGGATGTAGTAGATATTATGCTGCGAGTCAATGCAGGGGCTTATTCTTTTGAAGGAGCCAACCCCGCCCATGAACACGAGTGGCAGGTCTGGCAGGGTGTTAGTCTGCCCGATGAAAAGATTTTGATCCCAGGCGTAATATCTCACTCAACCAACCTTGTTGAGCACCCAAAGTTGGTGGCACAACGAATAGTTCGGTACGCAAACATCGTGGGCCGGGAAAATGTCATCGGTGGCAGCGACTGTGGTTTTTCGTCATTTGCCAGTACTGAACCAGAGATTCACCCCACTGTGGTTTGGGCCAAATTTCGAGCGATGACTGAAGGAGCCCGGCTAGCATCCCACGAGTTGTGGAATATATAGGTCACGCTCGCCATCTCCACTCACATGATATGGTATTACCAAATTAGACAACAGAATTAATCTCTAGAAATCAAATGTTTGTGGTAAATGGCCGACCTAATAATTAAAGGTGGAAACGTAATTGATGGCACGGGACACCCTTCCGTCAAAACTGATGTTGTTGTTGAAGATCGGCACATAGAGTTGGTAGGCGACGCATCACACCTTGAGGCACCAATCGAATGGGATGCAACAGGGAAAGTGGTCTGTCCTGGGTTCATTGACATCCATAGCCATAGCGACTTTTCCCTAATAGCAGACAGGCGGAATGAAAGCGCTATTCGTCAGGGAATTACTACGTTAGTAACTGGAAACTGTGGTCTCGGGCCTGCGCCGGCGCCAAACCGCGATCTAGCAAAACGAAATACTATTGGTTTTAGTGAAAGTTGGGGTACCAAATTCACATGGAATTCTTTCACAGAATATATTGATACCCTTTTATCAGGCGGTCTCTCAGCAAACGTTGCTCCCCTGATCCCACACGGAACCGTAAGGCTAGCCGTGATGGGCCATTGCTCAAAGAAGCCCACGACTAAAGAAATCGAAGAGATGAAATCCCTCGTCCAAGAGGGAATGACAGCGGGCGCAATTGGAATTTCTACTGGCCTCGAATACTCGCCAGGGATATATGCTACCGAGAGCGAGTTAGTAAGCATATCTCGAGTGGTCGCCAAATACGGCGGCATCTATGCGAGCCATATCCGAAACAGGGCCGATACATTTGACTGTGCCGTCAATGAAGCATTGAGTATATGTCGACAAGGTTGTCTTCCAGGGCAGCTCTCACATCTTGCACCACGACCTTATGCCCCTAAGGGCATGTTCGATCGTGTTTTAGATATCGTCTCTAATGCGCGTCAGAACGAAAATCTACAGATTGGAATAGATACATTTCCAGATATTTGGGGGCCCGGCACAGTTGCAGGCTTGCTTCCTGAATGGGTATATGAAGGATTGCACGCAGAAGTAATGGAACATTTAGAATCAGCCGAAACAATCGAGAAGGTGCGCAAGCACTTTAATGATTCGGAAAACTATTTACTCCGCCTCGCAGGGTTGGAACAATTTTTTCTTACCTCCACCATAGCCCATCTCGAACTTATTGGGAGAAATCTCGCAGATATTGGAAACTCGTTTGAATGCGATCCGATTGAAGGAATATTTCGGCTGTTACGAGCAAATGGTACCGATTTCTACAACGTAATACTAAGGCATATTTTCGCTACACAAGAGGAACTCGATCAACTTCTTCTTGATCCTTTCTGTAGCGTTGAAAGTGATGGAGTGGTGTCAGCTATTGATGGCCCTCTTAAGGATTTTACGATGAACCGATCTAGCTACGGCTACACAGTTCGTTTCATTAAAGAGTATTCTCTAGAACGACAGATGTTTTCACTTGAGGAGGCCGTTCGTAAAATGACCTCACTGCCGGCAGATTCATCGGGTTTGTCGAAACGTGGTCGACTCGCACGATCTATGGCGGCTGATGTTGTCGTGCTGAACTTGGAAGATTTAAGAGATAACACTACAGATGCGTCACCCAAGGCTTATCCATCAGGCGTTGAACTTGTTGTAATAAATGGTAAGGTAGCCTTAGATCAAGGAAATCGTACGAGCGCTTGTTCTGGCTGCCTAGCTACCGCCTACTAATGCCCGAGAATTCAATTTGATGTGTGCAGACATCTACGTCTACGCCACTGATACCAAGGTAATAGCGCTGCCGACACAAAACCACATACCGGGGCTTACATCAGAAAAGAAGGTAGAGCATCACAAGAACTACCATAGTTCTGATTCTCTTGGCCAAACATAAAAATGTGTCTAGTCGGAAAGACATGAACATCGACCGGAAAAAAATTTTGGTCACTGGCGCTGTTGGACAGATTGGCACCGTACTCACCCCCGCGCTACGCGATCGCTACGGAGCTGAAAACGTGGTGGCCGCTGGTCACCACACCAAACCAAGCGATGAATTCCGCAACGCAGGACCTTTCGAGACCGCCGACGCCACTGATAAAAAATCTTTGTGGGCGCTCATCGAGAAACATAATATCGGGGCCGTCTATCACCTAGCGACAATCCTTTCTGGTGAAGGGGAGAAATATCCTGACCGGGCCTGGCACGTCAATATTGGCAGCCTAAAGGTCGTCCTTGACCTCGCCGTCGAATTCCGCATGAGCCAGGTTTTTTGGCCCAGCTCGATCGCTGTCTTCGGACCGACGACACCGCGCATCGATACGCCTCAGCGAACTATCCTAGAACCAACAACCATGTACGGGGTCACCAAAATCGCTGGTGAAAACCTATGCAACTATTATTTTCTTAAACATGGGCTGGATGTACGCAGTGTTCGCTACCCGGGACTGATCAGTTATGAGGCATTCAGTGGCGGCGGTACCTCAGATTATTCTTGTGAGATCTTCATTAATGCTGTCAAATACGGCCATTACACTTTTTTTGTCAATGCCGAAACGGCAATGCCGTTGATGTACATGGACGATGCAATCCGGGCTACGATCCAACTGATTGAGACGAAGGCATCAAACATATCGATTCGCACCAGTTACAATCTTGGGGCTCTGAGTTTCACTGCAGGAGAATTGGCAGAGGCTGTATCTAGGCGTGTCGATAGCTTTACGTACAATTTCGAGCCCGATTTCCGCCAAGCTATCGCCGATTCTTGGCCCGATTCAGTGGACGATTCGATAGCCCGACGCGACTGGGGCTGGGAACCTCAATATAACTTAGAGACCGTGGTCGACGCTATGCTGAAAGGAATTCGCACGGCTCGATGCAGCTGATGGATTTCTTTTATGTCATCTAGAATCGTTAACTTTCCTGAACAAGAGTTACTCGAAAAAGCTAATCGGTTTCTCCCTGGCGGCAGCAACGGAAACACAATCTATCAGGGGCTCATCATCAAAGAGGGTAAGGGCTCTCGAGTATGGGACGTAAGCGGCAACGAGTACATTGATCACTCCCTTGGGTCTGGCCCAATGATACTTGGTCACGCACACCCTGAGGTTGTCGAAGCCGTCACAGAAAGAGTAGCCCAAGGAACCACATTTTTTGGTCTGAATGAGCCAACCATCCTCCTCGCTGAAGAGATTGTAAAAGCTGTGCCATGCGCCGACCGAGTGCGTTTTACGAGCACCGGGACTGAGGCAACCTTCCATGCCATGCGCGTAGCGCGCGCCCACCGCAGGCGCGACAAAGTTCTAAAGTTCGAAGGTGGCTACCACGGAATGAATGACTACGCTTTGATGAGCATGGCCCCTACAGACCCGGGCGAATTTCCTTCCGCAATACCTGACTCTATAGGTATCCCAGCTGCAATCGGCAATGAGGTGTTTATAGCCCCATTTAATGACATCGAAACGACAACTAATATCATCGAGCAACATCATGACGAATTGGGCGGCGTCATCGTCGAACCTCTCCAAAGAGTTATCCCTCCTGTGCCAGGTTTTCTCAAGGGGTTGCGCGAAGTAACACGCGAGTACGGAATACCTTTAATCTTTGATGAGGTAGTCACCGGTTTCCGATTCGCTTACGGTGGCGCGCAAGAGTACTACGGAGTCGTTCCTGACATCTGCGCGATGGGAAAGGCCGTTTCAGGAGGTTATCCGCTCTCAGTAATAGCTGGGCGGGAGGAAATCATGAGCCACTTCGGGGGTGATCAGGACCATCCATATGGGAGAGTCCTCCAAGAAGGCACACTGAACGGAAACGCCGTCGCAGCTGTAGCAGGTCTGGCAACCTTGAAAGTGCTAAAACGAGAGGGGACTTACGTAAACCTCTTTAGGATAGGTGGCATGATCAAGGAAGGCTTCGAGCGCATTCTTATGGATGCTGAAATCCCAGCCCAAGTGATTGGCGAACCGCCGATGTTCGATATCTTATTTACCAATCAAGTCATCAGAGACTACCGTGACTCGCTCCGGTGTGGCGCTGGCAAAAATGCCCGACTTGTGGAATTGCTTCGGGAACGCGGCATTTATAAAAATGATGCCAAGTTTTATGTCTCAACCGCCCACGACGAACGCGACGTCGAGGAGGTTCTGGTGGCATTTGAATCTGTAGTCGAAGCGCTTTAGAGCAACATATTGACCCGCCCAATGAGAGCGACTGGCTGGCAATATGAACGAGCTGAAATTGAGATGAAACTGGAGTCCTCTCCTGTCATCTCCAGCCCCCTCAGGTCAACTTGCGTGGAGTCAGTGCCTGATAAGTTAAGGGTTTTAGGGACTGGTTTTGGTAGACAACTGCCTTCGGGAGGCAGGGGCTGGAGATTCAAATCCTCTCACCCCGACCATTTAATCAAGCACTTACGTTTTTTGTTTTGGAAAAAGATATGATTGTGTGTCATAAATCAGAACACTTTACAGTAGGGTCCAATTCTCACGGCAACGTTCGAGTATTCCAGACGATTCCGTATTGTCGGGATAGAAGAGCGCCCCACTTCATATTTTTCGTTAGCCTATGGCCATGTGGACGGTTCAAGACATTCTTCTGATCATTTTCGGTGTCGTTCTTATGGCTACGCCTCTAGCCCTTTGGGTCGCGTGGACAACTACGATATTCATTGGCGTCCTCGCCGCCGCCATAATATCAATGATCGGGGCAGTGATAGTGACGAGAACCGAGAGAACCTTAAAATAGTCGCACTCTCAACTGGCTTAAAAAATTGATTACCCTAGTCTTCCGACCCATAGCATTCAAATAAAGGAGAACAACGATGATTGTCAAAATGAGCGCAAACCTTTCTAAGGGCTTTGCTACATGGAAGGAAATGGTGCATAACAATGCTCACAAAATG
>JAZAGZ010000101.1:0-19753 GCA_036231525.1 Pseudomonadota bacterium | reverse complement strand
TGAGGTTGGCACTGCGGCAATTGCAGGTGATGCGGCAGCTGAGGTCTATGAGCTCAACGTATTATTCTCAAACATAGAGGATTATGTTGATAACACGACACGGTTTTTAGTCATTGGTAATAAGCTATGCACCCCCAGCGGTGATGACAAGACGTCGTTACTAATTTCTGCCAGTGGAACAAAGGGGGCGGGGGTTTTATATCATTTGTTGGCTCCGTTGGCTCAAAGTAATATTAGTATGTTGCGGATCCAATCAAGACCGTCCGGGCGTCGCAAGTGGGACTATGTATTTTTCATTGATATTGACGGACACGCAAAGGAAAAGAATATCAGCAAAGCACTTCAGGAAATCGAGGTGCAAGCAAGCCTCTTCCGTATTCTGGGCGCCTATCCTAAGGCGGTCATGTAGACTCGAGTTTTATGGTTAAAAGTCAATCGTGCCTCAGCAATCCCTGAGCGAGGGGTGTCAGGTATTTATTTCCCAACCAGTCGGGTTCGTGGGTGGCGAGGTCACTGTACCCGGAGACAAATCTATATCTCATCGGGCATTATTATTGAGCTCGATTGCCGATGGAACGAGCATAATTCGGGGCTTTCTACATAGTGAAGATTGTCTTGCCACCCTAGCTGCACTGCGGGCCATGGCAGTTGATGTGGCGGCGGAAGGGAGCGATTTAAAAATCCTTGGTGTTGGTATAGAAGGGCTACAAAGCCCACCGGGCCCGCTCGACCTTGGTAATTCTGGTACGGCTACCCGGCTTCTTGCTGGTGTATTAGCCGCACAGCCCTTCGATTCCGTCTTGACAGGGGATGCATCGCTCCGCAAGCGCCCAATGGAACGTGTTGCTATTCCGCTGCGTCTTATGGGCGCAGTGATCGAGACTCGTGATGGCGGAAAGGCACCCCTTAAAATCAAGGGAGGCCGGCTTTTAACCGGAATAGATTACACGTTACCTATAGCGAGTGCCCAACTTAAATCAGCATTGTTGTTAGCTGCTCTTTGGGCTGAGGGTCAAACAACTATTCGCTCACCCAGCCCAAGTCGTGATCATACGGAACGCATGTTGGGCGTAATGGGCGTAAAGATTGAGCAGAATTCCAGTCATGCTATCTCTCTAACTGGAGGGGAGCGTCTTGAGGCTCAAGAATTTAAGATTCCAGGCGATTTTTCCTCAGCTGCCTTTTTCCTCGTCGCGGGCTTGCTTGGTGCGCCGGATGGCTTGTTAATACGCAACGTAGGAGTAAATCCTACGCGAACGGGTCTTCTAGATATTCTTCAAGAGATGGGTGGGCAAATTGAACTCAGGAATCAACGTGAGTGTGGTGGGGAACCTGTAGCTGATTTATTTGTTACACAAAGCGAACTTAGAGGGATTGAGGTGCACCCTGATCTCGTCTCTTTTTCCATTGATGAGTTTCCGGTGCTATTTATTGCAGCTGCTTGTGCTCGAGGTCAAACAGTAGTCACAGGTGCGGAGGAGTTGAGGCATAAAGAGAGTGATCGCCTCAGCGTTATGGCAACTGGGCTGCGGGTTTTAGGGGTGTCGGTTACAGAATACCCCGATGGGCTATGTATTGATGGTGGATCGATTAGCGGAGGGCGTATTGATAGCCAAGGGGATCACCGTATTGCGATGGCGTTCACGATTGCCAGCTTGGCTGCTAAGGGGGTTATAGAGATTTTGCGAACCGAGGAAGTAGCGACATCGTTCCCTGATTTTGTGGCTGTTGCGACTCATAGCGGTCTGGCAATCGAGGTAGCGTGGAGTAAAAATAAGGATGATCTAAGCGATGAGTAATGAGATTCCAGTCATCGCTATCGATGGCCCAACAGGATCCGGCAAGAGTACTATTAGCCGTGCCCTTGCAAAGATGCTTAATTGGCATTTCCTTGATAGTGGAGCGTTATACCGATTGGTTGCCTTGCGTGCTATGCAAGAAGACGCAAATCTTGAAGACCCAAGAGTTCTAGCTAAACTGGCATCCAGATTAGATGTGGAGTTTTCCACCGCGAGCGAGGCTGAGGTGGTATGCCTTGATGGCGAGGATGTGACAGCACTGTTGCGAATGGAAGAGTGTGGATCTGTTGCGTCCAAGATTGCGCCTATGTCGATGGTTCGTGCTGTGTTGTTGGAGCAGCAGAGGGGTTTTGTTGTACCACCAGGACTTGTTGCTGACGGGCGCGACATGGGTACTGTGGTTTTCCCTGCGGCAATACTTAAAGTTTTTCTGACCGCGAGTGCCAAAGATCGCGCGAAAAGGCGCTATAACCAGTTGAAAGAAAAGGGGATTGATGTTAGCCTGCGCGACCTTTCCCGAGAGATTGCTCGGCGGGATGAGCGCGATACTAGTAGGCAGATTGCTCCGCTGAAACCCGCAGGGGATGCTCGAGTCTTAGACTCTACGCAGTTGAATCCCGAGGAGGTTGTTGAAAGGATACATGGCTGGCTTGAGGAGTTGGATTTTCGGGTCGGCATGAATTGAGGGGCCATGCAGGATGCAGGGCTATGATTAACTGAACATCGACTCAGGATGAGTCGATGCTGGGCCGGAGATCCGTACTAGCGGATGATTTTATGAGTGAATCCTTTGCAGAGCTTCTAGAAGAGAGTCTTGCTAATCAACAGATCAAACAGGGGTCTATCCTTACAGCCCTTGTTATCGATGTAAATCCTGATGTAGTTATTGTGCATGCCGGCCTGAAGTCAGAGGCGGTCATTCCAGCAGATCAGTTTTTTGATGAGCAAGGTGAGATTGAAGTTCAGGTTGGCGATGAAGTTGAGGTGGCTCTTGACGCCGTTGAAGACGGGTTTGGTGAGACCCGACTATCGCGAGAAAAAGCTAAACGTATTCGCACATGGACACGATTGGAGGAAGCGTTTGAGCAAAGTAAGGTGATCACTGGTACTGTCAGTGGGCGAGTCCGCGGTGGTTTTACAGTTGACCTTGAACTAGTTAGGGCATTTTTGCCTGGATCTTTGGTGGATGTGCGCCCGATCCGAGACCCAGGCACTCTGGAGGGTAGCACTCTAGAATTTAAAGTCATTAAGCTTGATCAGAAGCGGAATAATGTCGTTGTTTCGCGTCGTGCGGTAGTTGAAGAGGAGTACAGTGCTGAGCGGGATGAGCTGCTGAAGAATCTTCAGGAAGGCGCGACCCTGAAGGGCATTGTTAAGAATCTTACAGACTATGGAGCGTTCGTTGATCTCGGGGGAATCGATGGTTTGCTGCATATCACTGATATGGCTTGGAAACGCGTCAAACATCCTTCTGAAGTCGTCAATGTCGGTGATGAGTTGGATGTTAAGGTTCTCAGGTTTGATCGTGAACGTAGCCGTGTTTCCCTTGGCCTCAAACAGTTGGGCGCAGATCCGTGGATGGATCTTGCGAGGCGTTATCCTGCTAATGCAAGACTGTTTGGCAAGGTTACTAATATTGCCGATTACGGGTGTTTTGTTGAGATTGAAGAAGGTGTCGAAGGACTCGTTCATGTTTCTGAGATGGATTGGACGAACAAGAACGTAAGCCCCCATAAGGTAGTTCAAATAAATGATGAAGTTGAGGTTATGGTTCTTGATATTGATGAGGAGCGACGCCGCATCTCTCTTGGATTGAAGCAATGTAAATCTAACCCTTGGGCTGAGTTTGCTGAGAATCATGGTAAAGGCGATAAAGTATCGGGACAGATTAAGTCAATTACAGATTTTGGGGTTTTTATTGGGCTGCCGGGTGATATCGACGGACTCGTGCATTTATCTGATCTATCGTGGGAGCTAACGGGCGAAGAGGCTGTTCGCAATTACAAAAAGGGTGAGGAGCTAGAAACAACTGTCCTGGCGATTGATCCGGAGCGAGAGCGGATTTCACTTGGAGTGAAACAGTTAGATAAAGATCCGTTGTCCCTGTTTGTATCTGAGAACCCTAAAGGATCTGTCGTTAAAGGAATTGTTAAGGAAGTGGATGCAAAGGGAGCAACCATCGAATTGTCTGACGGCGTAATCGGGAATCTTCGCGCCTCGGAGATCTCTAGGGATCGGATCGAAGATGCCCGAACAATCCTTAAGCCTGAAGAGGAAATCGAGGCAAAATTTGTAGGCATAGATCGAAAGAGCCGAGTTGTGACTCTCTCTATCAAAGAGAAGGAGGAGGGTGATGAGGCACAGGCGATCCAGAATTATAATACTGAGGCTGGGAAACCTGCCTCTGGAACTTCGTTAGGTGATCTGCTCAAGGAACAAATGAATTCTGAGTAATCTCCCGCTGGTATTAAAAAAAAAGGTGTCCTGCGATGACAAAGTCTGAGTTAATTGAGGCTATCGCCCGCAAGCAAAAACATTTACCTGCTAAAGATGTAGAGCTTGCTGTTAAACATTTTTTGGAGCTTATGAGTGAGTCTCTTGCCAATGGGGAGCGAATTGAGATCCGAGGATTTGGGAGTTTCTCCTTACATTATCGCCCGCCCCGTATGGGACGGAATCCAAAAACCGGTGAGGCAGTGGCCTTAGCCGGTAAACATGTGCCTCATTTCAAACCGGGCAAGGATTTGAGGGAACGCGTAAACAACGGCCGTCATTTGCCTGTTCGTAATTAACTACGGCTGATTCGTTTCGCGCCCACAACAGGTCTTTCTGGAAGCTTAGGGCTTAGATTTGGTGGCCTGCTTTCTTGCCAAAAGGATAAAGATTTGGCGACGATACGAAAGATTTTTCTATTCCTATTGGTTCTGCTGATTGCTTTTTTGGCAGCAGTTTTTTTCTATAACAATCCTGGCAACATTACGATCGATGTGGGGTTTGCCAGGTTTGAGGATGCCCCAGTTTCACTTGCATTCGTCATAGCTTTTGCGATCGGTTGGCTATTTGGCTTGTTGTCAGTAGGCATTGCTATTGTGAGAATAACCAACGAGCGGAGGCGCTTACGCAGGAATCTTAAACTTGCCGAGGCTGAGGTGAGCAGCCTACGCAGCCTTCCGCTGCACGATGCCAACTGAAGCCACATTTCTGCTGGCCGGGCTATTTGTTATTGCTGCTGCAACTGGGTGGGCATTTGCAAAATTCTCCGACTTTAGACGGGATGATCCTCCATCTAACTCGATAAGTTCAGACTACCTGCGCGGTCTAAATCTTGTGCTGAATCGCCAGACTGATGAGGCTTTAGAGCTATTTGTGCGCATGGCAAAAGTTGATGACGATACTTTAGAAACGCATTTTGCTCTCGGGCATCTGTTTCGGCAGAGAGGTGAGGTGGATCGGGCGATTCGCGTCCATCAAAATTTGCTTGCGCGACCAAATCTTAGTGAGGAACAACGTCATCAGGCATTGTTTTCTTTAGCACAGGACTTTTTAGGTGCAGGGTTGTTTGATCGAGCAGAAAAGCTTTTTTCTGAGCTTGGCACTAGTCCTGGGTTGGGGGAAGCAGCACTAAAGAATCTCGTTGATATCTATGAGCGCCAGAGTGATTGGATTAAGGCGATTGAGATACATCGAGAGTTGGAGGTGCTTAGTGGCACGAAATCCACAGAAATCGCTCACTATTACTGTGAGCTGGCTGAACGTGCTCGATTAGACGGTGATCTTGATCTTGCGCGACGACATCTAAAAAGTTCAGTTCGAAGCACAACTGGTGCATTCCGAGGCACTTTGATTAGGGCAGCAATAGCCCAAGAGGAGAAAGACTATGCGCAAGCCCTTCGTCTCTATGAGCAGGTTCTGGAGGCTGACCATCGTCTGATGGTTGAGGTTCTTCCAGAGCTCGTGATTTGCTATCAATCAGCGGGGCGAGATGCGGAACTTGAGGATTATCTTCAGGAATTAATCAGCAAAGATACGTCGCTGAAACATTCAATTGCCTATGCCGCAATTTTGAGTGAAGTATCTGGGCTAAATGTTATCGGAACTTGTATCGAGGAGTTCGTTCTAAAGGATAAAATTTTCGCATCTTTTATTGATGAAGAATATATAGCTACCCTTTCATCAGAAGAGCGACAGGCGGCGATTCAGAAAATTGCAGACGGATTAAGAAGCTTGGCAGTATCAGGTGCTCGGTACCGATGCACTACATGTGGGTATAGCAGTCAGAGGTTGCTCTGGCACTGCCCCAGTTGTAAGTCATGGGAAAGTATTCGACCGTTACAAAGATTTCAATTTGAAAATCCGACCGCATAATCTGGCGGCGCGCTTGTAGGAGAGTTTTTTGAGTTTAAAAATACGTGTTGCAGTTTTTCCTGTCGCTGGTCGCGGTACTCGATTCTTGCCTGCGACGAAAGCTTCTCCAAAGGAGATGTTTCCGATAGTCGACAAACCGCTTATCCAGTACGCGGTAGAGGAAGCTGTAGCGGCAGGTGCTGAAAAACTCATTTTCGTAACCTGTTCATCAAAGGACGCCATTGAAGATCATTTTGATAGTGATGCAGAGTTGGAGCGCGAACTTAGAGAGTCAGGAAAGATAGAGCTGCTAGCTTCGGTTAAGGAAATTGTGCCGCCCACGGTGGCTTGTGTTTATATTCAACAAGAGATACCGCTTGGTCTGGGTCATGCTGTTCTTTGCGCACGCACGGCGGTGGGGAATGAACCATTCTTCGTGCACCTGGCCGATGATCTAATTTATAGCCAGACACCATGTTTGGAACAGATGAGACGCTGCTATGAGCATCATGGGAGCAGTGTGCTTGCAGTGGAGGCGGTATTAGCAGATCAGACTGCAGATTATGGAATTGTTGCCACAGAAGAGGGAAGTCTTGGTGTGAGTCGCGTAACAAACATTGTCGAGAAGCCAAATCCTGAAGATGCTCCATCCAATCTTGCTGTCGTTGGCCGCTACGTCTTGACGCCCACAATTTTCAATAGGTTGGCGGCCGCTGATAGAGGAGCTAACAATGAAATTCAGTTGACTGATGCGATTGCTAGTTTACTCGTGGACGAATCAGTATATGCGTTGCCGTTTGAAGGCTTGCGTTACGATTGCGGTAATAAGCTTGGCTACTTGAAGGCCTCTATTGAATACGGTTTGCGCCATCCAGATCTCCGCGAGACATTTGCTGCCTATTTAGCGGGACTTAATAAAGAATCTTAGGGAAAGTGAGTATTAGCGCACTAAATAACTGCGATTAATAGCAGCAAGGTTAGTGGTTCCTGCCTGTTGCATCATCATAATAAGCTCACGTTTCAGCAAGTCTAAAACGGTTTCGACCCCCTCTTGGCCAAACGAACTCAGACCCCACAGATAGGGGCGCCCTATGCAGACCGCATCTGCCCCAATGGCTAGAGCTTTGAATATGTCCACGCCTCGGCGAAATCCGCCGTCCACAAGGACAGGTATTCGCCCTCCAACGGCTTCAACAACCTCTGGTAGAGACTCAATTGTGCCCCGTCCGCTGTTTTCTGCTCTTCCACCGTGGTTGGAAACGATGAGCCCATCGATGCCATGTTCAAGCGCAAGCTCAGAATCTTCTTTAGTAACAATGCCCTTCAATAAGAGTTTTGTAGATGTGAACTCTCGAAGTCGATCTACAAAATCCCAGTCTAAGTTCCTGGCCCTAGTGGCCGAGAGTTCACTAGTATCAATATTGTCAAACATAGGGCGTTTTTTGATAGAGTTTTCAAAACCAGGCACATGACACACTAAGCATTCCTCGTTTGTGTCTCGTCGGAATCGAGCAAGAGACTCGCGATTACTGGCGGGCAGATCTACCGTGACTGCGATAGCAGGGCATCCTGCTGACTCGGCTCGTCTGACCAATCTTTCTGTAACCTCCCAGCTCTCGGTTGGGTAGAGTTGAAACCATACTGGAGCGCCACGAGCAGTATTAACGTCCTCAACTGCGAACGAACTGACTGTCGACATGATCTGTAGACAATCTCGAGAGCCAGAAGCTCGTGCCGTTGCGATTTCGCCCTCCGGGTGAAAGGCTGTCTGACTTCCACAAGGTGCTATAACTATTGGGGATGCATGCGACGTATCAAAGAGTTCGAGACGAGTATCTATCTCGCGAACGTCAACTAATCGTCGCACTCGTAGCTGTATTTCCTGGAATCCCGAGCGATTTGCTGCGATTGTTGACCCGTCATCCACCCCAGAAGCCATATACGTATAATGAGCTAGGGTTAGGTTTTGTCGCGCAACCGGTTCGAAATCGAAGATGTTTACAGCTTCATTAGGGGCTGTAATCAAGGTATTTGTTGCCGTAAAGTCAAATTGGCCGAATGCGCGTGATATGGGGCCTAACAACGGACTGGCAGCTAGATAACGGATAAATGCTCGTCTTGAGGCTTGCGTAGAGTTCATTGGTATCACCGAAGTATCTTTCATTTCAATTCAGCACGAATTTGTTCATTATGTTCGCCAAGTAGGGGCGGGTATTTACGATAGGTGGGTCCATTTTCCGACAGATTAATGGGGTTACCAATAGATTTCACGACTCCTAGTAGAGGGTGTTCGAGTTCAACTACCATTTTTCGAGAAAGAATTTGTTCATCAGTTAATGTTTGGTCAGGAAAGTTTATTGGGCCCGCTGGGATCCCGCAGTCGATAAAAAGTTCCACCCAGGTATCAGCGTCTTTTGTAAGTAGTCTTTCTTCGAGCTTTGGGATTAATTCATCGCGATGTTCATTTCTAGCTGCATTTGTCTTAAATCTAGGATCCACCACAATTGTTTTGTCCAAGTTTAATGCGCTGCAGAATCGTTCCCATAAACGCTCGGTACCTACAGCGACGATGATCATTTTGTCACGTGTCCGCATAGGTTGGTAAGGTGTTACTGTCGGATGAATATTACCTAGGCGTTGGGGTCGAACATCAGTTGCAAAGTAACTACCTCCAATGTTTGCGAGCCAGGTGGTTTGTGAGTCCACTAGCGAGACATCGAGAAATTGCCCACGTCCTGAGCCCTCCTTGCCTTCATCTCGCGTATACAGAGCTGTCAGGATTCCTATGGCCGTATAGATGCCGGCGGTAATATCAGCCATGGGTGTAGGAAATCGCATAGGGTCACCATCCTTGTCACCCGTGAGGGCCATTAAGCCTGCCTCGCCTTGGGCGATGATGTCATACCCACCTCGATTTGCTTTAGGTCCTGTATGCCCATAACCGCTGATTGCTGCATAAATAAGCCTGGAATTTAAGCCTTGCAGAGTATCGGGATCGATTTGTGCGCGTAGGAGGGAAGCCATTCGAGGGATGTTGGTGATAAAGACGTCTGCACTTTCAATCAGACGGTAAAATATCGAGAGATCATCAGGGGCCTTGATATCAAGTTCTATACTTCGCTTGTTACGGTTTACAGAGAGAAAGTACGCGCTCTCTCCATTGAGAAATGGCGGTCCCCAACCACGGGATTGATCACCGGTCTCTGGGCGCTCAATCTTGATGACATCCGCTCCCAAGTCTCCGAGTAGCATACTGCAATAGGGACCAGCGAGCGCTTCGGTCATTTCAATAACACGGATATTTTTTAATGCTGCTTGGGCGTTCAAAAAGACATACTCTAATATCCTGGAGCGGCGACTCTAGCGTGGATGCTCTTCGACCACAATGACAGTGTCAAAGTGTTGCATTAAGCTTCGCTGGGTTATTTCTGCTAGATGGACATAGGAGAGAGGTTGTGAAAAACATTGCCGTGCGTAATATCAAGCGCGCTGATCCTGAGGTTATCAAAGGTCTGGGAGAACAGGGTACGGCAACCGTGCATGAAGCTCAGCAGCGGACTGGTCTGATGCACCCCTATATGAGGCCAATCTATTCTGGTGCGCGTATTGCCGGTAGTGCTGTTACTGCTCTGGTGCACCCGGGTGATAACTGGATGTTGCACGTGATACCTGAACTTTGTAAGGAGGGTGATATCGCAGTGGTTGGTCTTAGTGCGGAGAATTTTGATGGCATGTTTGGTGACTTGCTGGCAACGTTGTATCGGGCTCAGGGCATTATTGGACTTGTAATCGATGCAGGCTGTCGTGATGTTAAGGATCTGACTGCGATGGCTTTCCCGGTTTGGAGCCGCGCAATTTCTGCGAAGGGGACAGTTAAAGCAACGCCCGGTTCGGTGAATGTGCCTATCGCCTGTGGCGGTGCGCACGTTAATCCGGGCGATGTGATAGTTGCCGATGATGACGGTGTGGTAGTAGTGCCGCGCGTACGCGCTGCTGAAATTTATGAAGCAGGAAAAGTACGAGAAGAAAATGAGCAGAGTAAGCGTCAACGATTGGCGGCAGGTGAGCTAAGCCTAGATATATATGAGATGCGTGAGCCGTTAGAACAAGCTGGTCTCGTCTATCTCGATAGCCCTAGTGAGGCGAAGGATTAAGGACAGAGAGTGTAGGTGCAGTTAGCGCTCGCGGTTGACACTTCTGAGCACACAGTAGATATTCCCCCAGATTAGATAAGGAGAATAGTGTTGCAAAAATCCAGTAGCGGGCAGTTCGCTCTAGTCCTTACCGTATCATTGACGTTATTTTGCATGTTGCCGGTATCGGGACAGGATTGGTCAAACTCTGTCTGCGCAGATGATGATCATGCAGCGTTTCACGTTTGCGCATTGCAAGCGGGGAAGAGCTTCGATCCACCCCGAACCGTGGCCGGGCATCCCGATTTACAGGGAATATGGGCTCGACGTGCGCGAGCTCATGAGAGTCTTCACGCACATCCACAAACTTTAGATGATTTTGAAGCACCAAGCATCATAGTAGCTCCGACAGATGGTTTTGCACCCATGCAGCCTTGGGCGGAGGAGAAGCGACGATATAACCGTCCGGCGTATGTCCATCAGAATGCAATCTGCCGCTTATCAGGTATACCCGTGACTATGTATATGACAGGCACATACCAGTTCATGCAGAGCGAAGATTATTTTCTAATTCAAGGGGAGGAAGCACACGCGTTTCGAGTGATTCCAATGGATGGGCGACCGCATATCGGCGAAGGTATACAGCTCTGGAATGGCGATTCAGTTGGTCGGTGGGAGGGTAATACATTAATTGTTGAGACGACAAACCAAAATGCTCGAGCTTGGTTGGATCAGCGCGGTAGATTTTATACCGATGAGGCTCATGTTATAGAAAGATTTACTCTCATAGATCCAGACACAATTCATTGGGAAGCAACCATTGAGGATCCCAATGTTTATACTGAGTCCTTTACGCTCGCACTTGCGTATCGCCGTCGTTCAGCAGAAGGCACAGAGCTGTGGGAGGAGGCATGTTATGAGGATAATGATCTTGCTTCTGAAACATATCGCAACGTGGGTTATAAGATTTACCCTGGGATTACGGGCGTCGAAGCTCGTCGTCTAAGGTCAGCTTGGGAGTTGGAGGAGCGGGAACTGGAATGGAAGCCGTAAAAAAGCACTTGGTTCAAACAGCCTTGGCTGTAAGTTTGGTTATGCTCTTTGCAGGACACGCTGCTCGTGCACATCATTCGATTGCTCTGCAGTTTGATATGACGATGGAGATCGTTGTGGTAGGAAACATTCTTGAGATGGAGTGGCGTAATCCGCACTCGTGGCTGCATGTTGAGGTGGAAAACGAGGCGGGAGATCCTGAGGTTTGGAGAGTAGAGTTTGGTAGTGCGAATTCTTTGTATCGCCGGGGCTGGCGTCAAGATGATCTTCCCATAGGTGCAGAGGTGACGATTCATGGATTGCCAGCACGGGATGGTTCAAGGCAGATGGAAGGTGATGAGATTACATTTGCGGATGGCCGATCATTATTTTCTGGCTCAGGGCCTCAATAAGAATGAAAAAAACTAATGCTGCGTTGGCCTGTCTTCTTATTTTCCCCCTCATAGGTGTAGCTCAGGGAAGCTATACGGTTCCTAGGACACTGGACGGCCAACCTGATTTGCAGGGCATTTGGCAAGCCCTTAATACTGCCGTTTGGAATATTCAAGATCACTCGTCAAGCTGGGGCGTGCCGGCTGGTCAGGGTGTTGTAGTCGGTAATGAAATTCCTTATCAGCCCTGGGCACAGGAGCAGCGAGAAGAGAACTTTGAAAACCGACTGACGGAGGATTCTGAGGCTAACTGCAAAATGGTTGGGGTGCCACGTATTACTTATATGCCTTATCCATTCCAGATTTTTCAGACACCCAACCAAATTGTCATGACTTACGAGTGGGTGCATACCATCAGAAATATATTCATGACGGGAGAGCATCCGGAAGGCCCTATCCAGTGGTATATGGGCGATTCTCGAGGGCATTGGGAAGGAGATACCCTGGTTATCGACGTGGTTCATTTTACAGATGAGACATGGTTTGATCGTTCTGGGAATTTTCATGGAGAATCTCTCCATGTCGTAGAACGCTATACTCGGACTGGGGATGATCACATGTTGTATGAAGTGACTATCGAGGACTCTGAAGTTTTTTCTGAGCCCTGGTATATGAGTATGCACCTTTATCGTCGTCAAGAAGAGGATATTCGAGTATTAGAATATGAGTGTTACGCGCTCGCTGAAGATCTTTTGCAGAACGAGTAAAAAGTTGTTATCGGAGGTAATCGCTAACTTTTTTTAGCGCTGAATGAAGGGGCATCAGAAATCTGATTGGCGCGTTCTACTAACAGGGTTAATCCGCTCCGTGACACCACTTGTATACGGTCTCCAGGTTCGATGTGCTGCTGACCTCTAATGCGAGCTGCCCACTGTTCTCCGTATATGGCAACATGCCCGCACGGTTCTTTTCCAAATCCTGCAACAGCCTTTCCGAAGAGCATTCCAGCTTCACCAGTCGAGAAAATAATTCGGGTCGGAGCAAAACGTTGCATCAGGAGGACTGTTACGAGGTCTCCTACAACGATAATCGCCAAGGCGATAATTAGGCTAGTGGGCTCAAGGAGTCGATCAAGTCTTATGAGCACCCAAATCGCCAGGATAATGAAAAACACGGTTTCGATGATGAGAATCAGCCAGAGTTGGCGGTGAACAAGAATCATATCTTGGAGTCTAGCACCGTGTATCAAGCTTAACGTATTGATACACTTTCAAACTACCACACTAATGACAGAGGCCTGATGAACCGGAATGATGAAAAATTAATATCCATTATGGACACAACACTTCGGGATGGTGAGCAGACGCCGGGGATTGCCTACACCCCTTCGGAGAAGCTTCACATGGCCCGTATGTTGCTCACCGATGTTGAGGTTGATCGGATCGAGATTGCTTCGGCTCGTGTCTCACAGGGGGAGCTTGAAGCTGCTGTGCGTGTAACCGATTGGGCTAGTGAGGCTGGGCTGATTGATCGGGTGGAGATGTTGGGGTTTTGTGATGGTGAGCGGTCCGTTGACTGGATCCAGCGCGCTGGTGGACAGGTTCTTAATCTCTTAGCAAAGGGATCCGAACAGCATTGTCGTCAGCAACTGGGTGTGAGCCCAGAAGATCATATCCAGCGAATCATCGAAACGGTGAGTTATGCGCACGAGCAAGAAGTACGCATTAATCTTTACTTAGAGGATTGGTCTAATGGAGCTCGAGACAGTTTTGGGTACGTTTCCAGCATCATGGATGCGGTGCAGGATCTTGGCATAGGTCGGATTTTGCTTGCAGATACGCTAGGCGTACTTTCACCGGATGAGGTTCTTCGCCTTGTGAGTGTTATGACAGTTACCTGGCCTGATATTACCTTCGATTTTCATGGACATAATGATTATGGATTTGCAACCGCTAACTCCATGGCAGCTATCCAGAGTGGGGCATGTGGTATTCACACGAGCGTTAATGGGCTTGGTGAGCGGGCAGGGAACACCTCATTAGCGGAGATCGTTGCAGCAATTGCGGACCACACTTCTTGCAAAACTAAAATTAACGAGAGTCGCTTAGCCGCAATTTCTAGTCTGGTGGAAACATTCAGCGGTAAGAATATTGCTGAGAACACCCCAATTTTAGGAAGTGATGTTTTTACCCAGACCGCAGGCATTCACGCCGATGGGGATGCGAAAGGTGATTTGTACGAAACGCGGTTAGCCCCAGGACGATTTGGTCGTGAACGACGCTATGCGCTCGGTAAGCTCTCGGGAAAGGCCTCGTTGGATCATAATTTGGAAAAATTAGGAGTCAATCTTTCAGAAGAAAATCGTGACAAAGTACTAGGCAGAATTATCGAACTCGGGGATAAAAAACATAACGTGGTGCCCGAAGATCTACTGATGATTATTGCAGATGTGCTAAAGACACCAAGCGAACATGTGGTGAAGATTGATCAATATGCCATTAATGTAGCATCTGACAAGCCCCCCACAGCCACGGTGACAGTATCTTTTAAGGGGCGTAGTGCTGTGGCCACTGGCACAGGCGATGGTGGTTACGATGCTTTTATGTCAGCGCTTAAGGAGGCGGTTACGCAGCATGGAATTAAGGTACCGCAGTTGGCTGATTATCGAGTCCGTATTCCACCTGGAGGCCGTACTGAGGCGCTAGTTGAAACTTTGATTCGGTGGGGTGATGCAGAAGAGGGTGCTACATTCTCTACAATTGGTGTTGATTCCGATCAGACGAGTGCAGCTATTATTGCTACGGAAAAAATGTTGAATATTGTCGCGCATGAGGAAGCCAGAACTAAGCGCACAAATTCTTAAAAGATCTAGAATAAAAGGTAAAGAAATATGCGCCTTCTAGTGTTGTTAATTTTTATGATTAGTACCGCGAATGCACAAGGTTTCCGTCTGCTTGAGGCGACAATCAATGATGTGCACACATCGTTTATTGCGGAAGAAATTACTTGTCGTGAGTTAGTTGAACTTTATCTGGTTCGGATAGAGGCTTATGACAAGCAGGGTCCCCAGCTTAATGCAGTTCAGCACCTCAACGCTCGGGCACTTGAAGAAGCGGACGCACTTGACGCAGCGTTCAGTGCCTCTGGACTTGTCGGGCCGTTGCACTGTGTCCCTGTCCTGTTGAAGGATCAGGTTGAAACGAGTGATATGCCTACCACCTACGGTTCAGCGGTCTTCTCAGAATTCATCTCGGGACGGGACGCAACTATTGTTACTCGCATGAAAGAGGCGGGGGCAATCATCCTTGCCAAGACGACTATGGGCGAGTTTGCATCCCGTTACCTCGGATCGGCGTTTGGGATAGCGCGCAATGCTTATGATCCGGCTCGCAACCCGAGCGGCTCCTCAGCGGGCACGGGGATTGGCGTCGCGGCTAACTTTGGACTAGTAGGAATTGGTGAAGACACGGGCGGTTCGATCCGTGGTCCTGCGTCGGTTCATAGCCTGGTTGGGTTACGACCGACTGTGCCTCTGGTGAGTCGGTTTGGAATGATGCCAGCAAATCCGACCCACGATACGTTGGGCCCAATAGCCCGAACAGTCACGGATGCGGCGATTCTACTGGAGGTACTTGCTGGCTATGATTCTAACGATCCGATGACCGCCTATTCTGTAGGGCGTGTTCCAGAAAACTACCAGGGATTTCTTGACCAGGGGGGGTTGAGAGGCGCACGCATCGGGGTTATTCGCCAGTCCATGGATCCGGGAGCGGATCCGGGATCCGAGGACTTCAAGAAGGTTCGTGCGGTGATTGACCAGGCATTTGAGGATATTGCTTCGCTTGGTGCTGAGCTTGTTGATCCAGTAGAAATCCCACTCCTAGATATCGTTCACGAAACCTACGGGAACAATAATTTTGAAACTGAACAGGCTATTGTTGACTATCTGGCAGATCTTCCCGGCGCGCCTGTCTCAAGCTTGGGGGAGGCTTTACTACAAGGGGAAGTCGTGCCTTGGCGAGCGAGCGACTTGATAAACGTCATTGGCAAGTCAACCCTTGATGCGGGGTATCTAGAGTTTATGCTGACAAGGGAGGAGATACGCCAATCGGTCCTCGCTTTCATGGCGGATGCTCAGCTCGACGCGTTGGTTTATGCAACCTTTGATCACCAGACAACTCTGATTGCGTCAGACGCACTGACTAACGCAAATACAGAGGACGCGTACGGGCGAGGAAATAATCGGCGCTTGAGTCCACTCACTGCATTTCCTGCGATCACTGTACCCGCAGGCTTTACCGAAGACGGTTTGCCCATTGGGATTGAGATTCTCGGCCGGGCGTTTAGTGAAGGGATGTTATTGGGTTTTGCCTACGCGTACGAACAAGCGACTCAACATCGCCAGCCACCCACGACTACTCCGCCCCTATCAGTAAGCCCCTGACCATTGTTGCTTTATTTGAAGAACTTGCTTCTAGAAGCGAGGTGCGGCTGAATCGTCAGGTGCCCAATCGCCTCCAACTCGCTGGCGTAGATTAAAAAGTGAGCGCTTAGCATCTTCCTTAATAGATGCCTCGTCCATACTTACGATTTCTCCTGCGTGTTTGAGTACTTTCCCACTAGCAATAACTGTATCTACGTTCGCGACAGTTGCCGAATGTACTAGAGCTGTTTCAACATTTCCTACTGGTGTCATGTTAATGTCATCAGCGCGCACTAATATAATATCAGCACGTTTCCCAGGTGTTAATGATCCCGTAATAGCATCAATCCCAAGTGCTTTGGCACCGTTTATCGTTGCCATTTCAAGAACTTGATGGAAGCTAAGTTTTGGGAAGTCTTGAGTTTCTGTTCCATTCCAAGGTATCCCATAGGCCCAAGTTGTTGACATCGCGTCAAACATAGAAATGCCACTAAGTGCCGAACTATCAACGGAACAAGACAGGTTCACGTTCTTGTTAATCATATTTAATAATTGATTACGAAAATCGCCATCTTCCTGTAACCGTAGTTCGGACTCGATTGAAAAGCTCACTGAACAGCCTGTTTCGGCAATAGCAGTTCTATCCTCAGGTGTTTGTACGATGCCGTGTACAACTATTGTGGAAGGATCAAGCAAACCTTCATTCTTAAGTTGTGCGCACGACGCATATCGGCGATTAGCAGAGCCAACATGCATTATCACAGGAATTTCAAGATTTCGTGCTGTCTCGATTTCACGCTGATATATATTTCGTTCTGTATACATTGGTCCGCGGACGGCCATACCCATATCGACTTTACCTACAAAAGGTGTATCTGAGCTAAACCACTCGTGTTTTACATGTTCAATATTGAGAATCGGCATCATATTCGTATCAGGTGTTGGGTCTGGCCACCCATAGGAATAGCGCCCCCCGATACCACTTTCGGCCATTGCTCGGAGCTCTTCGCTGACGTGTTCGGGGGTTTGTGTCGCGTGAGCAAAATTGTTCAGTGTGGTGATGCCAGCATGAGCTGCTTCCATGAGTGCCAATCGATTTGCGGCATAGTGATCTGCTGGCGTGAAGTGATCGACGAAAGCTTGTTTTAAAGGGAAATAGCTGGTGTCGGAGCGCAGCATATTTTTTAGCGTGCTATTCCATAAATGCCAATGGGTATCCACAAATCCGGGGATAGCAATCATATTATTCGCTTCAATTACTTCAAGATGAGTGGCATCGATGGACTCTGATATTTCCACGATGACTCCGTCGCGAATCAATATATCTGCGGCTGGTTTATTTTGAAGCGTATTATCCATCGAAACGATATACGCACCACGAATAAGATAGCTATTTCCGGTTGGCACATTCCGTAGTTCGTTATTTCTTGTTTGATTTTGGTTCTGTGCGGAATTGTGTGATGGCACTAATAATGACGTTGTACCGACTAGTCCAGCCAGCTTGCTACTATCACATAAAAAATTGCGCCTTGAGGGGCTTTGTACAGTGTTATTTATACCGGATGGCAGAATAGGTCTTATCTTCTTATACATTTTTATCTCTATGTTTGGCTGAGAGCGACACCTTGCTTATCTTATTCGCCGGAGATAGGAAAATACCAGTAGAATTAACCTAAGAAATACTCTTGGGGTGCCGCTCGTGAAATATCTAGTAATCTTCATTATGGTCATAGCATTTTCCGCACCTGTATCTAGTCATCATAGCGATGCTGGTCTAGATTTGGATTCGCTGATGACTTTCGAGGGCACAGTCACCGAATTTAGTTGGAGGAATCCGCATGTCTACCTCACTGTTGAGACTACGAATGAGAGTAGCGAACGGACCGAGTGGACACTGCAAACGGGGTCGATAATAACTCGTACACGTATGGGCTGGACGAGCGAATCTTTTTTGATAGGTGACAATGTCACAGTGTGGGGGTATCCCGCGCGTGATGGGCGTCCGTATTTACTATTGGACTCAATTGAGCAAGAGGGTGGAGCGGTCTTAGCAACAGTTTTTGAAAGAGACTCAGGCGGGACTCAGTTTGAGGAGTCGACAGCGCCCGTCAGCACATCTACTTTGGAAGGAAAATGGCTAACGGATAGATCAAGACTTGTTAATTATCCTGATGATTTTGATGTCTTTTTTAGAACCCAGCTTGTGTTAACTGCGAAAGGAAGAGTTGCTCAAGCTACATTCAATGAGTTGTCCGATGAAAATCCTGAATCACAGTGCATAGGACGACCAACCCCAGCCATGATTGTTGTAAGCGGCCGTTATCCGCTCCAGATTGAATTCAACGCAGATGAGGAGATTGTCCTGATTCGAAGTGAGTACTGGGATGAAGAGCGAACGGTGTATATGGATGGGCGTGAACACCCGGAGAGTAGAGAGCGTTTCCCTACTGGTCATTCAATTGGCTGGTGGGATGAAGATATTCTGATTGTAGATACCAGAAACTTCACTGATCACCGATCGCCTTATCAAACGGGCGTTCCCTCGGGAGGTCAGAAACACGTTATTGAGCGATACCAGTTAACCGAAGACGGTACACGGGTCGTGGTTGAGTTTATGCTAGAAGACCCAGACTATATGGCAGAGCCGATGATTCATAGTCGAGAATTAATTTATTCTCCGCACGTGGAAATTTTACGATTTGATTGTGATCCAGAATCAACGAGCCGGTTCCTTCCTCACGAGTCAACATTCTAGTTCTCCTTTACTTGACCTTAGTGATAATGCCGTCTTTCAAAGTGACCAGCCCTTACCAGTGATGGCCAATACCTGACTCATTAGGGTCGTTTGCTACGTTAAGTGTACCCGTTCTCCTATACTCCGGAGGAAACATTGGAGTACAAGTTTCTCGGTACTTAAAGCTAGCACCGATGGCTTCCTTACAAGCCTTCTTAGTGGGGTAGAGTGCTAGTAACATAATCAGTTTCCTTCAAGTGACTCTAATAGATTTATTTTAGAGACCTGTGGTGCTGGGTCTTTCGAGTTGGGGGTAGTTAATACCAAGTTGCTCAAGATAAGTGCGATATCTACCGGGGTCATAGTAAAGTGGTTCGAGTCTATCTTTAAACTCACTCATGATCTCGATATTTTTCTCAATTGCTGGAGGATCATCTGGTCCAATAAAAGGTGTGTATTGAACATCCTTAGACTGCTCTTCATTAAAATAACTCCAAGCATCCTCGAGCAAAGATTCATTTTGGTATAAGTCCAGCATAGTTACGGCGAGCACCTTAGCTCCTGCTGTTGCACCTTTGTGGGCGATCGGTGTTGCCATGGCCATTGCGCTTGACCAATGGTGCCCTTGTAGACCTCGTACATTAGATGGGAAGCGTAATGTCACAGTTGGGACTGTCCATGATACGTCGCCAATATCATCCGATCCTCCTGATATGGGATCTTCAGGGGGGGTCTGTAGACCATCGAGTTCTGTTGCTAAACCATCCCTTTCCTCCGAATTCATTAGTTCCTGTAGCGCTACAGCAAACCTCTGGTCATCTTCTGACCACTCAGGCAGCCCAATCGTTTTTATGTTTTCATCCATAGCAAGCGCAATCGGTTTGTTAAAATGTCTG
>JAZAGZ010000100.1:0-11609 GCA_036231525.1 Pseudomonadota bacterium | reverse complement strand
TTTCCACCGCCGGCTATTATGCTGCCAAAAGTACAAACACCCGAAGAGATCGTAATGTTTGACGAACTTCTGACCGAACAGGGCCATGACACACGTCTTCACGTGATCATTGAAACTAATACAGCATTAGAGCACGCATTTGATATTGCTCACTGTAGCTCGCGGATTGACGCCCTTTTTTTTGGCGGTATTGATATGGCCGCAGAGCTTAGGTGCGAGCATTCCTGGGAGTCTCTACTGTACGCTCGCTCGCGTGTGGTGCATGCTGCTGCGTCAGCAGGACTCGACGTTATAGATGTTCCCTATCTCGATCTAGAAGATCAGGAAGGGTTGATTGTGGCTGCAAGGCAGGCAAAGTCATTAGGGTTTTGTGGAAAGGGAGCGATTCACCCGAAACAAATTGCCTCCCTTAACGAAGTTTTTACACCAAGCCCAGAGGAAATAGCTCGTGCGCAACGCATTACTAGGGAATTTGAAGAAGCGGGCACGGCATTGGTTGTGATCGATGGCAAGCTGATTGAGAAACCCGTTTTACGTGAGATGTACCGGATTCTTGCGATTGCGGAGAGGATTAAAGCATGACTCTATTGATCAACGAGAGCAGGGTCTTGCATTGGGGAAGCTCAATTACGATTTTATGGGAAATTAAGGGATACCATGATTTTTCCTTGGACTTAGGCAAAGGTGCTTACTGTTATCATGTGTCTACCGGGTGGAGATGCCATCCACATGTATTAGCAAAATAATAAAGGGTGAGACTGATGCGTAACGTTCTTTTCTTAGTCGGCATGAGTGTGGTTATCACCGTAGTCTGGGCACAGGAGAATAAGAGCGTTGATCCTGCCTGGTTATTTGTGCCGGAGTCTGTCGAGAGCGAGGAGTTCGTGGCCATTGAGCCAGTTATGGGGTCAGATTTTCCTGTTGAACTGCGCTTTGTTGAATTGCTTGACGGTGTTTACGCGCCGATCGGATTTAGAAAACCAGCCGGAGATGGGCCATTTCCGACCGTTGTTTTTGCACATATGAACGGTGGTTATGGACTGAGTTGGATCCGTGAGTGGACTCAGTATGGGAGCGGGACACTCGAAGAATTTCTTGATGCTGGATACGCTGTTGTCTGGATGCGTTACCGAGCGGAAGTGGATACAGCTTACGGTTCTGAACTGACCGTGCGAGAGTTCCAGGGGCGCGATCGATGGAGTAGGGGGCCACTGGAGTATGAGGACGCTATTGAAATTGTTGAGTATGTTAGGGCGTTGCCAACTGTCGATGCTGATCGAGTTGGATGGGTTGGTGTGAGTCATGGTGCTGAGATGCTGTTCAAGATCGCCTCGGAGTATCAGGGGCTGCGTGCGGGAGTTGCCAGTGAGCCAGCGGCCTCAGATTACCTAGCCAGGCTGCCGTCAGACCCAAACGCACCACCAAGCCTTTCTCAGCCAGAGACCATGGATAAGAATACTCCTGAGATGCAGACATCTGCAGTGCAAGCTCTAAGGACTCGGATTGATTCAGAACAGGCGATGGAGCGCATCAGGGCAATCGACATGCCTATCTTCGTGGCTGGTAGAGATCGAGACCATAACCAGTCTACATTCCGGTTAGCTTATGAGCTCATGATCGAGGCAGGTAAGTCTGCTGAATGGAACTCATACGATCATGATCATCATGGATTTATATTCGTTCAGCGTAACGCAGAGGGCGTCTACGAACCCGATTCATTACAACAAGCAGTAGTAGCGGACTCAATCGCTTTTTTCGATCGTTATATGGCAGCTCCCTGAGTTGTTACTGAGCGTGTCCCATATGTTGATTTTTTTACTCAAGATGAAAATGTCATCATTCTGTGTTGCGCTTTTCTCAGTGCTTGCATCGAGTTTTCTGGTTGTTGCCTCTTACGCTCAGGACGTAGATCCTATTCGCATTGGATTGATGACTGTCAAAACTGGTCCATTAGCAACGGGTGGTATCCAGATGGAACAGGGTCTTGATATTTACCTTCGGAGTGTTAGTTACACTATTGCGGGGCGACCAGTGGAAATGATCGTGGCCGACACGGGCGGGTCACCTGCGGTTGCAAGGACCAAAGCACAGGAGTTGGTAGAACGGGATGGTGTCGATGCAATTATAGGTCCGCTTGCAGCATTCGAAGCACTAGCAATCAATAGCTATATCGCGCAGGTTGAGGTGCCCACGTTAAGTATCGCTGCTGCAGAGGATATGACCCAGCGAACACCAAATCCTTACTTTATTCGAGCATCTTCAAGTTCTGCACAGGCTTCGCATCCAATGGGGCACTATGCGGCCGTGGATAGGGAGTTCAGGCGGGCGATAACTATCGCGGATGATATTGCGTACGGACAAGAAATGGTTGCCGGATTCCAAAGAGTCTTTGAAGAAAATGGCGGCCGAGTCATAGCAAAACTATGGCCGCCGCTTAATGTGGCTGAGTACAGCGCTTATATAGCTCAGATCCAGAACGCGGATGTAGTTTATATGGCATTTGCAGGTATCAACGGACTCCGCTTCATTCGTCAATATGCAGAATTTGGTCTCCAGGGAGAGATTCCGCTATTAGGCGGAATGACTTCGGCGGACGAATCAATTCTTAGAAATATGGGTGACGAGGCTTTAGGTGTGATTTCATCGTCGTTCTATTCCTCGGAACTCCCGTGGCCAGCAAATGTAGACTTTGTTTCTAGAATGCGTGAGGTTTATAACGTCGACCCCGGGTACTATGCGGTTTCCTCCTACCTCGAAGCAATGGTTTTGCATGCGGCTATCGATGCTGTCGGTGGTGATACAGAAGATAAAGCTGCGCTTATGAATGCTTTGCGTGCGGTGGAGCTAGAAGATAGTCCCCGGGGGTATGTTCGGTTCGATGAGCATGGCAACGTCGTAGGCAATATTTATATCTTTGAAGTGCATCAGAAAGACGGACGCCTTGTGAATACTCCGATTAAGACTTATGAAAACGTAAGTCAGTTCTGGAGCTATAATCCAGAAGAATTCTTGTCGCAACCCGTTTATTCAAGAGACTATCCCCCCGCGATTTATCTAGGGCAGTAATAGCAATCGAAAAGCAGATGGCTCGTAGGGGCGAGTAACGCTTCAGGCTTATCGAACGATGACCCTCTACATTATCTTGACAATTAACAGCATCACTATGGGTGGGTTGTTATTTCTACTTTCAGCAGGGTTTTCCCTTATTTTTGGTCTTATGCGTATTCCGAATCTCACGCACGGTGCGCTGTTCATGCTCGGTGCGTATTTCGGGGTAACGTTCCTACGCATGGGGGTTAATTTTTGGGTTGCTGTAATTTTTGCTGGGATAGTATTAGCCATTATTGGTGGGGCCATTGAGCGCTTGCTGTTACGTCGACTGGCGGGGCAGGAGTTGGCGCAGGTTTTGGTGACGTTAGGACTTGCTTTCATCATCGCAGATGCTTGTTTATTGATTTGGACGGGAGATCCAATCCCCCTAAGTGCGCCGGAATCTCTTCGCGGTGTTGAGCGTTTCTTTGGTATTGTTTTCCCCCGTTATCGCCTTGCAGTTGTCGTCATTGCTTTAATCGTTGCGGTTGGGTTGTGGTTCCTATTAGAACGCACTCGACTAGGTGCGATGATCAGGGCGGGTGTTGATGACCCAGAGATGGCTCGTGTGACGGGGATTCCTGTCTCTCGCTTGTTTACCATAGTTTTTGCTCTTGGTGCCGCGCTAGCTGGTGTTGGCGGTGTTCTGAGTGGTCCAATACTTTCGGTATACCCAGGGCTTGATGCTGAGATGCTACCGCTTGCGTTGATTATCGTAATACTTGGTGGTGCAGGAAGTTTGCCGGGAGCCCTTCTCGGTAGTTTTGTAATTGGATTTATCTATAACTTTGGACAGGCATTTTTTCCTGATCTTGCCTATGTTGTTCTGTTCCTTCCCATGTTGCTGATGTTAGTTCTGCGCCCGCAGGGCTTATTTGGAAAACATCCATCATGAGAGAACGATTTTTAATGATAGTTACTCTTATGGCTATGGCATCGCTACCTCTCTGGCTGGGCAGTGACTACTACATCAATATCGCGAGCCAGATTCTTATATGGGCAATTTTTGCGCTGGCCTTGAATGTGCTTGTTGGTTGGTCCGGTCTTGTTTCGCTCGGGCACGCAGGTCTGTTTGGAATGGCTTGTTATACGGGGGCGTGGTTGCTTGAGGCAGGTTGGGGTCACTTTACCGCGGTGCTTGGGGCGTTTGCTATGACGATTCTCGTTTCTGCAATTTTTGGCGCCCTTTCACTGCGTACGCGAGGGATTGGTTTCATCATGATTACCTTGGCAATCAGTCAGATACTCTGGGGAATTGCTTATCGATGGATTGGGCTCACAAACGGTGATAATGGAATCATCATCAGCGCAAGACCTACTCCGTTTGGCATCGAAATGGACACACCGGGAGTTTTTTACATTTTCACCTTGATGGTTTTTCTGCTCACCATGCTAATCATGGCCATATTTTACCAATCCCCTTTTGGTGTGAGCCTTCGTGGTACGAGAGACCAATCGCGAAGAATGTCTGCACTGGGCTTTAACGTCTGGCTCATAAGATTTTCTGCTGTACTTTTTTCGGGGTTTTTTAGTGGTGTCGCTGGGCTGCTGTTTCTCTATTACCACCAATACGTAAGCCCTCATGTTTTAAGTCTTTTGAACTCTGCGGAAGTGTTACTCATGGTGATCTCAGGTGGTACAGGAACATTACTTGGACCTGTGGTGGGTGCAGGACTTGTAGTTGTCATCAAGAATGTCGCTAGCGCTTATATTGAACGTTGGAACATGCTTCTTGGGGTAATTTTTGTCGCAATTGTTATTTTTATGCCAGAGGGATTAGTGCCAGGCACACAGCGTTTATTTCGTTGGGTTTTCGCGAGAATAAAATCTATAGGAGCGGCTATTAAGTCTGAGGCTAGTTGATGCGTGCATTGGAAATAGTGGGTGTCAATAAATCGTTTAGCGGCTTTCGCGTGATCAACGATGTCAATTTATTTGTGGATGTAGGTGAGCGGCGGTTGATCATTGGGCCCAATGGAGCAGGCAAGACGACGCTATTCAATATTATTACGGGTGAAATCCAACCTGATGACGGGGCGGTCTTGCTGAATGGGCAGAATATTACAAATATGCCTGTGCAAAAGCGTTCTCACCTAGGTTTGACACGGACGTATCAGATAATCACCTTGTTTCCAAATGATTCCCTGTTAAAAAATATTTCGCTATCGCTACTAGCATTGTCGTCATTACGCTGGAACCCGTTCGTGGCACTTAGTGCCCGTAATGACATAAAGTTACAAGCCTTGGAGGTTCTTGATCAGGTTGGTTTGAAGGGTCTTGCTGACCGGCCACTTAACCAAACATCATACGGTGAGCAGCGTCGTGTCGAGATTGCTATGGCTCTTGCACAGAACCCAAAAATAATTTTACTAGACGAACCGTTTGCAGGTCTTTCTATAGAAGAGCGGACGCAGATCAGAGAATTGCTGGTCTCTATCCCTGAGGAAGTTACCATTGTGATGATCGATCATGATATGGAGGTTGCATTAGAATTTGCCGAAAAAATAACTGTTATGCACTTTGGAGAGGTGGTTGTGGAAGGTTCCCGTGCTGAGGTCGTAGAGCACCCTAAGACCAGGGAGATATATCTTGGAGGCTAATGTGTTAGCACTTGATGGAGTCAGTGCATATTATGGTGATAGCTTGGTGCTTCAAGAAGTCTCACTTGCATTGGGCGAAGGACGTTTGCTGGGATTGCTCGGCCGGAATGGGGCGGGTAAGTCCACCTGCATGAGCGTAGCTGCAGGTCTATTGAGTCCTCGCAAGGGGCATCTCCAAATTTTTGGAGAAACTGTTACTGGGATCAGGCCAGAAGAATTGGCACATCTGGGGGTTTCTCTCGTTCCGCAGGAGCGTCGGATCTTCAAGAGCCTGACCGTTTATGAGAATTTAGCTGTCGCAGCTCGCCAGCCCCCATGGACTCCCCGTGATCCATGGGAGTTTTCGACGGTTTTTGCGGCCTTTCCCCGTCTGGGGGAGAGGTATAAACAGATTGCTGGTTCTCTTTCTGGAGGCGAGCAACAAATGTTAGCAATCGCACGTGCATTGATGTCCAATCCCCGTATTCTTTTGATGGACGAGCCATCCGAGGGTTTAGCGCCTCAGATTGTGATGGAGGTTATAGACACTGTTAGCCGTCTAAAGGAACAAGGCCTTTCTATTATCTTGGTCGAACAAAATCCGAAGTTGGTGTTTGGTATTGCGGACGACATTATTATTTTAAATAGTGGCCGTGTTGTAGTGACGGGTACGGCAGCTGAACTGAACTCTAAGAATCTGGATCTCACAGAATATCTGGGTATTTTTTAATCATGGAGGATAGAGATGTTTTATTCGTGTAGCCCTACCTCAGATAATTCTGAGGCAGAGCCAAGTAAAGTTATCGCAAGTTCTGGAAGTAAGGCATTTACGGTTGACCTGCATTGCCATATGTTTGTTCCCAAGGCTGCGGAAGCGGTTGCAGAAGTATTTGACATGGAGACAGATGGACTACATCGGTTCTCTAATCAAGCAACTCGAGAGGTTAATGCACGTCAAGCCGATGCTATTCGAGAGCAGCTCACGGCAGTTGAGCGACGTCTTGCAGATATGGACCAGATGGGTGTCGATGTTCAAGCGCTGTCACCAGTGCCATTACAGTATTACTACGCACTTGAGCCAGATCTCGGTCGAACGGCGATACAGTTGATTAATGATGAAATTGCCTCAGTCGCAGAAGCTCATTCAGACCGGTTCGTAGGTCTTGGAGGGCTTCCGATGCAGGACCCAGATATGGCGGTCACAGAACTTGAGCGAGTTGTCAAAGATCTGGGCTTCAAAGGGATTGAACTCTCTACCAATGTTAATGGTGATGAGTTATCTAATCAGCGTTTTTTAAAAGTATTTTCTAAAGCTGAGGAACTCGATATTTTGGTTTTTCTACACCCTAATGGATTTACTGATGGATTAAGACTTAGAGATCACTATTTCATCAATGTTATTGGAAATCCGCTTGATTCCACTGTAGCGGTGAGTCACCTAATCTTCGATGGGGTTTTAGATCGCTATCCTAAACTCAAAATTTGTGTGGCTCACGGAGGAGGTTACCTTTCAGCATATTCAGGGAGAATTGATCATGCGCATGCGGCACGTGAGGATTGCAGGCGTCGCATTAAGGAAGTGCCGACGAGTTATTTAAAAAAACTTTATTTCGATACAGTGGTCTTTACCGAGCATCAGCTTGAGTATTTGGTAGAGCTCTATGGTAGTGATCACATTGTTCTGGGCACGGATTATCCATTCGATATGGGTATGTATGATCCAGTTGGATTCGTCGATGGTACGGCTACGCTGACACAGCGTGATAAAGAAGCAATTGTTGGTGGTAATGCCGCTCGCTTGTTAAATATTTCAAACCCGTACTAAACAGAACTTTTGGCCACCTTTGATATAAGCAGTGTTTGGTTGCGTGAATAATAGCGGAAGGGTTTTATCAGGATGTTAATGGAGACTATATGAGTGCGGCCAAATCAGAAATTCGTGATGGAATGCAGATCGATTGGGATATCGGTATTGAGATGGATGACGGGTTGGTTCTGAGGGCAGATGTATTTCGACCTGTATCAAAAGGGCAGTATCCGGTGATCTTGTCCTACGGACCCTATGCGAAAGGGCTCGCATTTCAGGAGGGTTACCCAAGCGCATGGGAACGGATGGCGGAAAAGCATCCTGACGTCACTGCAGGGTCTTCTAACCTCTACCAGAGTTGGGAAGTCGTAGATCCCGAGAAATGGGTGCCGGACGATTATATTTGTGTACGTGTGGATTCTCGTGGTTGTGGGAACTCGCCCGGGTACGTGGATCACTTCTCTCCTCGCGAGACATTAGATTTTTCGCGTTGTATTGAGTGGGCTGGAGTCCAGTCATGGAGTAATGGAAAAGTTGGTCTGAATGGAATCTCATACTACGGAATCAATCAATGGCATGTCGCAACATTGCAACCAAAACATTTAGCAGCCTGCTGTATTTGGGAGGGCTCTGCTGACTGGTATCGTGATATGACTCATCATGGAGGTATTCTCAGTACATTCTGGGAAAACTGGTATGACATGCAGGTAAAGACCGTCCAGCATGGCTTGGGTGAGCGTGGACCACGTAGCCGAGTTACTGGTGAGGTTGTTTGCGGTTCCAAAACTCTCAGTGATGCTGAATTGCTTGAGAATCGTGGAGATCTGGGTGCTGAGATACGGGCACATCCACTCGATGATAAGTACCATCGTGCTCGTTCTCCTATATGGTCAAAAGTTAAAGTTCCCCTTTTATCCGCTGCTAATTGGGGTGGGCAAGGGCTTCATCCACGCGGGAATTTTGAGGGTTTTACTCGGGCAGCTTCAAAGGATAAATGGCTTGAAGCTCACGGAATTGAGCACTGGACGGAGTTCTATACTGACTACGGTGTGCAACTTCAGAAAAGGTTTTTTGATCATTTTTTAAAAGGGAAAGATAACGGTTGGGATAAACAACCGAAAGTGAAACTGCAGGTGAGGCACATCGATAGTTTTGTGGAGAGAGATGAGGAAGATTGGCCAATCCCAAGAACTCGATGGACTCAGTTCCATCTTCATTCTGATGGGATGCGGCTATCGGAGTCTGTACCGGAGAAAGTCTCATCGATCAGCTTTGATGCTCTTGGTGATGGAGTTACATTTTTAAGCGAACCGTTGGAGGCTGAGACTGAATTGACTGGACCCTCCGCGTTGAAGGTATCTATTTCGTCATCCACAGTAGATGCGGACCTTTTTGCAATCTTGCGTGTTTTTGCGCCTGATGGAGAAGAAGTTGTTTTTCAGGGGGCAATTGATCCACATACACCAATCGCGCAAGGTTGGTTACGAGCGTCTCATCGTAAATTAGATAAACAGTTATCCAAGCCTTGGAGGCCTTACCATACCCACGATAAGAAGGAACCGCTGGTTCCTGGGACCCCAGTCGTTCTCGACGTTGAGGTTTGGCCAACCTGTATTGTGATACCGGTAGGCTATAAGATTGGACTGAGTATTAGGGGGAATGACTACGTATACTCAAAAGCTACGGGTGCGCGTTTGTCGAATTTCAAGAATGAATTAACGGGATGCGGGCCATTCCTACACAATGACCCGACGGATCGCCCTAATGAGATATTCGGTGGTAAAACTACGCTGCATCTAGACTCAGATCAGGGGACCTACCTGCTGCTGCCGATTATTCCTCCAGCTTCTGTTTGAATTCTTCATTCGTCAGTACCCAGCCAAGACAGCGTTTAATGTTTTGTAGGCCTAGTTCATGTAGGTCATCACCATACATGCTGGCTACGCAGTCGGATAAAACAATAGTTTGATAGTTATGGTTGTGTGCTGTGAAGGCCGTATTAAGAACGCAGGTATTTGTATTGATGCCCATAAGGCAAACGCTTTTGATTCCTAAATTACGTAGTAGCATGTCCAGATCCGTTCCCATGAAGCAGTCTAGGCGTTTTTTGTTGTCGACTACGTAGTCCGTTTGTTCGTAGAGCTCAGGAATCAGCTCGGTACCGGGTGAACCTATTATGTTGTGATCATTGACAGTAGTTGTACGCTCAGGCGCTAAACGATTTTTCTTGTTTTCGATAGAGGAGATAGCAGCCCAAAAAGGTGCTGACATGCCCTCGCTTCCAAGGTCGGGGATTGTTCTAAAAGTAAGCTTTACATGAACAACAGGAATGTTGAGAGTGCGAGCAAATGTCAGGGCATCCTTTCCTGCAGCAATGACACGTACAGCATCCGCTGGATGAGCAGGTTGAGTCGCTACCGCAGGGTCCAGATGCCCTCGATGCATATCTACGGTAATAATAGCAGTACTTTTTGGGTTCAGTCTGAGATGTTCCATAAGTTTTTCAATCATCTCAGTGCGATCAACGAGTGTTACTGTATTCATGATTTAATCTCTGAGTCAGTGATTGGTTGTTTCCGTCTTATATCACGAGCGTAGGCCTTTTCCATGGCCTCAATAAGGGGTAGTTTCTTTCCCGACAGATATCGAACCATAGCGCCTCCGGCAGTGCATACATAATCAATATCTTTTAGATCCAAAAATTTCTCGGCAGCGGTTACGGTATCACCACCGCCGATAACCGAATAACCTGCGGATGCAGCGATTGCTTTCCAAATGACCTGCGTACTCTGCTCGAATTGTGGTTCTTCGTATTTTCCAGCTGGTCCATTCACAAACAGGGTCTTGGCGCCCATAATCTCGGTTTTATAGGCAGCGATTGTTTGTGAACCAATATCCATAAACATATGTTCAGCAGGCAGATCTCCTATCGCGATTTCTTGCCTCTTACCGTTAACACTGTAGGCAAGATCCAGGGGCATTCTAATTTTTTCTCTGTAGTCCTTCAGGTAGTTTTTAGAGCGTTCTATAAATACGTCAAGTTCTCGGTCCTTTAAGAAGCGTTCTTTTGTCTTGCCTAACCGATAACCGGCAGCTAGTAACATCACCTCTCCGGTAATGCCACAGGTCAGTATTCTATCTGCTGTGCCAGATGCAAGTACGTGCTCCATTGTGCCGAAGGCATCAGATATTTTGGCGCCGCCTAGGACGAAGATTGAAGGATGCTCGGGTGCAAGCATAATTTTATCTAGCGCTGCGATTTCATCGGACAATAGTTGTCCAGCCGCGGTAGGTTTTATTTCCTGGAACGCGACCATGGATGGCGCATTGCGGTGTGCAGCGGCAAAAGCATCATTGATGTAATAGTCAATGATAGGTGAAAGTCCACGAACCAGATAGGTTTCCAGCATTTCGCCTGGTTTCAGTTTGACATTATTTTCAAAAGTTGAGTTTTCCTCGCTTAGATATCGCAAGTTTCCCAATAAGACTATATCTCCGGGTTTCAGTGCTTTGACTTTCTCTTGCGCGGCTGGTCCAGCCACATCATCGACGTAGGAGACTGGAGTATTTAAATAGTCTCCAAGTTTCTTTGCGTGCTCTCTTAGAGAGGTAAGATTCTGATAGTCAAGAGTATCTCCTTGATGAGCTATCAAAACAATTTTAGCTCTCCTCTTGATAAGGGTTTTTATTGTTGGGAGGCTTTTTTTGATTCGGTTATCGTTAATAATTTTTTTTGTTTTTTGATCAATAGGTGAATTGATATCAACTCGTAACAGAACCGTCTTTTCGGTGTAATCGAAATAGTTGAGGGAGGTCATGTTTGCCATGGCGTTCTACGTTTGAAAAAAAAACGCGATTACAGTCAGAGATTAGAAGAAAAAACCTCGGAAAGCTCATTTACCGCTCGATCAAACGCTATTTTCCTTAGATTATTTCCAGTAAGGGAGTCCCAAGTACTGATTGGTAAGGCCAACCGCGGTCAGTCTGTCCGTTTGCATGCCCATTGCTGCACGAATTGCATCGATAGATTCAGGGATTGTGACAGACTCCTGTGGAATATGAATGCCGAACATAATGTCACGTCCGGATTTAACGAAAGTATCCTCCCAAACAGGCACCTCGTAGATATCTCC
>JAZAGZ010000099.1:0-5355 GCA_036231525.1 Pseudomonadota bacterium | reverse complement strand
ATCCAAATTCAGTGGCGCAGAGACGGTGCTGCTGCGGTTTTTCTTGTTGCAGATACAGGGATTGGTATCCAGGAGGAACATATTCCTCGTATCACCGAGCGTTTTTATCGGGTGGACAAGGGGCGTTCTCGGGAGACGGGTGGTACGGGCCTAGGGCTCGCCATTGTTAAACATGCCGTGCAGCGGCACGGCGGGCGTCTGAGTATTGAGAGCCAGATGGGCAAGGGAAGCACTTTTGGATGTCATTTCCCCGAGACTCGGACCGTTTCTCCACGGTCTCAACAAAAGGTTGTAGTTAATTGACTACCATGAAAGGTGAGCGCGCCACACATTGTTTTAGCGAAGATTTAGAAACGGTACGTACGGCTGTTCTCAATATGGGCGGTCTAGTGGAAGAGCAGTTCGAGCGTGCAACCCGTGCGTTGTCCGATGCAGATAGCGAGCTTGGTTTGCAGGTAGCCCACGATGACTCCAAGGTCAATAAAATGGAGGTGAGCATCGATGGGGAGTGCAGCCGACTTCTAGCAACGCCTGGAGCCACAGCCAGCGATTTACGCTTAATTCTAGCCATAATCAAGACGATTACGGATCTAGAGCGAATTGGAGATGAAGCAAAAAAAATGGGCCTGCTAGCGGCTGGACTGGCAGCCGTCGAACGCCCATCCGCGAACTATCGAGACCTCAGAAACCTGGCTCGCCACGTTAAGGAGATGATTCACGGTGCCCTGGACGCCTTTGCGCGGCTTGATGATAAGGAAGCGCTTGAGGTGGTGAAATCCGATGACATCGTCGACGAGGAATACGAAACTATCTACCGTCAGGCGATTACTTTCATGATGGAAGATCCGCGCACAATAAAACGCGCTATGGACATAACCTGGATAGCTCGCTCCCTGGAGCGCATAGGCGATCACGCTAAGAATATCTGTGAATATGTCATCTTCATGGTATATGGCGAAGACATTCGTCACACTGGACTCGAGAATATTGAAGCAGCGATTGCTCAGGCAAACTATAAACAGGAGACAAGTTTTGATTGAAACGAAGTACCAACGACGTTGGCTTAACCTGGCGGGGGTTGGTGCTGTTGTGGGGTTGATTGCTTACGCGTTATTTGCGCAGTATGTACTTGGACTAGAAGCTTGTCCCCTCTGTATTTTTCAGCGCGTTGCCTTCATAGCAGGTGGGTTGGTGTTTTTAGTGGCGGGCCTGCACAGTCCAACCGGACTAAGTGTTCGAGCCTACGGAGCGCTTGGTTTGGTGGCAAATGGAACGGGCGCGGCAATTGCAGGACGGCATGTCTACATCCAGAACCTTCCGGCAGATCAGATTCCCGCATGTGGTCCCGGATTCGACTACATCATGGATGCATTTCCTCTGCTGGAGGCGTTGGAGTTGGTTCTGACCGGATCCGGTGAGTGTGCCGAGGTGGTTTGGTCGTTTCTGGGGTTGAGTATGCCCAGCTGGGCGTTCGTATGGTTTGTACTGCTGGGCGGTCTTGCGGTGGCGGCGAACTGGACTCGCCTGCCTAACTAACCGGGTTTTTACTACGCGTCCTCTACGAGCAACAGTTCTAAGATTCGATAGTAGATATCGGTTAGAAGTGGTATGTCCTCAACGAGGATTTCCTCGTTGGTTTTGTGGATGGTTTTATTGATCGGACCGATCTCTACCACGTCAACTCCATGAGGCGCGATAAAGCGCCCGTCGGATGTTCCTCCGCTTGTGGATAACTCGGGATCCAGTCCCGTAAGCTCTTTGACGGCGCGACGGGTTGCCTCAGATAGTCGGCCTTCTCGGGTCAGGAACGGATCCCCCGCATTGTGCCATGTGATATTGCAGTCAATCCCAAGTTTTGAGACTAATTCTTCCACATGCGCGGACAGCGTTTTTTGGGTCCACTGGGTCGAATAGCGAAAGTTAAATCGGCAATTGAGTTCCCCCGGAATGACGTTCGGGGCTCCTGCGTCGGAATGCACATTTACCATCTGAAAGCTCGTAGGCGGGAAATGGCTATTGCCTTTGTCTAGCGGCTCATGGGTGATGGCACTTATGAACTCGGCCAGGTCGTGCACCGGGTTTCTAGCCTCCGCAGGGTAGGCTACGTGGCCCTGCACACCGTGGAGAGTCATTAATCCGGTCAGGCTGCCCCGGCGTCCGATCCGGATTGTGTCTCCCAGCTGCTTGGTGCTCGATGGCTCGCCAAGTACGCACCAGTCAATATGATCGTTGCGTTTGGCGAGGGTGTTCATGACTTTGTATGTTCCATTTTTGGCCTCACCTTCTTCATCGCTTGTAATTAAAAATGCAATGGAACCCGCATGATTTGGATGTGCGCCAATGAAGCGCCCGCAGGCCGTTAGCATGGCAGCAAGACCAGACTTCATATCTGCAGCACCCCGTGCAATGAGTCGCCCATCGTGGATCTCTGCCGCGAACGGATCAACCATCCAGTCTTCCAACGGGCCCGTTGGCACAACGTCGGTGTGGCCCGCAAAGCACAACACGGGCTCAATATCACCGTGCCGTGCCCACAGATTATCCACGTCGCCAAAACGCATGGGTTCGGTGCTGAAACCCAATCCCTCGAGCATGTCCTTGATGATCTGCTGGCAACCGCTATCAAATGGTGTGATCGAGGGCTTACGAATGAGTGTGCGGGTAAGCTCAACGACGTCAATAAGTGAATTTTTTGTCTTATTCACAATTTTGATTCATCCCAATTTTAGAGGGGCGCTGAATAACGATCATCCATGCAAAATCCGGAGCACTGTAACAATTTCGTCATATTTGGTGTCTAGCATACTTAACGCTAGGCTATCAGGAGATCAGTTTATAGGGTAGGTCATGACCGGTTATATCAGCAAAATTTTTGGAGATTCTCCCGTTGGGCCGATGCAGGATCATATGGATACGTGTTACAGCTGTGCGAAGGAGCTGATCACGTTCTTTGAGCATGTTGTGAGCGGCGATTGGGATCAAGTGGAGTCTAGTAGGAGCAGAATCGTCGAGCTTGAGCATGCAGCGGATGAGTTCAAGCGACAGGTTCGAAGCCAGTTGCCTAAGAGTCTTTTGATGCCAGTTCCCCGAGAGGATCTCATGGAACTAATGCAGGTGCAGGATGAGATCGCGAACAGAGCCAGAGATGTTTCGGGTCTGGTGTTAGGGCGGCGTATGGAACTCCCGGCGCCTATCCAGCAAGAATTTTTGAGCTTCGTCTCTCGTAATGTCGATGCCGCTAAGAAGGCGCGCAAGAGTATTCGAGAATTGGATGAGCTCTATGAAAGCGGTTTTCGTGGTGCTGAGGCAGAGTTGGTGGAATCTCTGGTGCATGAGATGGATAAAATCGAGGACGATACGGATGTCATGCAGGTGGAGATTCGCGCTAAGCTTTTTCTTATTGAAGATACACTTCCTCCTGTCAATGTGATGTTTCTCTATCGCATCATCGAATTGACTGGTGACATTGCCGATGTGGCCGATCGAATCGGGCGGCGCATACAAGTTTTGTTATCTCACTAGATTCAATGGAAGACCAAGTACTGTATTTGACGTTAGCCGGCCTGTTCGGCCTGTTCATGGCGTGGGGAATTGGTGCCAACGATGTCGCTAATGCGATGGCAACGTCGATTGGATCTAAGGCAATAACCATCCGTCAAGCATTATTGGTTGCAGCGGTATTCGAATTTAGCGGTGCCGTTCTTGCGGGTGGCGAGGTAACGTCGACGATTCGAAGGGGCATCATTGACTCTTCCTACGTGGTAGGGGATCCGGAGCTTTTAATTTTCGGAATGCTTGCCGCTCTTCTGGCCGCTGGTGTGTGGTTGCTGGTTGCTTCGAGAAAGGGTTGGCCAGTCTCAACCACTCACTCGATTATCGGTGCAATCGTTGGCTTCGGGGTAGTGGCACTGGGCACCGAGTCCATCTCTTGGGGGCAAGTGACGACTATTGTGGCCAGTTGGGTTGCCTCACCGCTCACGGCAGGGATCATTGCTTACGGCATATACAACTCTATTCACTGGCTCATACTGGTGCGGGAGGATCCCCTTGAGCGCGCACGACGTTATGCTCCGCTCTATGTCTTTGTGACAGTTACATTGATTGCTCTGATCACGATATTCAAGGGGCTTACCCATGTTGGGCTTACCCTGACGACGCTGGAGAGCTATACGATCGCGATCGGATGTGGCCTGATCGTAGCGTTGGGCGGACGCTGGTTTGTGATGCGAATTCACGTGGATGAGAAGGCAGACCGTGAATTTCATTTTGCTACGGTGGAAAAAGTCTTTGCAGTGCTCATGGTTATCACTGCTTGTAGCATGGCGTTTGCACATGGTTCAAACGACGTAGCGAACGCAATCGGTCCTGTTGCTGCTGTCATCAGTATTGCCCGCAGCGGACTGGTAGAGCAGGCTTCGCCCATTCCGATTTGGGTTCTGATGCTTGGGGGTTTCGGAATCGTTTTAGGTCTCGGGACTTTCGGTCGTCACGTCATTGCAACGGTCGGTGACCGCATTACCGCATTGACGCCCACCCGTGGATTTTCTGCCGAGTTGGCAGCTGCGTTTACTATCGTATTTGCATCAGGTACTGGCATGCCTGTATCTACGACACATACCCTAGTAGGTGCCGTGTTGGGCGTGGGAATGGCCCGAGGCATCACCGCGATTAACTTGGGTGTGGTGGGTAGGATCTTTATTTCCTGGGTAATCACTATCCCGGCTGGGGCAGTGCTGTCGATCCTTTTCTTTTACCTCCTTAGGTTTTTCTTTGGAAGTGCTGGATAGGTTCGGATAGGTTTAGATGGGTTCGGTTAGATTTACCGATTTTTCCCTCCCCCTGCCAACGCCATATCGCTGTAACCTGCCTGTAACAGTCCGATATTACATTCCGTTTCCACTTCCCAGCAGGGCAGGTAAACGATCACAAATGGAACACATAATTATGAGACACGTCATCACTATTCTGTTAATTCTTTATTGTCTTTTTGCTGCGCCGATTAATGCGCAGACAATTCAGGTAGGACCTGTAAATGTTTCCCGGGAAATCATTGAGCTTAAGGCACAGATCGCTTTGCTTGCAGATCGCCTGGCCCAGATCGAACAGAGTGCAGCAGAACCGTTCGATGTTGAAGCTGAGCAAGTTGCCATTGCTCCACCGGAGCCTTCGTGGACGGAAAAATTACGTCTCTTCGGAGATGTACGATATCGTCACGAGGCTATCAATGACGATTATAAAGATTTCAGGAATCGTCATCGGGTCAGGGCGCGGGCCAATATAGCGGCTGATCTATCAGAAAATACGTCGATGGCTCTCGGCTTTTCTTCGGGGGGGATATCCAATGATTCTGGTAAT
>JAZAGZ010000098.1:0-10662 GCA_036231525.1 Pseudomonadota bacterium | reverse complement strand
AGCGCTCAATGTGCAGAGAGATGGCGATATGATGTATGTCCCCGGTTCATTTTGGACGGCCGCTCACCATGGGATCCCGATGCTGACTGTGACCCATAACAACCAGGGCTATCATCAGGAGTTTATGCATCTACAAAAGATGGCTGCCCGACGCCAACGCGGGATCGACGGTAGTTCGTGGGTTGGCAATGAATTGCGTAACCCTGATATCGATCTCGCGAAAATTGTTGAAGGTATGGGGGTTTGGGCAGAAGGTCCCATCACGAATCCCAGTGAAGTAGGCCCTGCAATGGCTAGGGCACTTAGTGTCGTGGATGCAGGTGAGCCTGCATTCGTAGATGTTCGTTGTCAGCCGCGGTAGGGGAATTCAATGGATAAACTGGGGACTATGCACTTCTGTGCTTTGGTATTGCTTGGATCATGGTCCTTTATGGGAGTGGCACAAGAACCTGCGGCAGATTTTAGCGAAGGTAGAGCGCTTTTTGAAAGTTATCAGTGCTGGCAGTGTCACGGTTATCAGGGGCAAGGTGGTTCTGCTGGTGTTCGAATAGCTCCTACGATCTACCCGTTCGAGGCGTTTTTGCAACTCGTTCGGCATACGAACCTAATGCCTGCTTACTCGCCTAATGTGTTAAGTGATGAGAATCTCAGACGGATTTACGAGTACGTACGCTCAATCCCCGAACCACCCGCGCTTGAGGATATCCAGGAGCTTAGTCTGGATTAACATCATTCCGGTTCTGATTTCAGAGCCCCAAGGAGATCACTGATGAGAATTAGAGTGGCCGTAGTGTTGTCCGGATTTTTTTGCTTATTGAGTGCGTCATTCGCTCAGGAGGGGGATGTACCCCTTAACTCCATCGACGTGAGTGTGACCGAAGAGATGGTTGGGGTTGCACAGGCACTTTTGGCAAGCACGCGGACCGGTGTGCCGCAGCAGGGTGATCGTCCTGATTCGGGTCCTAATAGAGTGGAGCGAATGATGGATTATTCACGCGAAGGGCTTCTTTCGTTACCGATTCTGGATGAGTCTAGGCGGGACTGGTCTTATTGGCCGCGTCCACGGGTTGGTCTCAGTTTGGTACAGATGAATGCCGAGCAGCGAACACTAGTACACGATCTTCTTACGCTTACGTTGAGCTCTCTCGGTTATCTCAAGGTTGTCCACGTTATGCAAACCGATGAAATTCTTCGCGCCTGGGAAGAAGAGGGGACTTTACGGGGGAAGGGGTATTATTGGCTTTCTTTCTTTGGTGCTCCATCGTTGAGTGAGCCGTGGGGTTGGCGGTTTGAGGGGCATCACGTCTCGCTAAATATTTCAGTTGCTCCCGGTAGTGTGCGGGTTACACCGACGTTTTTTGGAGCAGACCCTGCGGAGGTGCCTCAGGGTACTTTGGCCGGGTTCCGTCCTCACGCAGGAACAGAGGACTTGGGACGTGACTTGGTTCTCAGTATGAGCAGAACCCAGCGTGAGATAGCAGTGCTTTCACACCAACCACCACGGGACATTTTTGCAGGCAACTTGAGGAAACCTCAAGATGATTGGGAAGCTTGGCGGGAAACTCTCCAGCCGGAGGGGATTCTTGTAAAGGATTTGAGGCCGGAACAGCGTCAGATAGCACAGCGTATTCTCGAAGAGGTTGTCACAACTTACCGACCTGAGATTTCTTCTGCTTATCTTAAGACCATTGATATTGATAGTCTGAGTTTTGCATGGATGGGGGGTGTAGAGAGGCGGCTTCCGCACTACTACCGACTTCAGGGCAACGATTTTGTATTCGAGTACGATAATGTGCAGGATGGTGCTAATCACATTCATACCGTATGGCGGAGTAAAGAGGGCGATTTTGGGGATGACTTGCTGAGGGATCATTACCAGACATCCCACCGCTAAAATGGTGAGACATTTCGCCGTGGAATTTGGATCATCTCTTATTTTCGGGTAAGTGGAACAAAACGTACGGGCAGTACATCTGTTGTTTGTATTTCCCCGGAACTTGTCTTTTCCAGAACCTGGAGGGACTGAGCATGATCTTTGGGACCGACCGGTATCACCAATCGACCACCGAGTTTCAATTGTTGTATTAAGGGTTCGGGGATCTGTTCTGGCGCAGCTGTGACGATGATTGCGTCAAATGGTGCGTACTCCAGCCAACCGAGGTAGCCATCGCCGATCTTGACGCTGACATTGGTGTATTCCAGGCGATCTAGGATCTCTGAGGCATCAAGGCCCAGTGGCTCAATAATTTCTATTGTGTATACATGTTTAGCGAGCTTAGCTAGTACGGCAGCTTGGTATCCGGATCCCGTACCAATTTCGAGAACGATAGAATCTGGGCTAATGTTTGCGAGATCCGACATCAGTGCAACGATATAGGGTTGTGAAATTGTCTGACCATTACCAATCGGTAACGGACGATTAAGATAAGAGCTTATCTCCCTTAGTTCGATAGGTACGAACTCATGTCGAGGTACTGTACGTATAGCCTCTATCACATGATTGTCGAGTTGAAGTTTTCCCGTGTAGGAACTGGTTTGCTCAACTACACGAATGATCTCTTCAACCATTCCAGCTCTCTGGATGTCGAAATTTGACTGGGTATATGCTGTGGGTACAACCAGCATCAGAGCGACGGCGGCAACACTAGCTCGATTCATGAGGTCTATGATAACCATCTAGTCAAACTGCTGCTGACTATCTGGATTTCGCTAAGCATCATACGCAGTGAGGTTTATTCAGCGTCTCATGTGAGAGCACTTGGTACTGGGGTTGTATCGAAAAAATTGGGGATTCTAGAGTTGGCGGTATAGTGGCGGTTATACCTGCTTGCCTTGTTAGTGGGTGAGGGGCAAGATGGCAGGCCGTCATTTTCACGGCGCTGAGATCAATCTTGAGGAGCAATTTATGTCGAGACGGCGTTTTCTACGTGCCTCAGCACTGCTTGGCGCAAGCGCTGGAATGAGTGGTTTTGGGGCAATGTCCGCTAGGGCTCAGGGAGCGTCACAAACAGGTGATGGACCTTTCCGCATTCTTATGTCTGGGTATGGGCCGCCGAACACTAGCTTTAGTCTTGCTCTAAAACGAATAGGCGATCGACTTGAAGAAAAATTTCAGGACCAGGTCGACGTAAGGTATGTCTATAACATCATGGAGCTGGGATATCGTGGGCTCGAGATTCTTCGGTTGGTTGAAGAAGGCGTGCTCACACTTGGATACCAGTCTAGTAGTTACTTAACCGATAGAGTTCCCGATCTTGGCTTGGTAGATCTACCATTTATTTTTTCTGATAACACGACCGCGCGCGCTTCTATGGATGGCCGTCTCGGAGAGCTTCTTACAAGTAGTATCGAGGCTGCGACGGACTATAGGGTTCTTGGTTACTTTGAAAATGGATTGAGACATATTTCTAATCGAGTTAGACCCGTGCGATTACCATCTGATCTGGAAGGGCTGAAGATTCGTGTACTTCCGAGTCAGGTTCACGCGCGAACGTTCGAACTTCTCGGCGCTGAGCCAGAAATCATGGATCTTTCGGAGGCGATTGAGCGAGTTAAAGCTGGCACGCTAGATGCTCAAGAGAATCCGTTTGCCAACACTGTTACCTACGGCGTGCATAATTTTCATCGTTTTCATACTGCAAGTAATCATTTCTATATCTCGAGACCGATTTTTTTACATCGTCCCACATTCGAGTCGTGGCCCGTGGAACTGCAGTTGGAGATGCAGGAGGCGGTTCGTGATGCCGTTTTGTTCCAACGTGGCCTGAAGGATGGGGAAGAAGAAGCGGCTGCGACTGCAATCCGTGAGGAGGGTGGCGAAATTCTGGAGCTTACGCCGGAAGAGGTCCAAGCTTTCATCGATGCGGTTAATCCTATTTATGATGAGGCACGGGATCAGTACAGCCGTGAGCTATTGGAGTTGGTTGGCTTGCAGGCGTAGGTTAGCCGAGAAAATTAGGAGACATAGGTCTAGCAGTATCTTTATGAGATTTTTTAGCCTTCGCATTCCTTGGATGTCTTAGTTTTATAGTCCGACGGTTGTTGGTAACCATGTTATTAACGCTGGTACATAAGAAACTATAATAAGCGCCAGTAGGGCGATGCCAATATACGGATATATGCCGCGGCAGATCTCCAAGAATGACACCCTGAATGTCGCCATACCAATAAAGAGATTCAGACCAAAAGGCGGTGTCATCATGCCAATCGCTACATTCAGTACGATAACTGCACCAAGGTGTAACGGGTCAATTGATGCCGCTTGAGCTATAGGAGCGAATAATGGTGTTAATACGATAATTGCAGAGTTTGGGTCTATGAACATTCCGGTAATCAGGAATATTACATTGATTGATAGGATTACTTCGGTGCTAGAGCTGCCTTCCATGAATCCCGCTGTCAACTGTGGAATATCTTGTAGCGTCATGTAGTAGGCTAGAGCCGATCCTGCAGCAAGTAAGATGAGCAGCGATGCAATTACAACTGCAGACCTTGCTGTTACATCGAAAAGCTCATGGAATTTGAGTTTTCGATATATCAACGTTTCCACAAATAAGGCGTATACGCAGGCGCCGGATGCCGCTTCTGTAGGAGTAAATGTCCCCGCATAAATTCCACCAAATATAATGAGCGGTAGGCCTAAAGACCAACCGGCCTCCTTCAAGCTGATGAATCGTTCTTGCCAGGATGCCCGGGACTGGTGCCCTGTCTTCCTTATTCTTGCGTAGAGATAGCAATAGATGGTTAGTAGCAGCATAAAGATGATGCCCGCACTCAGTCCGGCCAGAAAAACTCCACCTACAGAATTATTTGTGGCTAACGAATAGAGGATCATTGCAACGCCTGGAGGCACCAGCATAGCCAGCGTGGAAGCCGATAGTATGAGCCCGGCGGAGAATCCTGAGCTGTACCCCTGTTTCAAGAGTACGGGATAAACAATTGGGCCGATGCTGATGATTGCTGCTGTCCCAATTCCCGAGACAGCCCCAAAGAGGGCGCATGTGATCGCCGTAGTGATAGCAACACCGCCGGTTAAGTGTCCCACGGTAGTTTCTACCAGTCGTAGTAGCCGATTACTGATTTCGCCTCTGGAGATGATATCAGCAGAAAACATGAATAAAGGTATAGCCAGTAGGCTGAACTTATTGATTCCCTGCATCATTTGCTGAGCAAGAACCATTGCTGGGATGGGTGGGCCGAAGAGTTCAAATGACAACAGCGTGGGGGCAAGAATCGCAATAAATACTGGCGCAGAGATCAATAATAGAAACAACGCCGAGACTGCAAATAGTAGAGCAGCCACGTTCAGATATTCCCGGACCTAGATTCAGGTGGTAGTACGTTGTTATCTCCAACGTCTAGGATGCATTTCAATACGATCTGGAGAAATGCGAGTGTCATGAGGAACCCACCTAAGGGGACGGGTAGATAGAAGAAACCCGAAGGAATTTCAAGCATTGGGTCGATTTGCCCTGCACTGAAGCGCGTCCAGGTAAAGATAGTGCCGAGCCAAGTAATGTAGGCGGTAGTCATGGCGCCAAACAGCCCGATGGGTATGGATAGTTTGCGGACAGTAAGTGGGGATAGAAGTCGTTGTAACACGTCAACAGTGATATGCCTCCCCGAGCGCACTGCCAGATATGCACCGAAGAACGTTAACCAGATGACTAGCAATCGGCCAAGTGCAGGACCGCCAACAAAGGATATGTTGAGAGTGCTGCGACTAATAGAGTTTAAGAATAGAACGCCCGTCATAAGGAGTAGGGCGAGCACAACTACCCATTTAACCAGGTTATCTATCGCACCGAGAAAGTCTTCGTATCTGTCAACGACTTTGCGCATTCACTTCTCTGTTCTGTAAAGAGCTAAAGAATCCGACGGTTATTCATCATCTGTCGTATTGAGCGATTTCGGTCTTGAAGGCGTCGAGAACAGATTGTCCACGGGCACCGTTGCCCTCAACGTATAACGCCTCAATGCCAGGTAGTACTGCTGCCTGCATTTGACCCCATTCTTCATCACTAGGTTGTGTGATCGTGAGACCACGTGCTTCGAATGCAGGTATGGCCGCAGAGGTTACGATGGTATTAGTTAGTTCTGCTGTGAGTTGGCCGCCAAATTCTACTGCTTCGCGTATTGCTTCCTGACATGGCTTAGTTCTGTTTTCCCACCAGATTTTGGATACCATGACGACCTGGTCCAGAGTTCCATGGTTAGTTAGTGCAGCAAAGTTTTGGACCTCGTGAAATTTCATAAAGAAGTTGGTGGTAATGGAGTTTTCCTGAGCGTCGATCGCGCCAGTTTGTAGTGCGCTGTAGGTTTCTGAAAATGGCATGCCTACGGCCGTCAGCCCAAATAACCGCCCTTGTTCTTTTAATATGGCAGACGGCATAACACGCGCCTTGAGACCTGAGTAGTTATCTAGACGGTGGAGAGATCTGAGGTTACTGGTCCAAATCTTGTATCCCGTATGCCAGATGGCCAGGGACACGATGCCCTTTTCTTCCGTAGTATCCAGAAGCATCCGCATGGCTGAACTCTCATGTACTTGTTGGAGATCTAACCACTCAGGCGGTAAAAAAAATGGAAAATCCAGAATACCAATGAGCGGCTGAAACCCAACCAGAAAGGATCCGGGCAGGATCACCATTTCAACGGAACCAATCTGTAGTCCCTCGATCAGATCTGTATCTCCACCCAGCTGTGCGCTGGGATACACTTTGGCGTTGATGGCACAACGGGGATCGTCGGTAACGAGTTGAGCTACCCTGGAGGCCCCTCGTCCACGTGGAGCATCACCCGGAACGACATGGGCGATTTTCATTGCAATCTGAGCGTTGGCTGCTGAGCTTGCGATTGTGCCAAGCAGAACAGCCAGAAGCGTAATAAAAACCCGGGAAAGAGTTGCTAATGGTTTCGACATAGGTGCACTATTTCTGGCTCAGATACCAGTCAAGTATCTGTGATCCTGTCCAAAATAAAACGCCCGGCTTACGTCGGATGGTCTCGAAGATTTTACGGAAGTACTTGATGCGATGAGGTACCCCGACAATGTAGGGATGGCACGGTAGTGCCATAACTCTAGGTTGAGTGAGTGAGTCTTCATAGAAGGCTTCAAATTGATCCAGTGCACGATCCGCATACTCCGATGCTTTGTGATGCTGAATAAGCATCATCGCGACATCGTTGGTTTCCTGAGTGTAAGGAATATTCACGAGAGTCCCGGCACGGGTCTTTAACTCCACTGGTTGATCATCTAAAACCCAATCGGCCACGTATTCAAAACCTTCTTCTTTCAGAAGATCCACGGTCTCAAACGTCTCAGTTAAAGCAGGGCCTAGCCAGCCTCGCGGCTGTTTTCCGGTGAACTCCTGAATGATGTCGCGTGTTTTTTGGATATCCAGCCGCTCATCCTCAACCTTTTGCATGCTTAGCTGTGAGAATCCGTGGCCCATGAACTCCCAGTTTGCTTTGAGAGCCTCCTCGGCTATTCGGGGGTACTCTGTGCAGATGCTGCCGTTGAGAGCTAACGTTGTTGGAACTTCAAAAGCGTCCAGGACTTCTTTGAGGCGCCAAAACCCGACACGGTTACCATATTCATGCCATGCCCAGTTTGGCACGTCGGGAATGGGTGATCCGCCCGCAGCGGGAGTGATTACCATGCGCGGTTGAGGTTTAGTGCTGTCCCAAACCTCAACATTGAGGATTGTCCAGACGATCATGCGTGCCCCATCAGGGAGTTTGAGGACGGGCCGGTCAATAATGGCGGAGTACTCTAGTCGCTCATTTGGGCGTATTTGATCTGTTATGACGGTCATCTATTCTCCCTTTTCAAAAATAATGGGCCTTTCGGCAGAAACAGGAATCCTTGGATATCCAATACCGGTATGCGCTTTCTGATTCTTTAGCCCGGACTGATTTTACCCTGCTCCTTGATCAAATGATTGTCGGATCTTGATGTGTGGGGCCTCTGGGTGGTTATCTACAGTGTTCATAGTCAGAACGCTTGCTCGAACCAGATGCCAGAGGTAGGCTTTTCTCAGTAAGGGTGGTTTCAATAATAGTTGTGATGTTGCAGTAATTTATTTTTCTTTTGTAGTTCGGAGAAATCATGGATCGAAGGGATTTTTTGAACGATGTAGCTTGCGCTAGTCTTGCGTTAGGTGGTGCGTTGGGTCCAGCTGGCCGTTTGTTAGGTCAAACCGCTATTAATCATCCGGGTCGCATTGATGTGCACCATCATTATGTCCCTCCATTCCGAGAAGGCCCCACGTGGACCTGGTCGCCTGAAATAGCCTTGGAGGACATGGATAGAAATAATGTCGCTACGGCAATTTTATCGGGTGTTTCGTTTCCAGAACCGCTGAACGATGGAACACCGGCAGCGCGGGATCTTGCGCGGCGCGTCAACGAGTATGTCGCAACGTTAGCCGAACAGAATCCAGGCCGTTTTGGGCTTTTCGCTGCTATGCCCCTTGCCGATACCGATGGCAGTCTGAATGAGATTGAGCATGCTTTCGATACCTTGAAGGCGGACGGTGTGACTATACAAAGCAGTGCTGCTGAAATGTGGCCTGGTGATCCGTCCCAGATGCCGGTTTTTGAGGAACTCAACCGTCGCCAGACGACGGTCTTTTTGCATCCAAATACAACTCCGTTCTGTTGCACAAACCCTCCAGGCGTTCCTCACAACGTGTCTGAGTTCGACAATGATGTGAATCGTGCCGTATTGAGTCTGATGTGGAACGGTGTATTCACGAATTACCCCGACATTAATTTCATCGTGGCTCACACTGGTGGGACGGTGCCAGCATTAGCTGGCCGTATTCAGGATCGTGTTCCTGAGGATCGGGCCGATCTATATCCCCATGGCGCTTTGGATAAAATGAGACGGCTTTATTTGGAAATTGGACATGCTAGTTTTCCGTGGGTTGTCAAAGCTGCTTTAGAGTTTTCCGGACCCTCGAGACTTTTGTTTGGGACTGATTACCCAGTGGAGTCTCATGAGGTGACCACTCGACATATTCCAGCACTCGGGCTATCTGCTGACGTTTTGTACGCGCTTGATAGAGGTAATGCTGAACGCCTTTTTCCGAGGCATAGAGCGTGAAGACTTGATTAGGGGAGAGAGTAGCCGGCGTCTCTTATAATCTCGCGTGCTTCAGTATTTCTTAGGAAATGAATGAATGCGAGGGCTGCCGGGTTTTGTTCTCCACGAGTCAGGAGGATTGCATCTTGTCGAATTGGTGCGTAGTACCCGGGTGGAACTAGTACGCTAGCGGCAAAGTCGGTATAGGCGATCGTATTTGAAAGTGCAACTAGCCCTAGCTCTGCATTACGTGTTTCCACCATTGCAAAGGCCTGATTAACGCTCTCGCCGCGAACGATCTTTGTTTGGAGCGCTTGCCATAGACCCATGGTATCCAGAGTTTGTTGAGCAGCGATTCCATATGGTGCAAGGAGTGGGTTTGCGATGGCGAGTCGGCGAAAATTGCCGCTTGCTAAGATATCCAAACTGAGGTTGTCCGCGAGCAAAGGTTCTCGTGTCCACAGTGACAGTTGGCCAAGCGCATAAGTGAATTGTGTGCCAGCCACAGCTGAACCGTTTTGAACGAGTTTATTTGGGCGTTCTCGGTCTGCTGCAAGAAAGATGTCGTAAGGCGCTCCATTTAGAATCTGAGCGTATAGCTGTCCGGTTGACCCAGATGCTGCTATGAGTTCGTGTTGAGTCACATTTTCGAACAGAGTTTCAAGTCGCTCCATCGGTAATGCGAAATTCGTGGCTACGGCGACGGTTATTTGTTCACTGCGACTCGGTTGGGTAGCTAAACCGACGATTATAAGTAGTGTGTAACTGAGCCAACTTTTCACTTCGATTCTACATAAGTTTTTTGTAATCGATCTGCGTTTTTCAAAAGCACTACTTGTCTGCTGTGTTTGAAGCTTAAGTTAGGTGTGAGGGAATTTCTGAAATCCGGGCTGTTGCGAGAATTTTTCACCATCTATGATGTAACACCGCCAGAAGGATCGTTCAGTAGAGAACTATTTATTTTTGTACTGTGCTTGAGCAAAGAGGGGCGCCACCGGCGCCCCCACAAAAACACATCGTTATGTATTTACTTTGCCAATGGGTTGGGTCGCACCTGGAAGTGCACTACCAACGGGCGGTTCCCCAAACCGCCTTCCATGAGCCACGGGGTTCGATCACCCTCCGATACCCAGAGGCCACGCCCCTTCCAGCCGGCGTCCGGATCATCGATCCGGCCGTCGAAGCCCTTGCTGTAGAAGCCAAGGGGGTAGGGGATTCGCATGGTGACCCACTCACCGTCTACCAGTGCGTGGACGCCATCGTAAAGATTAGCGGTCGAAATTGGTGTATTGGCGCCCAGGCCTGATGTATTACGCTGGTCGACCCACGAGTAGTAGCTCGACTCAACGCTGAAGTCGGGTCGTTGGGGGAACCCGGGACCGGGGTATCGGTGGAACGTCCACCCCTCTGGGCAGTGGTCGCCGGTCGCTTCAGGGCCGTTCAGCGGTCCTTCGCACTTGCTACGGTCGAACTCACCTAGGTGGCCGCTCCCGAGCGAGGTCCAGATCACACCATTGCGATCGATGTCGGCGCCGCGGGAGGCAAAGCCCGGCAAGGGTATGTTGTACTGCTCC
>JAZAGZ010000097.1:0-27685 GCA_036231525.1 Pseudomonadota bacterium | reverse complement strand
TCAATCGTCATGGTAATCTACGGCGCCGTTACTGAAACGTCCATCGGTAATCTGTTCCTTGCGGGCATGCTGCCCGGCGCAATTCTAACCATAGCCATGATGATCACGATCGCGGTGATCGCGCGTCGTCAGGACTTGCCTCGCCAGCCTAGGATGAGTCTTAAAGAAACTATTCACGCAGGCTGGGAGGCATTCTGGGGGCTTATTCTCCTTGTGATCATCCTCGGGGGCATCTACTTAGGGATTTTCACTCCCACTGAAGCTGCAGCAGTTTCTGCTGTTTACGCCTTCATAGTTGCTGTGTTTGTCTACAAAGACATCAAGCTAAAAGACGTACCTCAAGTCCTAACAGAGAGTGCGAAAATTACCGCAATGCTGATGTTCATCATTGCAAACGCGTACCTCTTCGCCTTCGTACTTACAACCGAACAAATCCCGCAGATCGCTTCCGAATGGATCGTTGGTCTAGGGCTGCCCCCATGGGGCTTTCTTATCGTGGTAAACATTCTGCTGCTCGTATTTGGTAACTTCATGGAACCCACCTCGGTGGTATTGATTCTCACGCCGATCATCTTTCCCATTGCAACCCAAATGGGGATTGACCCCATTCACCTGGGGATCATCATGGTATTGAACATGCAGATCGGACTAGTAACGCCCCCTGTAGGGCTCAATCTATTCGTGACAGCAAGCGTTGCAAAAATGCCCATGGAAGAAGTCATTCGTGCAGCAATACCGTGGCTCATGGTATTGCTGAGCGTCCTGATTATCATCACTTATGTTCCTATAGTGTCACTGATCGTACCGTCCCTGCTTGGAGTTCTATAAACATGTAGAGTGCCGAGTGATTGAAGGCGCCGCTCAAAACACCAGGATAATTAAGAAACAGCATCGACCAATAAGACGGCAGAAGTTCTAACCCCAAAACTAGAGGAGACGAAAGTGAACCACTTTAGGATTAGTCACGCCTATCGTTCCAGCGCCGCTATTTCAAGCATTGCGCTCGTGACGTTACTCACAGCCTGCAGCACCCTACCCTCCCTATCACTTATTCCAAGCGGTGAACGGTACGAGTACATTCATACCGCGGGCGTCGAACTAGGCTACAACATGCCATACACACCAGCGATCTCAGTCAACTCCGGGAAGACGGTTTACTTTTCCGGTATCACTGCCGCGCCCATCTACCACAGCCATCCCCACGTACCGTCGGAATTTGATCATCTAGACTTCAGTGCCACTGGGCAAACTGAAGCAGCTATGGAGAATCTAAAGGCAACTGTGGAAGCAGCAGGTGGGCAGCTCAGTGATATCGTTCAAATGACCCGATTCATGGTAGATCAAGATGCTAACCAGGACGCAATCAACGTGGTCATGGGTCGTTACTTTGGAGAACACCGTCCGGCGGGTACGTCTGTTGAGATACCACGTCTTGCGACAGGACCACGATTTATCCTAGAACTTGAGGCAGTCGCCATCGTTCCGGAGTAACTATCGCGCAAAAAGATCCTAAAGTTGGGATCTAATCGAACTCGGTCTCGATGAGAGACTGAGGAAGATCGGAACTCCAAAAATGAGCTTAAGCTTATGACCCGGATATTCTGTGTAAGCCTTGTGATCCCTCACATTATGTCAAAGCTGCGTGTTGAGTGACTTAACTTTATTGTCATGCTGCCCTCATTGAGTAGCCATGGCCGTATTTCAAAGACGCGAGCTCCCGAAGCATGCATCGGATCTTCGGCAGCAATAGCCCTGGCTGCAGCTAGATTCTCAGCTCGAATAACAACCATGCCTTCGCCGCACCACTCTTGCTCGTCTTCAGTCCAAAACGGTCCTGCACCAAACATGATGCCGCGTTTCTCGAGAGAAATCTGGTACTCCAAATGGCGTTCTATCATTTCCATGACCGGTTTCATTCCGTTGACCGGTTTTGTAAAAATCGCATAGAGTTGCAACCGGAGCATCCCCTCACAGACGCTACGCACCTCCTCCGCAGTCACTCTTAATTTGTTCGATCCTTTCTGCTCAATCATTCGTATCGCCCCCATTAAAATCTGCGAAAGACCTAGGTGACCCACAATAACAGCGCAATTAACTCACGCCGAACCACATACGCTGGACTTTGTTTTACATTATCAAGATTTTTTTACTCAATAAGCGGGAGCAACTGTCAAAACTAACCCGTCCAACTCTTCGCTAACTTGGATCTGACACGTAAGCCGGCTGTTGGATTTACGCTCAACAGCTGATTCCAACATGGCATCCTCCATGCCGTCTATTTCCTGAAGTTTGCTCAACCAAGTCTCATCTATATACGCATGGCACGTGGCACACGAACACGCACCACCGCATTCTGCTTCAATGCCTTCTACGCCGTTTATCGTGGCGCCTTCCATGACGGAGTAGCCCACCTGAACCTCTAATTCCCTGCGGGTCCCATCAGGCTCGATATATATAATTCGCGGCATTGACGCAATTCCAGACCCATTTAATTAAGCGGTGCATCCTAGCGTCGGCAAGCCAGCATGGAAAGTCCTTTTTGTCCCGTTTTTGGTATTACTTTAGGGTCGGTCATAGCCCCTGACCACTGTATAATGATAGACATTCAGCTCACAGATAACTTCAAATGGGGATCAAAAATGATGAGCAATCGTGTCTCCTTTCGGTCAATCGTAATATCCGCGCTACTCTCTTTAAGTCTGCCTATAACGGCATTCTCAGAAGGCGTCTTTTTGAGAACCGCTCAACCAGTGGATGACGATTTCCGAGGTTACTGCATTGACGTTGCCGGTTACGGTGAAGATATCAATCTAGACGCCGCCTTAAGAGTCCATACCTGCAAATACGGTGTAGAAGGCAATGAAGATATGCTTTTCGAGTGGATTGCGCCGGATAGAGTGCGCATGTCCGAATACGATGTGTGTATAGCCGCCAATGAGATCAGTGAAGGTGAAGAGCTCTTTGTCCAATCATGCTCCGGTGTGGAAGAACAGTCCTGGGCCCTGACGCCCGAAGGGATGCTCACCCCAACATCGAGACCTGATCTGTGTCTAACGCTTGCAGACGAACGCAGGCCCGCTGGCGCTCCATCGTGGCTCTCACCCGTGTACCATGCACGGGAAATCTCACTAGAGTCCTGTGACAAATCTATCCAGGCTCGTCAGCAACTACGGTGGGCGATCGGAACAGAACAAGAGTTAAGCTATGCAAACCAGGTTGGCGATGATATGCCTCCCGACCTAGCGGCAGCTATCAAACGTGTCACCGAAGAAGGGGTAGCCTCAAGCGCAACTTCTCCTCTCTACGCGAATCAAGCCAGGGTATATGAGCTAGAAGAACTCGAGGTCGTCGAGAATCTCGCATACGGCCCCCATGAGCGACATGTGCTTGACGTTCACACAGACAGGTTCCGTCGTAGTGATGTACCACTTATGCCGGTCGTGATGTATTTTCACGGCGGGGGTTTTGTCCGTGGCAATAGAAGCGCAAGCCGCAATGTGTCGGATTATTTCGCAAGTCTGGGGCTAGTGGGTGTTAATGCCACATATCGTCTGGCGCCAGAAGCAAAGTGGCCCGATGGCGCCAACGACATGGGAGCCGCCGTCGCATGGGTCAGGGACAATATCAGCGAATACGGTGGCGACCCTAATCAGATCTTTGTTGTTGGAAAGTCAGCAGCAGCAGCTCATGCAGCTACCTATGTCTTCAGACCTGATGTTTTGGAACCGGGTACACCTGCCGCTGCCGGCGTAATCATGGTCTCGGGGACCTACGGCGCGAATACGACCAACCCCTCCGAAGGCCGTATAGCCTACTTTGGGGATGACTTTTCACGTTGGCCGGAAATTTCTACGACCGGTAACGTGGAACGAGTGGATATTCCGGTAATGTTTTCGGTTTCAGAGTTTGATAATCCAGGAACCCAAGCATCCCTAGTAAAGCTCATGGGTGAGGTAACTGAGAAACAGAATGGTCGGATGCCGAGGGTCATTCAGTTGATTGGTCACAATCACTACTCTCCGAACCCAAGTATTGGAACCCAAGATACGCAGTTGAGTTCAGCAATCCTGGAGTTCGTACGTTCAACCGCAGCGGCCCGTCAACGTATGACTGCTCGGTAGCAGATACACACCAGGAAGTCAGGGATAAAGTATGCAAAACAAATCCAGAGATGCTGCAATTATTATTGTCACCGCTGCCATTGTTGCAGGCGTATCGTTTGAAGTGATGCGTTCTGGTGTTTCTGAAGATTCTTCTCCGCAAATAAATCGAACTGCAGACGGTAATCCCGACTTTAGCGGCATATGGCAGACGACTAGTACGGCAAATTGGGACCTTTTAACCCATGAAGCCCGTCCAATGGTTGCACAACCCGGAGCGTATCCCGACATTCCAGTTCTGGCAGCTCCGGTAGTCGCACTCGGTACGGTTGGCTGGGTACCTCCGGGGTTAGGGGTTGTTGAAGGTAACGAGATCCCTTACCAACCCTGGGCAGCCCAACGAAAAAGAGAAAATGCGGCTAATTGGTTGGACCGCGATCCAGAACTAGCTTGTTATATGCCGGGCGTACCGCGCGCCATGTATCTCCCTTATCCGTTCCAGATTGTTCAAGGCACCAACAAAATTATGATGATCTTTGAATTTGCGAATGCTCAAAGAACAATTAATTTGGATGATGTAGAACCGTACCCTGGGTTCGCCTATATGGGTTACTCGGTTGGTCGCTGGGAAGGGGATACGTTAGTCGTCGACGTTACAGATTTCACTTCATATACCTGGTTTGATAGATCCGGGAATTTTCATAGTGATGCTTTGCGCGTTGTTGAGCGTTACACACCCATCAACCAGGATGCGATCCTCTACGAAGCCACCATTGATGACCCTCAAGTGTTTACCCGCCCCTGGAAAATCAGCTTACCCCTCTACCGTCGCCTTGAACCAGACGCTCAAATCTTAGACTTTCGCTGCATTGAACAGGTTGAAGAAACGATCTATGGCCACTTGCGAAAGGAAACACTCGTGGAACACTGGGAGGGAGAAACAATGACAATTAACATCACACGTAAAATCCCTCCGAGTGAAGTTGTTTACGAACTACAGTTATCGGGCAACCCGCCCGAGGAGCAGTGAATATGAAAAGGAGAGCAAATCCGATATTTGCAAACTTGGCGCTTACCATTGCCAGCGCCGGTATGTTGCTGATTATGGCCATAGTTCCCGTTCGAGCACATCATGCCTTTACAGCCGAATTCGATGCTAGCCAACCAGTTAACTTCACGGCAACAGTCACGCGAATGCAATGGACAAACCCCCACGCATGGATCCACGTCGACGTAAAACAACCCGATGGTACGGTAGAAAACTGGGCCATTGAAGCAGGAACAATAAACGTTTTGTTCCGGCGTGGCTTCACAAAAGAATCTCTTTTGCCCGGAACTGAGATTGTCGTTGAAGGGTACAGAGCAAAGGATGGCTCACGCAGGGCTAACGGTCGGGAACTTACGTTTCCTGACGGTCGAACACTATTTCTAGGATCTCCCGGAACAGGCGCTCCTCCATAACAGAGCAGCACCCCACAGGGGGCAGAGCGATTATGCTTGTGTCGCCGCCGCGCCCGTTCGTTACTCCGGAATGCCCGCTCAGCGTGCTGGCGCTGGCTCTGCAGCAGGCACTACCGCCATCGGCGCGGCACTGATCGCCCCCCCACCAGTGGCGTTGTCCTGAGTCGCCGGATCCGGGCCTCGCCCCTCAGCAAATGCCCTCTCCGCAAAGCGAGTGTTCACCAGCATACCAACCAAGCCGTAATTACCCTCGTGACAACCACCTTCGTAGACCATATTTTCTATGTCGCTGTTCTTCGTGAGTTCTTGTACGGCTGTAAAGGACCTTGTAAAAGTCGTCGGGTCCTCCACGGTAATTTCCAATGACAGCGTATTCTCATCAAGCCGCCTGTAGCGCTCAATCAGATGCAAATTCTCTCTTGACCCATGGTAATTCGTCCTTTGAGTGAAATTAGTGATGTCAACCACCAACGTGTCTCCTTCCCAATGACCACGAGCATCTCCATACCGATGCCGAATGTTATCGGGTAAGTGCGGACGATCAGTGATGGGAATAAGCCGGCTGAAACCCAACCCTTGACCCATGTCGTAGTGAATCCCAACAGCGTCGGAAGACTGCACGATTCGTGCTACTCCACCGAAAGTTCCAGACTGAAGGAACACTGGCAAATTGTATCCAAAACAACGCTCCCCACCACTCCGATCCTCTGGGCCGTCGGATCGATTCATTCGGTCAAGGTTGTAGTCTGGAGAAGGCTCGGACCTCCTCGGTGATATCGGCCCAGGTCTGCCCCCTCCAGTGCCTTGAAGTAATGCTTGAAGGTACTCGGTTTTGGCCGCAATCCTTGCCTGAGCTTCAGCTGTTAAGGGAGGAATTTTTCCGTCCGGCGGATCCATAATCATCGATGTGCGTATGCCCCTCGTCAAAGATGGGTCACCGAACCAGTGGTCGCTATAAGCACGGGCTAGATCTTTCTCAGTCCCTGCTCCTTCTCGATTATCACGCCCGGGTAGCTGAGAGTACTCAAGCAGCCCTATCTCAGCTGTTGCGATCTCCTCGCTCGTCATAAACTCTCGCATACCAAATTCTTCCGGTCGCTCTAAGGGTGTAACAACCCGGTTATTCCATATGCCCTGCAAGTCTGGATCGCCCCACGGTGTTAGGAGGTCTTGGCCTACAGTAGTCGCGGGTGACAGTAACCCAACCGCGAACGCGCAAATCAGCACCAAGCTCGTTATTGTCATCTAATGCTCCCCTGTCGCGAATGATTGTCATCATACCAACTCACCCCAGATATAACACAACCTAGAAACCAAGCTCATGGGTCCTAAAGGGTTCCTCATAATTGAAATATCTACGGACGCCGAGTACGCTGGGGATTGATGCAAAGTTCAGAATCAACGTGGAAAAAGCCTAAGGAAAGCTCAATAAATCTCATGCGCATAACCCTTATCTTTTTTTCTATATTCCTCATAGCCGCCTGTTCACTGTCAGAAACACCGGCATCTCCCTCCGGAGACGATGTAGGCACGGAGATTCCCATGGACTTTCCCCTGGAAAACCCTCGGAAAGCCCTAGTAGCAAGCACCAGAGACCCGTCAGTAGGGAAACAATGGTCGCCACAAGATGGATAGTCAAACACCTCGAACGTATGGATGATCCTGGTAATCATCCCCTCCAAGTACTAACTGAAAGCTTTCAGGACAACCTAAAGAAATCGTGAAGAATCTGCGAATACCTCTATTTTAGAAGTTATTCAGGCTAGAATACGCCTGCTATAGCTGACCGCTTTTCTTGAGCGCCGGACGGTTGTCCAGATCCTCTCGAGCGGTTCCAAAACCCCAGGAGGTATCATGGGCAAGCGTTTGTACGTAGGTAATCTACCTTATTCTGTCGACGAACCGGATTTATCCGAAAAGTTTTCGGCCCACGGCACAGTAGAGTCAACGAAACTGATCACTGATCGCAACACCGGACGTAGCAAGGGTTTTGCTTTCGTTGAAATGGCCACGGAGTCGGAGGCTCAGGCAGCAATCGAAGCCCTCAACGGCACCGATTACGATGGTCGACCAATGACAGTGAATGAAGCAAAACCAATGAAGCCCCGCAACGAAGGTGGGGGGGGACGCTGGTAATCCTTCGAAAACGAAAGCTTCGGTGGCCACACCCCGGTAAGGTCAATAGCTTTTGAATTTTGGCAACCACGAATAAAGTTGCCAGAGTAAATTAATATAACGGCTGTTCCCTGACGGATACCAGAAACGGCCGATGATGTTACGGTGCTAGCTCCACGATGGCCGTTCTTACCTGCTCCACCTCGTCGATATCCGTCCAGGCGAAAATCAACCGCGCCCCATCGTAGACCATCTGGGGAAAGTCTAAGGGGCGCGACGTTCCGATATCAGCAACGGTAAGAGGTTCGCTAAGCTCGCCGACTTGATCAACCATACGCATCATCAACCCAAGACCATTCTCTTCAGATCTAAGCCAACTGACCACGGTTGCGCCGTTCTCAAGCACCGCCACATCCACATGACCAAAGCTACCAACGGTATCGATTTCTATGGGATCTAAAAATGTAGTCCCCCCGTTGTTGGACTGAACGAGGTGCACAAGCGGATTATTATTCACAGCACTAAACCAGGCCACCGCAACATGGTCATCCCGCGCATCAATCGCAGGACCATTTATTGGACAACCACCGATAACCCAATTATCGGGAGCCAGCGTATTTGGCGGCAGCCAAGCATTATCGGACAAGCGTTGCACAACGATGTCGCGGACCTCCTCGGTCGTTCGATCCCTATATACAAGAAGCGCATCTCCTCCGCTCAGGGCCACATCGGTCTGACAGCAATCGCACACGAGCGTATCAAGCTCCTCACTCAAAGCGCGTTGCCCGTCACTATCAAAGAGTGCGTAGCGGAGACTCATACCCAACGGCTCACCCGAGGAACTTTCAAAGACAAATTCACCATTTTGGATAAAATTTCTTCCGTCCAGCCAGATTGCCCCTATTCCTTCCTGCCAGGGGAAAAGTGTGACAAATCCATGTTCAGTCGGCGTCCCATCTAGATGTAACGGCATGGGGTCGGCCCAGGTCATACCACTATCGCGTGATATCGATAACAGAACATCGTAGCCATAGCCCTCATCCTGTGTAACCAGCCAATGCGCTGCCCACAATTCCCCACGGATGGGGACAACGGAAGGAAAATCCGCCCAGTTTACGAACCAATTTGAACCAGTCGCAAGTGTCCTCGTTTGGGACCATGCTTCGTTGACTATTGTCGAAAATCTCAGGGCGTAACCATCCCCTTGTGGCTCAAGCCAGCTAAGTGCAACAGTACCGTCGATCCCTAATGCCAGATGGGGTTGAGCGCTTCCTTCACTCGCGGGACTCGTGATCTCGACAGGTAGCTGCAATTCGACAGTAGCATCAGAGCATGCGTTGAGTGTGCTAACGCATAACGCAAGCACGGTTATTTTTGCTGGCAAACTGTTCATAAAAAGGGGTTTCTCTGCTTATTTATGTGTACGGGCAGTATAGGAAAGATGGCAAGTCATTGCTTGATAGCTTCTGGTGGATGACGCCTGTGCCAGGGCGTAGCCCGTTCAAAAGCTCGGGCGAAACGCAGCACAGTGGAATCTTTTAGTGCACCACCCGTCAGCATCAAGCCTACAGGCAGTCCCGCTTGTGTAAATCCACAGGGAATAGATATGGATGGCTGCCCTGTGAAATTGAATATACAACAATTCTTGCGGCGCTCTTTCGCATGATCTGGCGGCTGACTCTGGACAGGAGCTGCCACGACAGTCGAAGTCGGTGTTGCGAGCACATCACAGTGCCGCATCACATTTTCGACTTCGTTCTTGAACTCTCGGCGGTATATCTGAGCAGCTTCATAAGCCTTGCCTCTATATTGCTCCACCGACCGATAGCGTTGCCGAAACTCGTCGCTGAAGCCCTCAGGATCTTCTTTGAGAACATCTCCGTTTGCGTCAACGATCTCTGAGAATGTGGCATCCGCAGCTTCGTAAGCAAGCGCACAATCAGGAAATTTTACTTCCTGCAAATGCGCACCGAGGTCAGAAAAAACTTGCAGGGATTTATCCACAATGTCAACAATCTCACAATCACCACCTTCGAAAAAATAGTCGCGTGGAACCCCAATCACCGCGTCGTCGATTGAATCTTCTAAGCTCTCTAGAAAATCATTAACAGAGACACTGAGCGTCAGCGGATCTCCGTGATCAGCGCCCACGATTGCCTGCAAAACCAGTGCTGCATCACGCACGCATCGCGTAATGGGGCCCACATGATCCATGGAAGAGACCACCGGCAGCACACCAGCTTTACTCACTAGCCCGAATGTCGGTTTATGTCCGACGATACCGCAGCACTGGGCAGGTTGTCGGACAGAACACCCCGTATCAGTACCCAACGCTGCATACGCCAGACCAGCTGCAACGGCAACGGCTGAACCTCCGCTTGAACCGCCCGGGTGATGGTCTAGCTTCCATGGATTAGAAACTGCACCGAAAAATGGGTTGATGGACGTGGATCCGAATGCCATTTCGTGTAGTCCAGTCTTGCCTAACATAACGGCACCAGCTTCCCTCAAACGTGCAACCACAGTTGCGTCCGATTCAGGGACTCGATTTTCATAATGCTTCGAACCACCAGTCGTAAGCACGCCCTGAGTATCGATGAGATCCTTAATAGCTACTGGAATACCATGCAACGGACCTCTATCACGCCCATCTGCCAGTTCGCTATCCGCCTTTACCGCCTGCTTCAGGGCAGATTCAGCCGTCACCGTGATGAATGCATTCAGCAAGCTATTCATTTTCTCAATACGATCTAGCATCAGCTGAGTTAGTTCAAACGACAAAACATCCCCAGATCGGATTAGAGCGGCCACCTCCGAAACACTCGCGTATTCAATACCTTCCTGCAACACAGCCTCCAACAGATTTCAGACCTGCTACGCTAGAGCTAAAAGTCGAGCACGGCAAGCCAAATGACCTCCGAAACTGATAAACTGGGAAAGTTCGGGAACTTAGTCAGTGTCCGGTGGCCCAACCGAAGAACACTCTTCACGTAGGAGCTGAAGCTATCCTTAGAACACTCGCCACAGTGGCAGCTATTTTCCTGGTGCTTCTGTTAAGCGCCATCATGACCGTATGGTTGCTATTCGACCCCAATGATTACAAGGACAATTTTTCCTTACTTGTAGAAGAACGCACTGGGCGTAGTTTCATCATTGAAGGGGATCTCGAATTAACATTTTTCCCCTGGCTCGGCGTGCGGACAGGAATAATTCGCGTTGGCAACGCAGAGAATTTTGGCGAGGAAGATTTCGCCAGCATAGCCACCGCCACTGTGCGAGTGCGATTACTACCGCTTCTCAGCAAACGACTCGAGATAGGCACGGTGGAGCTAGATGGCCTAGAACTAAATCTTTCCCGCAACGATGAGGGCCGTGGCAATTGGGAAGATCTGATCAGATCTGCGGCCGCAAATGGGAGAGAAACTCAATCAACAGAAAGTGTGGATTTCGTGACTCAAGGCATAAATATCGCGGGAATCAACATACGCGATGGGATCATCTTCTGGCGAGAAAATTTCACTGAAGTCCACTACGTGCTTTCCGAGCTCTCATTAGACACAGGCCCGATAACATCTGGACAGCCTGTCGACGCTGCTTTGGAATTTCAATTGGTTAGTGTGGATCCAGCCCTCATTGCACAGCTCAATGCACGGGCTACAGTCCGTGTCGATTCGGATGTGCCACTCTACGCAGCAGAGAGCTTGGAACTTGAGTTTCGAGTCGAAGACGGGCAACACGACGAGCGCATGACGGGTCAACTGGAAGCCAGTGTCGTGTATTCCGGCGCTGATTCCTTACTGCAAGCTGATGCAGTGCTATTCGAAGCTGAACTCACAGACCCCCCGTTGGGCCCAGAAGAGTTAGATTTTAGAGCCTCCTCTCAACAGGCAAGATTCGATATTGGAGCTCAAACGATTGAGATGGATGAACTCACCACAACTATTGGGAATATTGTTGCTCGCTGGGAATTCGCGGGCAGTAATCTACTCAGTGATCCCCAGTTCACAGGCATAGTAAGCGTTACTGAGGCGCCTGTGGAAGACGCGCTCAATGCGATGGGGCTAGATACTGATGCGGCTGGCAATCTAGGAGTTTTCGATCTAGCGTCTCTCTTCACAGTAGAGCCGACAACAGGAAATATGGCGCTGACTGAGGTGCGGGGTTCTGCTCTCGATATACAGTTCACCGGAGAAATCACAGTTAACGAACGAGAAACGGTAGGTAGAATAGAGACGGATGCATTCAACCCAACCACACTCATTGAGATCCTACCTCAAGTCATAACTGAAAGCGCAGACCTTTCAAGCATAGACACCCTCGCGCTCGGTGCGGACTTTAACGTCAACGGTTCAAATCGCGTTTTCTCACTGCGAAATGTCACAGTAACTATTCCAGGTGCAACGGTCACCGGTGCCGTAGATAGGCTCGAGGATGGACGCCGTCTCCGCGGACGAATCGCATCGACTAATGTAACCCCAGATGTGTTACTTACCCTGTTTCCCAACCGCCTCCCGGAAGGGCTTGGCCCCGATCGATTGGGAGCAGTGAGTATCAACACAAGCTTTGACTACGACGCAGCTGATGACTCACTGCAACTCGATGACCTAAATGCCCGAGCACTAGGTCTCCAGACCATGGGTAGTGTAGTCGTGCGAGAATTGTCTAGCTCGTTGCATCTAATAGGTGATATTGAGGTTCAACGATTTTCACCGCGAGCGCTGCTTGACCGTTTCGACCAACCCGTACCAGTAACATCAGACGACATAGTTCTCGGGGCTGCAACCATCAGCGCAACCGTAGATATAAACGAGGATCGAGGTCAATTTTCTGAAATTCGAATGCGCCTCGACGATACATTTATAACGGGGCAATTCGCGATAGCAAATTTCAATGATCCAAAGTATGTCTTTGATCTTGCCATGGATCAGTTAAATATCGATCGCTATCTAGCGCCTGCTGACCGCGAAGCAACCACTGATGATCTGCTGCTACCAACAGATTCGCTACGCGCTTTTACACTAGAGGGTCAAGTTTCAATCGCAGACCTGAAAATAGCCAGACTAAACTTTTCAAATGTTTCTACAAATGTTTCGATCGAGAATAATGTCGGGCAAATCGACTCGGCTCTTGGGCAACTCTACGGAGGTAAATTTGAGGGCGGACTAGAGCTGGATGCACGTATTGGGAGACCACTGCTCTCGTTACATGGCTCCGGGGTTGATATTAGTCTGGGGCCTCTTATGACAAGCCTCTTGAATCAACCAACACTATCTGGCACGGGAACTTTTGACCTCGAAATAAGTGGGGCCGGTGAAAGCCTTAACGATGTATTAACGGTCGCAGAAGGTCACATCGATTTTTCACTTCTCGACGGCGCGATGCATGGATTCAATCTAGATCATACGTTGTGTGATACCTACAACCGCCTACAGCAATACCCACGACCCGCACCGACTGACGATCAGTTCACAAAGTTCAATCTTCTACGCGGCACAACCCGGTTGAGCGATGGTATTGCCAGAACGAGTAGTCTAGTAATTGATACGCCCTCTCTCGAAATTACCGGCCAAGGTCAAATGGATCTCTTCTCACAAAAAATCAACTATGGCCTTGAGGCGGAAATGACCAATGAAATTTCTATCTCACAATGTGGAACCCTAGACAGGGTGGTTGGAGATTCGATTCCTTTAGAAGTTAGCGGTACAGCTACTGAACCGCAAATTCAACCGGATATAAGTGAACTGGTACAGCGAGAATTGAGAGACTTGATTCAGGACAGAATTCAGGACAGATTACTGGAAGGACTGTTTGGGAATTGACTTGCCCCCGAAGAAGCCGGCCGGTATCTACTCTCCTTTGGCCTCTGCTAATCCAATGATTCCAGCCTCTCAGATACTAATACGCAATATCCCTTTTTAAATTATGCAGTAACTGGCAGTCTGTGGATAAAAATTACTTGTGGGAACTACACTCCATAAACTGGAGAACGAGACCCGTTTCCCTATACTTGGCGTATGCCTTCCCTCGTATTGCAATGTCCTAAGCTACTTCTCCGAGCGGCATTCACTATCAGTGTGCTTCTAGCTGTTACAGATACTGCTACTAGCCAAGGCTGGGAAATTACACACCCAGAAGCAGAGTTTCACATGGCTAGACTAATGCCCAGTGGATCACAAGCATCTCGAGGCGGGTGGCGCCCGTGGTATGCAATTGATTGGCCGGAAGCCGAAGATCATTTATCCCAAGGGTTGCGACGCCTCACCCGACTTGAGGTTGCTGATGACAGCGTTCACATACGTACCGTCGACGACCGTATATTTAATCACCCTTGGTTATTTGCCCAGCAGGTCGGTCGGTGGACACTATCCATGGAAGAAACGGATCGCCTTAGAGAATATCTGATGCGAGGGGGCTTTCTTGTAGTGGATGACTTTCATGGCGCTCGTGAATGGGCAAACTTTACCGAGATGATTCAACGCATGCTCCCGGGTTATCCAATCATCGAAATCCCAGACGACGATCCATTACTGCACGTGCTGTATGACCTTGACCGAAATACCCAAATCCCAGGGGCGCGTCACCTCTATCGTGGTCCTGGTGGACAAACATTAGCTCAACTTCCAGGAGGACCACCGCACTGGCGAGGGATTTATGATGATGAAGGGCGCTTACTCGTAGCCATCAATTACAACATGGACATGGGGGATGCTTGGGAACATGCGGATGATCCATGGTATCCGAACCCTATGACCGCATTGGCTTATCGTTTCGCTATCAACTACATCATTTATGCGATGACCCACTAACTGCGACCTTAGGGGGGATTAAATGACCGATATCCCATTTTTTTTTGTTGCCCTTGTCATCATCTCGCTCATCATGTTGTTCCGATGGTGGCGGACAAGGACAAAACTTGGAACAAGGGCCCTCGGCTGGGGGGTGGATGTTGAGGGGGAGCTTGTTCGTGCTTGCCACGGTGACAAGCCCATGGTCGAACGCCTAATTCAATACGAGATCGATCGTAAACCAGAAATGTCTCGGACCGCGGCTACAGTTATGGCTCTCTCAAGATTACGAGACGATTCACGCTGACTGACACCTAAAATGCCAAATACGCCCACTATGAATTGTTAATCGCCTTTTGCATTATCCCCAGAAGGAGGTAGCAACGAGAAAGGATCGACACGAGCATTGAGAATTCTCGCGCCCCAGTGCAAATGGGGCCCTGTCACGCGCCCAGTCTCCCCTGCAAGTCCGATGATATGCCCACGTTCTACAAAATCCCCTACACGGACGAGGATCTTCGAAAGGTGCAGATACATCGTATAGACGCCGAGCCCGTGATCAATAAATACCGCATTTCCATTGAAGAAGAAGTCCTTCGCTAAAACCACTTTGCCCGCGTTGGAAGCGTGTATCGCTGTACCTGTTGTAGCTGATAGATCAGCACCAGAGTGAGGAGCCCTAGGTTCACCATTGAAAATGCGTCGGTGTCCGAAATTTCGTCCATCGATCGCGCCTGGAATAGGCACCTGAAAAGACTCCCCCCAATATGAGGCAGGGTTTAGCTCATTATAAACGGCGTTGATTTCCTGAGATTCCAACATCGCGCGTGCTTGGTTTTCCGGACTGAGCTGCACATACCCAGGTGCAACAGTAAGTTCAGTAGTCGGAAAGTTCTTGCTGAGAACCTCTATCGTTTGAGTTCTGGATTGTTGTCGACCATCAGAATAGGTAAACGAGATATCTGCGTTGTAATTCCCCGCCGGAGCATCTACGTCGACGCCGAGAATTGCAGCCCACCCCTGATCCATCTGCACGAACGACGTGCGTTGCTCTAAAAACTCCACCATGATCGACTGAAGCCCGGGTTCATTAGGATATCCCACTTGTAACGCCTGACCCTGGACCACGATCAGAGTCGTCATAAACAAAGCCAGTGAAGTCATCACACAACCCCTAATTTGACTACTTCTATCCGCGACGACGCTCGTATTGTAGCCTAAGGCTGTGAAGCCCCTTGTCCCGATTTTAGCCGCCAGAGTTATTAGCGCAGTTGCGTCATTTAACCATCCTAGGAAGTCTAAAGAAGGCTATGCTAATAAAGAGATATATAACCCTACGCATCACTTATTGCTTTTTCACTGGTGATTTTGCATTCCATGAAAAATAAAACTGTAAACCAACTACTAGCTAAAGCGATTGCGGCCGATGCGATGCCGGGTGCGGTGTATCTAGCTGGTACCCGAGAGACTGTCCTTGCTGAAGAAGCTCTCGGTTATCTCGACTATGACGCTGAAACCTCTTCTGTCACACTCGATACGATCTACGATCTAGCCTCTCTGACGAAGATCATCGTCACAACTCCATTGGCGATGCTTCTGTACGAACAAGGGCAACTCGACCTTGAGGCGCCAGTCAACGCCTATATTCCAGAATTCTCCGGTGATGGTAAAGATGATGTTGTTATTGCAGATCTTCTAGCTCACTGTGGCGGCCTACTGTGGTGGACCGATCTGTACAAATCGTTTGGCGATCGATCACAGATTGAATCAAAACGCAGCTACATCGATAAAATTTGCAGGCTGCCACTAGACTACTTGCCTCGTTCGAAATCTATTTACTCCGATCTAGGATTTCTATTGTTAGGAGAAGTTCTAGAACGATTGACACAATCAACATTGAATCTGCTCGCTATCAACGAAATTTTTACGCCTCTAGGCATGAAAGAGATTTGGTACAACCCACCGCAACGTTTGCTTCCACGCATTGCGCCCACCGAGAAAGATAAGCGGCGTGGTTCTGTGTTACGGGGTGTTGTGCATGACGAGAACGCTTATGGGCTGGGCGGTATTGCTCCACATGCAGGCCTTTTTTCGACGGCACGAGCTATCGCTCCGATTGCAAGGATGTTCCTGAATGAAGGCGTGTTAAATAACCACCGCCTAGTCACGCCCGAGACCGTACAACTCTTCACGCAACGGGCAAATTTAGTCGCCGGAAGTAGTCGGGCTCTGGGATGGGACACCCCTGCGGCGGGAGGCGCCAGCGGTGACCTATTTTCACCAGTATCTTACGGCCACACTGGATTTACAGGAACATCGCTTTGGATTGACCCAAGTAGAAACTTTTTCGCGATACTACTGACTAATCGTGTCCATCCCACCAGAGAGAACCCAAAACTGTCCTCCCTTCGGCCACGCTTTCACGATGCCTTGGTTAAAACTCTAGACACCAACTGAACTTTTCAAACGTCCTCTGGATTTACCCATACAGTTCTGCGCTCTGCAGGCACAAAGATTCGACGAAAACTAAATCTTCTTCATTCTCGCTGATAAAACTATTTCTCGAATCACTTTGCTTCTCAACAAACACCCCCTTATTCTGCAGTTATGAGTGATATACGTGCTAGCGGCCTGCGAATGGTGGGATTTTCTCTGCCCTCCCTGGGGTTGAACATGCTCGTGACTGCCGTCTTTGTATTTTTACCTCCGCTTTATGCTGAGCATCTAGGCTTGGGTGCCGCGGTCGGTGCCATCTTTTTAACGGCCAAATTCATCGATATGGCTGCCGCTCCTGTCTGGGGCCTGTTTATGGATAGTTACAAAACTCGCTGGGGACGTCGCAGACCTTGGCTCGCATTGTCAGCACCGATTCTCATGCTCGCGATACTGATGGTCTACAACCCACCAGAATCCGCCCAAGGGCTTTATTTATTTATCTGGCTCACCACTTTATACATAGGCTGGGATGCCTGGACCATTAGTCATACATCATGGGCATTGGAGTTGTCTCGTGACTACGACCGACGCTCACGAATCACAGGGCTTCTCCAAGCAATGACCATGGTGGGGGGAATCCTGATCGGGGGAGGGTGGGCCATCATGCAATGGATGACATCGCCTACCTTGGAAGAAACAGCTTCAGCTATTGGCTGGCTTATGATTATCACACTGCCTCTAACGGTAATTATCTGCCTAACAAGTGTGCCGGAAAGAGAAACACCAAATCGGCCGCATTTAGGATTTAAAAAGGGGGCCGCACTAGTCTTCACAAATATGGCTTTGTTGCGACTACTGGTAGCGAATTTTCTTCTTTCGTTCTCAACATATTTTGTTCAAAGTCTCTTCGTCTTTTTCGTCGCATATACATTGAATCTTGAAGACTGGGTTGGCTTTATTCTCTCTTTTCTCCTAGTCGGCGGTCTGCTCGGACTACCGGTTTGGGTGTGGCTCTCCGAACGCTGGACCAAGCATAACGCTATGCAAATGAGCGTGACCACAGGCGCCATAGCCCCATTGTTACTCTTGGCCCTACCTTCAGAGGCCATTATTTTAACTACGGTTGCATTTTTAATAGTGGGGCTTAATACGTCGGCTAATGAATTTCTGCCCCGAGCGATGATGGCGGATGTGTGCGATCAAGATCACATCCAGAGCGGGTCCGAAAGAATGGGGCTTTACTATTCACTGCTTCAGGCTTCAAGCAAGCTCGCATCGGGGATAGCTATTTACATTTTTTTCTCTGTCCTTGGAATTTTTGAATTTGCTCCAGAGCTGGGAACAGATAACACCGAGACCTCTCTCCAGCGTCTACGCTATCTCATCGTGAGCCTACCAGTTATGGCATACGCGATTGTAATCGGACTAATGTGGCGCTACCCCATTAACCGAGAACGCCAAAGAGAGATGCGCACAATTATCGAGGAACGAGAAAGAGTGGCGATGCGTAGTTCCGTGGACCCATAAGTTGACAGTTGTACTAGACAAGTCCTATATAACACTTGCCCTTACACAACTAGTTGGTAAATCGCAGTATGTCGAGAAAGGTTGGATTTTTTGTTTTGCTCACCGCACTGAGCTGGATTTCGTCTGTAAATGCAACCAACATTGCAATGTGCACGGATGTCGGTCGCGTTGTTATAGAACTCTTCGATGAAGATGCCCCTCAACATGTAGAAAATTTCCTAAATTACACTGATCAGGGTTTCTATAGAGGTACAGTATTCCATCGTGTAGTTAAGGGGTTCGTTGTACAGGGTGGCGGTTTTAACCGTGAATTGGAAAGGAAACAACCTGTCGGAACCGTGCCCAATGAATCTAGAAACGGTCGCAGAAATGCCAGAGGTACCATAGCAGCAGCCAGAACCAGCGATCCAGATTCCGCATCTTCCCAGTTTTTCGTAAACCTTGTGAACAATTACAGACTTGACGCCACCCGCCGAACACCCGGTTACACGGTTTTCGGAAAGGTAATCGAAGGCCTACACGTCATTGATGAAATCGCTGAACTCCCGACTGGTGCTAATGGTGGGTTCCCTTCAGGCGTCCCCGATCCACTTATATCGATTAGCTCGGTTGCCCGCCTGAATGAAGAACAGTTCAGCGATGCGCTCCACACAGAACGTAATGAACTAATCAGAACACAGATCAATAACGCGCTGACTACTAATGACCAAACAGCAATACTCAGATGGATAAACCAATATAGAAGCGCTTGTCTACCAATGGATCCATCCCTGCTTATCATGGAGTCTCAAGCGGCCATAGCAATTGATAATGAAGTCGCCGCACTAGCATCTCTGGAAGAGTATTTGCGCACCGCAGAAGACACTCATGCGGATTATGCGGCTGCCCTGGAAACTTATCTAACATTGGCTCCCGAAGAAGCCCTATGAACAACTCAAGATAATTCGCGCTCGACAGTAAAATTTAAAAATCCCCTAGAACACCTATCCCCTATTACAAAAAGAAAACGGTAGAAACTCCTACACCTCCTTACCAAAGATTCTTGAGAAGACTACGTGGGGACCTGTTGAATCGAAATATGCTTTAATAAGGTGCGTGCACCTCTCAGTCAAATCTCTACAGAACTATAATAATGAGGGAAGAATGAGGCCGTTATTCATGCTAGTCGCTTTGCTTACCGTCCTTTTGCTCAGCGAAAGGCTTCTCGCGCATCACGGCAGAGGCGACCGTTATGATATGGACTCCCCAATTAAACTTGAGGGTACTGTCAAAGAAGTATTTTGGCGTAATCCTCATATTGCTATTCTTGTCGATGTTACTGGAGAGGATAGAGAAGTGGTGACCTGGATAATTGAACATAGCAACGTACACACCCTGGCCCGAATGGGTTATCACCGTAATACTCTACGTCCTGGGCAAGAGGTAACAGCAGTTGTAAATCCAAGCACTTCAGGCGATGCTTCCGGACTCTGTGAAAAATTCATTCTTGCCGATGACAGCGAGGTTTTTGTCCGCGGTGCCACAGTGGACTGATTCAGATAACGTCATGAAACATCAACGCCACCTCATCGCATGGCCAACTCTCACGCTTTTGTGCGCACTCTCATCAGCCGCCGTTAGCCAAAACATAGCATTTGATCCTCATGATCTGTCCGGTATCTGGGGGGGTGTTGGCGGGGGCGGAGGCGAAGTTCCGTTTGGACCCAACACGCCGCCCATGACACCAGAAGGATTAGCCCTTTACCTACAGAATATTCCCACCGAAAGCGATGATCCCAGGGTGAAAGCAGCGTCCGATCCGGCGCTTTCGAATGACCCCACCTTTACCTGCAATCCAAGAGGCTTTCCCCGCACTCTGTACGATACAAATGTCCGATTGTTTGAGATCCTCTATCTTGAGGGCAGGATATTACAGCTCCTACAGCGGGACCGGACACTGCGTGAAATGTGGATGGACGGCCGGGCGCTGCCCGCGGGCGAAGCTCTCGATAATATTGGCCCTTCCTGGTACGGGCATTCGGTTGCTCGGTGGCAAGGTGATGAATTAATTGTTACCACAGTGGGACTGGACGAACGGGCGTGGCTTGACATGACAGGCCACGTTAAAAGCCCTAGCGCTCGCGTAGAAGAGCGCTATAAGAGAGTCGAGGCCGATACGATCCAACACAATATGACGCTATACGATCCCGCGTACTACACAGAACCCTGGGTCGCAGAAACGAGAATCTTCAGACGTGAGCCTCCGGAGAGAATTACCTACTTTGGATGGTACGGGTTGTTCTCAGGAGTGACGGATCTAATGTGTGCACCCATGAATTTTATCGATACACTCAAAAATTAGAAAGAATTAGCTGAGGGAGTGAATATCTTGAAAAACCTACGAATAACGAAAGTAATCATTACGGCGATAGTCACTTTTTTTGCTGGCCCTATATTTGCCCAAGAAGCAGATGGATTGTTTCCGCCTTACACACCGCCCCGTACGGAGCATGACACGCCAGATTTGTCTGGGATCTGGCAATCCTTCACCACGGCGAACTGGAATATCCTCTCCCACCCGGTGCAATCGGGGCCCTACGCAGAAATCCTAGGTGCTTGGGGTGCAGGACGAGCGGGATTTGGCATTGTGGAAGGTAACGAGCTACCTTACCAAGAGTGGGCTGCTATCGAGCAGCAAGAAAACTACGCGGGTCGAGCAACCGTAAATGTCACTAACGACCCCAGTCGTTTTGATACTGGCGATCCCGAACTGCAATGTTTCCGTGCCGGAGTGCCACGTGCAAACTATATGCCGTACCCGTTCCAGATATTTCAAACACCTGATCAAATCATCATTGTGTACGAGTACAAAGGTGCCTACCGGAGTGTCTACATGGACTCAGAGCGACCAGCGCTAGATGCCTCCTGGATGGGAACATCAAATGGGCGCTGGGAAGGCAATACCTTAGTTGTGGACATTCAAGGCTTCAATGAACATACCTGGTTTGATCGTGAAGGTAATTTTGCTAGCGATTCCCTCCACGTTGTTGAACGATGGACTCCTCTTAGCCCTTACCATATGAGATATGAGGCAACGATTGAGGACCCGAATGTGTTCACGCGCCCCTGGAATATGAGTTTCATGCTTTATCGACACGTTGAAGAAAACGCTGAGCTAAAAGAGTTTAACTGCGTGCCTATTGTAGAACCTATGATGTATGGGCCACTTGGATTTTACGAGGAAGATGTGAGCAACGATCCATAGGAGTGTTAGATGGGCGGCGAGACATCCAGTAGATCCGGGGTTAGGGTGAATTCTGCGATCCTGACGATGACACTGGCATCGCTGATGATAGCGCCTGCGGTGGCTCAATCTCCATCAACGTCCACGCCACTCAACCAAGAATCAAAGAGAACTGAAGAGTCTGCAACCGCAGCACAACGACAGGCACAGATCGAGTATGACGAACGCCACGGTTACCTCGATACTGCAGTAGACCAATCTCCACCACCATCCGCATTAATTAACCAAGGATCAGAAAAAACCGTGGAGGCGGCGCGGGCCGCATCGCCACATACCTCTGAGTCAACCTATGCCTATTTCCAGGATGAGGCTGAAGGATTCATTGCGGAAGCTACTCAGCACATGTGGGATCCGACCGTCCCCCTGCAGGAATCACCCCGGACTCCCTGGGGTGATCCGGACATAGCAGGCTACTGGTTGAATGTGGCCTACGTTCCATTAGAACGCCCCGATGAATACGCAGGAAAACCATTGCACTCACCAGAGGAGGCTGTAGGGGCATTTGTTCAATGGGCAACCCGAGATGCCTCCGTAGATCCAGCTACTGTGCACTACGACTGGACTGAGTTCGGGATGGATAACTGGCAAAGCCCAATCCGACCGAACCGACGGACGTCGCTCATCGTTGCTCCTCCGGACGGGAAGGTCCCTGCTCTAACGCCTGAGGGGGATGCAAGACGCCAAAACCAAGCTCGGGGTCACACGCTGGAGTCCAGAGGCCTGTACGAGCGTTGTATCCAGGGAAACCAAGGGCCACCACGCTTACCCTTTCTACAAAACACTGGAGAATCTCAGATTATACAAACCCCGGATTACGTCATTCTCATCACCCAAGCCAACAGCGACGTGAGAATCTTTCACTTGGACGGATCCCCGCACGCACCTAAAGCTGTTCGCAGTTACCTAGGAGACTCTCGTGCTCACTGGGAAAACGACACTTTGGTAGTAGAAACCACGGGGTTCCATGACAGGCGCAAGTGGAGGGGCACTAGCAGTAATCTACACCTGACGGAGCGTTTCACTCGGGCTACTGACGACACACTGCTCTACGAAGCCACGATGTTGGACCCCACCACCTGGGAGACTCCATGGAGCATAGAAATACCATGGCCTATGATGGACCCGACAGGATTGTTCGAATTCGCGTGCCACGAGCAAAACTATGGCATTATTAACGTGCTGAGAGGGGCGAGAGCCCGAGCAGCAGAATATAAAACGGCTCAACAAGCCGAGTAACGATAGGGGGGGAGAAAGACCATGAAGACAATTATCGGACTGGTCCTAAAAGTCGTTGGTGGAATGTCACTTCTACTGTCTTTGCCATCGCTAGCGCATCATTCATTTGCAGCTGCCTATGATGAAAATCGCCCAATTAACATGGAAGGTGTGGTTACCAGGGTGGAATTGACAAATCCCCACTCGTGGCTCTGGGTGGATGTGACGGGTGAAGACGGCACAGTCACTAACTGGGGCTTTGAGGGAGGCCCTCCCGTTAACCTCTTCCGGAACGGAGTCAGCAAAGATACTCTACCAGTGGGGTCAGAGATAAAGGTCTTTGCTTATCAAGCAAAGAGTGGCGAGAGCAAAGGCGTTGCCGTTTTCTTTGAGTACCTCGACGGGCGAAAGATATTTATGGGTGGATCCGCGCCCGGCGCCGACGGTAATCCGCGACCAAACAATCGCTGATTGTCACGGCCGCTCGGAGATTATTTCTCAAGTAGGCGGCTTATCAGCGACATGATTTCGCGTTGTCGAAACCATGTCATTTCTTAGCTTTCTAGAGCGACTGGCGGAAACGTCTGGGAGCGTTGCGCTCCACGAATCGCGCTACATGTATCTCATCGTTTTAACGGTTCATGTCCTAACGTTGTGCGTGTTTGTCGGGATGTCCTTGATCGTGGATCTCCGTCTTCTGGGCGCAACGATGCGAAATGTGCCCGTATCCGAAATGATCACGAGACTTTCGCCCTGGATTATTACAGGGTTTGTGGTAATGGTCGTTTCTGGCTCACTCATGTTCTATGCGGCGCCCATAGACAAGTACGAGAATTTATTCTTTCGCGCCAAAATGGGAATGCTTATCTTGGCGGGCATCAACCTTTGGATTTTCTTTAAAAGACTGTCTCGTAGTATCTCCGAGTGGGATCTTGATCCTGTACCTCCTACAAAAATTAGGCTCGCGGGTGGAGCAGGAATTGTGCTTTGGGCTGCGATCATCACCGCCGGACGTATGATCCCGTATCAACAATATTGGTTCGACTAATGTCGTTACTAGAATTTTTCTACTGGCTTGAGTACTCGTCCCTGCTGGTTGATATGCGCAGTTCACCTTGGCTTTTTCCAGTCATAGCAACCATACATCTTTTTGGACTGGTAACAATTGGCGGCTCCGTACTGATTGTTAATCTACATCTCCTGGGGCTTGGTCTATCACATCAACCTACTGTACAACTCGCACGCAACGCCGAACGGTTACTGCTTGTTGGCATCCTAATCATGCTCGTAACTGGTCTACTACTTTTCCTCTGCTTCGCAACAAAATATTACTATCTTGCCCCTTTCTGGATAAAACTGACATCTCTGGTAATCGTACTTATTTTCACCTTTACGACACACCGTCGCGTGGTCATGGATAACGATCGAACGGGGTTGGCAAGTAAGTCAGTGGCATTCACTTCAATATTGCTGTGGATTATCGTCGCGTTGGGAGGACGGCTGATCGGTTTCCCATAACTATCTTAGATAGCTCCCTCCCTTCTGCTGAGTATCGAATTACCTACACAAATCCTGTTAGGATTGATCTGAGCCAGATAGGGAGAAATAGACTGTGAAAAAAATGTTTACTGTGGCAACTACGATGATGGTTATCTGCGTATCACCAGCTTCAGGACATCACAGCGCGTCAATTTTCGATACTACATCGGTAGTTGCTTTACAAGGTACAGTAACTCGCTTCAGTTGGACAAATCCTCACGTATACATCTATGTAGAAACACAAGATAACACTGGTGAATTAGTAGAATGGGAGATTGAAACCGATGCAACACCCATACTAACGCGTAGTGGATGGACATCAGACTCACTACTGCCTGGAGATCTGATCACGGTTAGGGCGCATCCGGACAAACGCACCGAAGCAAATCATGCACTTTTGGTTTCGATAGCAAAGAGTACTGGTGAGACTCTGGCGGGACGTTCATATTTCCTGCGAGAGGAAAACTCAGAGTTGCTGAGCGGCGCTTCCGATATGTCAGGAGTCTGGGAACTGGGGCTTTCAGCTTTCCGTGGCTTCTACGCAGCCTGGGCCAACGTAGTATTTACCGAGAAGGGGATCTTGTCACAGGCCGAATACGAAATTCTATCAGACAGCCCGCAGGCACAATGCATTGCTATTCCTCCTCCGGCAAGTCTTATTGCTCCTAATTTGAATGAGATCACGCTCCACGAGAATTCGATCGTTATTAGAAATGAACGCTTCAATGTAGAACGTACCATCTATACGGACGGGCGAGGCCATCCTGAAAATGGTGAGCTTACTAATCAAGGACACTCTATCGGATGGTGGGAAGGGGGTACGCTAGTTGTGGATACCACGCTTTTTGAGATCCATCGATCACCGATAATCGGTAGTGGGGTTAGTTCGGGCCCCCACAAGCATGTCGTTGAGCGTTACACGCTAAGTGACGATGGCACGAATATCGCAATCGATTTCATACTGGAGGATCCTGAGTACCTTGTAGAACCGTTCACTGGTACTGTTGCGTGGCACTATGCACCACACTTCCAAATGCTGGGATTCGACTGTGATCCAGAAAACGCTAAACGCTTCACTCTTGAGTAACCCTGTGTTGAAAACCCGACCAAACTAAAACACCAAGCATAAACATTAACGCAATTTACTGAGTTAGCAGATTATAGGCTTCCTCTATATTGCGATCACGTTGAGGATCATAGTTAGGAAGATCGCTGTAGTCGGTAAGAACATCACTTGAAAGTAAATCCACGAGCGTAGTTCCAGAGTCTACTGCATCAGTAACAACGGCCTGGAGATCTTCAAAATATTCTCGGTACGCCGCAAGATCTTCTTTAGTGCCCACAGAGCTGTGACCCGGTGACACAATGTCGAAATCTAATGCTTCGACCGCTCTTAGGGAATCGATCCACTGCTGCAGTGTACCGTCCCCTGGAAAACCAAAAGCAAGCCGCTGTACGTTTAGAAAATCCACGCCGTAGATAGTCCGTTGCTCAGGGAAAAGAAGTACCGTTGTATCGGTTGAGTGGCTTGGACCCGGATGAATAAGCTCCACGGTTTTACCGCCCAAAGTGATTGTCATACGTTCGGTATAAAGTACTTCGGGCAACATTACATCAACCAGAATTTCTCCACCGTCAAGGAAGCCGTCGCCATTGGTATCAATCTCATCGAAATCCTGAGCTAACTCCCCACTAACTTCCTCTCGATCGAATTTCTGATCACCGTTGGCATCAACAAGAGTAACTTGAACAGGGAAGGTCGCGATCGCATCTGCCAGCGCAATAGGCATGTTTGCATGCCCAATGATTGTTGCAGTGTCGTCAAAAACCTGCGCCCCAGAGGCATGATCCCAGTGGTAGTGACTGTAGAGAACATATCGTACGGGCACATCAAACCGCTCTGCCAACTCCCCTTTCAACCACATTGCTGCATCGGCGTTGATCGGATCCCCTAGGATAATTCCCTCAGGCGTGACCAGAAACACCGTGAAATGAAAATCATCCTGTACCCGATAGAGATCCTCGGCGATCTGTACTATCCCCCGAGACGGTGTTCCGGGTATCTCTTGCTGAGAGCACGCTTGTAAAAGTATAGCCAAACCAACGTACACCAATGGTGCGGTGCTTTTTATTACGGTTCTCATCAGTCTCCCCTGTAATGACCTTCTTGGAAGGCCGGGTTAGCCTACGCTATCGTTGACTGTCCATTGATCCAATATAATCTCTATCCTTGAGATTCTCCAGAAAAAGTCCGGTGTAAAAACATCAATGGAAAACTCACCTATCTCTGCCTTATTTCCCTTGATAGCGCTGCTAACTGTTGCCTGCCAGGGGCCCTTGGTTAGCGCGCCCGCCAGTACCGTGGCGTCCGGGGAACCCCAGCGAGTCAAGGTAATCACATCAGGGAGCTTTACGGCAGCTTTCAACATCCTCGGCCCAATCTTCGAGCAAGCCACTGGCATCGAAGTGATAACTGAATATGGATCTTCAATGGGCGGTGGGCCGGAATCTATTCCCGTTCGTTTAGCCCGCGGAGAAACCGTGGATATTTTAATTTTCAATGGCAGAGCGTTCAATCAATTGGCTCAAACAGGACATATTCAAACGGATAGCCGGGTTGACCTTGCACGGTCCGTGATCGGCATGGCAGTACGCAGCGGAGCACCAAAACCAGATATCAGTTCCAGGGAAGCTTTCATTGAAACCTTGTTGACCGCGGATTCTATCGGTTACTCAGCCAGTGTCAGCGGCACCTACTTGTCAAATGTAGTTTTTCCTGCGCTCGAAATATGGGATGAGATTGAGCCGAAAACAAAACGCATCGTTACCGAGCGGGTCGCAAGCGTCGTAGCTCGTGGTGAAGTCGAGATCGGGTTTCAGGCAATGAGTGAAATCCTACCAATTGAAGGCGCAGATTTTGCCGGCACGATACCTGACGAATTACAACAGGTATCAACGGTACTTGCGGTCATAACGGAGCGTGCAGAAAATCCGGAAGCTGCACAAAGACTTGTTGAGTTTCTGTCTTCGGAAGCTGCCGCCACTGTAATCCAATCCACAGGACTGATGCCAATGGTTGACTCGCTCGATAGTCCTTCAGTGTCCGGGGAGTCTCAACAAATCAAGGTAATTACATCAGGTGGCTTTACGGCAGCTTTCAATATCCTTGGTCCAATCTTTGAGCAAGCCACTGGCATTGAAGTAATAACTGAATATGGATCTTC
>JAZAGZ010000096.1:0-8462 GCA_036231525.1 Pseudomonadota bacterium | reverse complement strand
TTCTTCTAGATAAACTAACTCTAAAATAGGAGTGCCTTGCTGCCCCAAAAGATAAGTATGGACAGGAATATAGTCATCCTCGAGCTCTGAGGAGGACACCTCAAAACTCAGAGTATCCAGACCAATGACAATAGCGCCACTCTCCTCAACTAGAAACTCAGCCGCCTCCAAACCAATGCCAGGGTTGTTTACCATGTAGGCAGCTGCATCCTCGTACACTCGCATACGCCCGGTGCGGATTAGCACAACATCACCCTCTTCCAAGTCCACACGCTGCATTTCCAATGCGTCAACGAGATCCTGACGACTGATGCGGTAATTGTCGCTCAACATATCGACACCTTTGGCAGCAGCAACGTCAATAAGCACACCTCTTGCAATAATCGGCGGAATCTCTTCTGCGCCGGTCACCTTCCAACCGCGATCACCAAGATATTCTTGAGCCTCATAACCGTTCCATATTTTTCCGTTCAAACCGAAGTGATTCAACGTGTCTATGTGGGTGCCCATGTGTGTATACATAGAGACAGCCGAACCTGAGTAAGTAACGCGCTCATTCATCTCTCGGCCTTGCCCATTAGGATCATCAACTACCGTGCCATTAGGGGTATGGGTCATCCAGAATTTATAGGCAGGATCTCCGAGCGCCTGGAAACTAGGCATACCTACATAATATTCCACCGATAAATCGTACACGGTACTTCCGTCGATTCGGGATAGGATATGGGCACGCGATTCCGGTGTAATAAGATTAAGGCGCCCGATCTCATCTGTTGCTCCCCAAGGACTGATACCAACCTCTCTCATTTGAGCGTGAGTAGATATTGTTATCGTAGCCAACAATAATCCAAAACCACAGATCAAGTGTCCGTAAAGATTCGATTGATTAATTTTTTTAGTCATAGCTTCTCCCCTGATCAGTGAGTGTCAAAAACAGCCTGATAGGTAGCAACCTTAACTTGAATTGCATCCAATTCAGCGTCAGTAGGATTATTACGATCGTTTGGTAAAGGCAGGCTTCCAAACTTCATCAGGCAGGCCATAAGAAGAATACGTGCCTTCGGTGCTGTCAGATTCCCACCCTCAATGAAAAGATCGTTAGTGTTGATTGGCGTAAATCCCTCGTTATGCCCCCGACCCACGCGTACGACAGGCATGCCCGTAAGTGCTGCACGTCTAAGTGCTGCGAGAGTTGGTTCATCGGCGCCCCCATAAGGCGCTTGCCCCTCAAGCACGAAGCCCGAAAGCGGCGAATCTGTAAGATTCTTTTCAATCCGCCCTAGAACTTCCACCACCATCTCAGGATCATCAGAAAAATCGTCTGGAAGATACCGAAGATGCTTCATGAGAGTTACTTTTGGAATGGCAGATTCGAGAAGTTCACCCTGGTCGTTCTTTATGCCAACCTCAACCTCTCCCTCACGGCTAACACCCGTCACGTAGTTAGGGAGCATCGCTAGGTTAACCTCCGAGGTATGGGTATGCCTTTTAGTTGGTATAAATGACAAAGCGATCGGGTGAACACCCCCAACAATACCCCCATGACCACCGGTTGCAAGATATCCACCGGGTCGGTCATCACCCTTCGTCACGTCACGTGCAGTGAAGATTTGCTCTTCCTGGATCATTACGGCACCAATCCGGTCCTCACCGTCAGAATCCTGCCACACGTCTGATAGAATATAGTCGACAGAATCCACAATATTGCGATCACCATCATTACTGAGCATTCCATGGGTTCGCTGAGAAGCGTTACCGATGATGGGAATAGTGGTATCAATTAACAACCCGAGCCAATAAGTCGTTTCCTCTATAGTCGGGCTGCCTTCAAGCCAAATGGCTCCCGCGTATTCCTCTGTTGCGAGCGCGTTCTGTACCACGTTAGTTAAACGCGCTAGTGTGGGCATGGTTGGCGCCTCCGATACTGGCAAGTAGGTAAAAAAGTCGCGGCCCCAAACCTCCTCTGGAATATCACCATCACCGACATCAGTGCGTTCTTTCGCAGAAAGTCCCTTTCTGTAACCGCCCGATGGAGCGGGTCGATAAAAATCAAAATTTGCTTTGGAATTGAGAAGGTTATTTCCCCCTCCCGCACCAATACCAAGCCGATCAATCTCTTCGAAGATACGAGAAGCATCCGGGTAGAAGGGCACACGACAACTTTCTTTGGAAACGTCTCCACCGCTAGTGCAATAACCATCCCAAGCTCTACCGTCAGCCTGACGAGCCATGTAGGGCAGAGGATAAAGGCCATCCTCCGGACTCAGCAGAACCTCGTAAACAGGAACGTCGTCGGACCCGCGTCGTTCGCTTTGAAAAACCCCCGTCTCAGAATCAACGTATCCATCAGGCGGCGCGTATAGCTCTTCCATATCCCCTTCTAATGGATGCGCACTAAAAGCCTCCAAGTAGACCGTTACAGGCGCAGCTAGTCGCTGAGGCCGAACCGCATCGAACAATATTGGAGTCCCATCCGGGTTAGTTAGAAGAGGTAACCCGTACTTGGCTCGAGCATTATTGCTAGTTACAAGGGGCTCGCTGTTCTGAATCGTGGCGGTCGGTCCAGAAAATACAGCAATCTTGGGTCTCTGTGCTAAAGCAGGCAGTGCAGCACAAAGAATAAAAAAACCCAGTAATAGACGTACTGGAAAAGTAATGGACAACATTTATCTTCCCCCAGATGAAAGGCGCCATAGCGCAAAATTATTCTTATTAAGTAATTCTAATTATTCGAACAGTTTTAATACCCATCAGCATCTACCCCCGCTGGGCACTCTAAGCCGAAATGTTTGGCGTTATTACTCCAAACTACAGCCATACCGCTGTATCGAGACGCCCGGTCGATAGCGCCACACATGATATCGCTCCGCTGTCACAGGCTCAGTAAAAGTAGCCGGATCACGAGCCGTAAAACCATAAACTATCTCACCCGCCTCCCGATCAAGGGTAAAGCGCTCAATGATTTCCATCTCTTGACTCTGAGGCGCCGCTACCAGGCCACGGACTTTGAAATAGGGCCAGTTGATTCGAGTTGTTGTCACAATAAGGTCGTTACTTTCCCAACGACCAATTGAATAACCTAGAGGAGAGAAAGGCTGTCCCGCCGCACTCGCATCTTCACCCATGTGGATTGTTCGAACGTTATCGTCAGATTCTATGCGAAGTATAATGTCACCATCACCACGCTCAGCAAACTCAATTGGATGCGGACCGATGTATGACAGCGCTTCGGGCATTCCGGGAGTTACACACCGGAGAACGGGGTCGTCTCTAATCGGATCAAATGCCTCATAGGCAACACGGGCCTCAGGCGTTAGTGGAGGATCCACAATAAAATCTGGATCATTGGACTGCACCGTGGTCCACACACGGAAAATGTCATCCACCGATTCGAATTCAGATGGATTGATATGATCGGTACGGCGCCCACCAATAACCATATTCGACCATTTCGGTCCCTCAGAGCTAAGCATTAATATCTCTCGACCATCGGGCAACAAAAGATTACTCAATGCCATATATCGTTCGCGCCGGGTTGATGCTGTCCCCGCAACTCGAACAATCTGCCCAAGCTCAACTAAATCTCCTGTCACCCCAGCGCGATTCAGACTATTTAAATCCGCTCCTTCCAGATCCCAGACTTGCTCGGTGCCATCATCTTCCATCACTCGGACACTTAATCGCACATGTGGGTTTCGCCATTGAACACGTACAACCTCGCCAACAAAATCCTGATCAGCACCTCCCTCAATTTCAGCAAATGAATGATGCCCAGATGCGGCAAGAGGTATTAGAAATACGCAAAGAAAAGATACTACGAACTTATTCATAGTTTTACTCCCCACACTAGATTCGCATCCTAGCCTTGTGTTCTCCATCCCATTACAACCTATAACCATCCGTGTTTAATGACCATTAGATTGCAAAAAATCTCCCCAAAGTATGCATTACAAACCCCTTATTTCAATCTCTATCTGCTCTACTCAGATATCAACAGTCCAGGGGTTTAGTAAACCTCACAAGCAAACGGCGCAATCGCTTCGCCCAGCGCAAGCCAGTGCCCCATAATAGTCGCAGGCTCAGCAAAAGTTACCGGATCCGTTATGGTCAGATGGTAGTTCAAACGGCTTTGATTATCACTGAGCGTGAACCGCTCAATCATTTCCACAAAATCGCTTTGAGGCGTACCAATATTGTCGAAATAAGCCCAATTAATCTTCGTCGTCTCAACAACCAGAGTATTACCCTCCCAATGCCCAATCGAATAGCCCAAGGGTGAGGCTGGTACATCTTCAACCTCCGAGTCAGGCATGTGTATGGTCCGTACCTGATCGTAGAGCTCAACCCGCAGCAGAATCGTAGCCCCCTCGTCCACGAATTCGAATGGATGAGGATTAATCATTATTCTTGGCATACCCTCTGGTTCACAGCGCGCCGCAAAATTGTCCAGTGGATCCCACATTGCCCGGGCAGCGATGGCAGACTCAGTAAATGGTGAGTGCATTACCCGATCAGCCAACGCAGGAATGCTCCACACGCGGAAAAGTCCCCGATTTTCATGGGAGGCATTTACCGTCTCAGTCTCATCAGCCTCCCACTGCGCCCTGCCACCAAGAATCTCTCCACCCCAATATGGCTCACCATTAGCCTGCAGTACCGCCTCCGTACCATTGGCCAATAACACATGGGAAGCCAGAAACTCTTGAGGTTGAAGATTTGATCGTTGACCAGCCATTATTACCTGGTCACCAGTATTGAACAGCTCCTCAGTGATTCCGGTTCGATGTAACGCGTAAATAGATCCAAATCCTTCAATCTTCCACAGCTCTCTTTCCCCAGCTTCATTAACGACATTTAAGGTAAATCCGACGTGGGGATTTCTCCATATCACATCAACAATCTCACCTCTCAGTTCTTGACGCTCGTCGACGTAACCTATCCGTGAATGGTGCGACACCACGACAACTGGAAATAGAAATAGCCCTGATATAACTATAATAAATCTCATAACCTGATCTTTAACATAGAATTTAAAACCCAGATACAAAAACCCCATGCTCCATTAATTACAATTCTTCCAACATGCGTGCCAACTCATCTACGTTTAGAGTATCTGATTCCTGATATTCCAAACGGAAACATCTCCACGGACGAATCTGCTCACTTGGCGCCCAACCCCACACACGCCCAAGCTTTATGGGCTCCGTATAATTAACCGGATCTTCCACCAAAAGCTCCATCTGCAAATCATTACTCCCGGATTCGCGCCAATACAGCTCCCTAATTCTAGCCTCCCGGCTGATCGGCTGACCTATGCCATTGACTACTACCCCGTCCATAAGATGCGTTGTTTCGATAATCAATACATCCTCCTCCCAATACGCGACGGAGTAACCAAGCTCGTTATATTGCTGGTTTGCTGACGGAGCTGCCCCATCTACCACTATCGAACGAACCGTATCACCCTCCTCAAAGCGCATCACAATTCGTCCGCCCTCTTGTAAAATTTCCATGGGATTAGCTGACCACAAGAGGCCCGGCATACGCTCCGCAGCACAATCGTTACCCACTCTAGGATCTGAGACAGCGGGGTCGAAGGCACTGAATAATCGCTCTGCCTCAACTGTGAACGGATACACACTAGGCTCGATAATTATCTCATCAGGTGAACCCACATAAACAGCGGCATAGACACCTGAGAAATCAACTCCGGGACTTGCGGACTGCGTGTTAGCGACTTGGGCGATTATTGTTACATGGATGGTAACGCCCACGAAAATCACTAGAAATTTCAGCATTCTCATGCCACCCCACTCCAGACTGCTGCTTGCTGAGCCAATGTATTAACAGTGGATAATAAACCAGATTTTCAAGCTAACGTCTGTAAATACCTCGAAGGACTTAAATACTAATCAAACGATGGGTGTAATCGATGGTCTACGGCTATAATAGGCTCATGCGTGCTTGCGGTTTTAAAGCTCGTTTGATCATTCTTATCATCCAACTCAGTGTCTGGGGTGTCGTGTCGCCTCAGGATATTCCGTCTTCTCAAGAAAACTTAGAATTGTTCCAAATTGAGGTCCTTGCATTCTCCTATAACGCATTTGATCCTGCTGAGGAACAATTCAATCGCAAGCCTTCCCCTATAGTATTTGATACCTTGACGACCGAATCCGTTGAAAATCTCCTGCCCGATAATGCTAACCACTACCAGCAATTGCTCGTTGGGCCACTAAAAACGAGTGCTCTACAAAATGAGGCCATCGAAGGTGATCTGAGCATATCGGAGCAAATTCTTTTGTCACTGCTCCCCCTTGAGGAAGAACCTGATCCTTTCGAATCCTTCGAATCTGCTAATCACATCGAGTCCATCAACCCCCTTATACAGGAGGCGCCGATAGATCCACCCTTCAAAGAGCAGATTGCCACCGAAGATTCCTTTGAATCATTTGACTCACCAGAATCTGAGTTACTTGAAATAGTGCCGGCAGAGGAACCCTTCCAGTTCCGTCTCCTGAGCCTAGAGGAACTGGAACTTACAGACGCATACAGGCGACTGAATAATCTCAACGTATATACGTTGTTGGCCCATGGCGGCTGGATTCAAGAGGGTTTGTCCGAAGAAGACGCGTTCCCTTTCAATTTGGCATTACTGGGTGCTCTGAACCCTATTGGAACTGTGCAATTACACCGCAATCGGTTTCTGCACGTAACAGTGGCACTAAACTATCGCGCAAGACCGGGAACACCCCTCCCCCCCCAATTCTCCACCCATGACGATGTCCTAGAAGAATTCAACTTCCCTCCTGTGTATGAGCTACGCGCAACTCGACTCGCACGTCGTGGTGAACTGCACTACTTTGACCACCCCTCATTTGGACTGCTGGTTATTGTTAAGCGGTATACAGGACCCATTGAAAATATTAAAGAAACAGATGTGCAATCAAATCTGTCCCGCGGACCCGCAGCCTAAACTATTAATTCGAAGGCATATCTTAGGACAATGAGTTCCTCTCACCGACAAAAAATCGGTAGGCTAGATACTCGTGCAAAGGTCTGGAATCAGCCGATCCAGAACGGCCGACAGTCTACCGAGGCCCTCAGTAATATAGCGCTCCATTTGACTGTGAATATCTAGCCCCTCATCTCCACGACCAGCCGCATAATTCACTGCTAGCGCGCAAATGGCGTAGGTCATGCCAAGCTCACGCGCTAGTGCAGCCTCAGGCATGGCTGTCATGCCCACCATAGTGCAGCCATCTCGCTCCAGACGATCAATCTCCGCCACAGTCTCCAACCGTGGACCTTGGGTCACCCCATAGACCCCTGACCGGATGGAGAAACCAGCCACCTTTGCGGCAGCCGCAACCCGACCCCTTAGCATGCTGTCAAAGGGCTCAGTGAAATCCACGTGAACCAACTTGCTGGTGTCACTATCGTGGAAAGTTTGCTTCCGATCCCAAGTGTAATCGATTAGTTGATCTGGAACGGCCAACTCACCGGGTGGAAACTCAGAATCAAGGGTACCGACAGCATTCAATGCAATACATTGGCGTACGCCGTGCTGATGGAGTGCCCAAAGGTTAGCCCGATAATTCACGGCATGAGGAGGAATGTTCGACTCCTCTCCGTGCCGGGCAATACAAGCAACTCGGTTGCCGTCAAACGAAACCGACAAAACCGGGCTTGACGGTAATCCGAAAGGCGTCTCTAGGGAGCTTTTCAAACCAACATTGAACGCCATCCTGGGATGAATACTTCCAATGATCAGCCCAATTTCCTCTGTCATAAAGAATTCACAGAGTAAAGTGATCTCAAGCCACGCCAGTAACCTTTGTAATCCATACCGCAACCAAACACATAAACATCTTCCACTTCCATACCAACAAAATCCACATTAATACGCTTTCCTGGACTTTCCAGATTCTTCGACACAAGAACTGCGGAGTAAAGCTGTGACACACCGGATCGAATAAGCTCTTGATAAAGCGCTGCCAATGTAGCTCCTTGATCGAGGATATCGTCAACTAGTAGCACCGTGCGCCCACTCAACTCCAGATTGGGAAAAGCCCGCCAACTTAATTCTCCGCCCGTGAGAGACTGTTCATAACGAGTCACATGGATGAAATCAAACTCGTGAGGAAAATCGAAGCGGCGACAAAGCTCCACCGCAGTAAAGACACCTCCCTGCATAACGGCAAGAACAATCGGGTTCTCTTGGGCCAATACTACAGTCGCTTCACTTGCTATCCGCTGAAGAGCTATTGATACATCAGTCTCACTAGCGATCTGAAATCCCTCTCTACGAACCTCAATGGCCTCTTCCAGAACTGACAAAGCAGAAGTCTCTCCAGGCGATTTCAAGCTCACCCTTTGAGCTCCAAGCTCGGTCGCTCAGCTAACCGTGCCAACTCTTGACGAGCTTTGTTCCACTCATTAGACAAACGCAGCGAATCCCAATT
>JAZAGZ010000095.1:0-8725 GCA_036231525.1 Pseudomonadota bacterium | reverse complement strand
TCTGAATATTGGGCGGCCGTTGGTGGTAACGGTGGAAACGCTGGCGGTAAAACCAAACGTTTCTGCGCGCTCTGCGAGCTGACGGGCGTTTTGCTCCGCACTAAAGCTTCCAAGTTGTACCATCCAGGTTCCGGCGGTCGGGGCATCCGTACTCCGAACATCCTGAGCAGGGGCGATCGTGCAGATCCCCAGTAATGGAAAAGCGATAATCGCCGCTCTTCGAGCGGTTCTCCACATCAATACTGTAGCTCTCATCAGATCAGCACTTCCCTAGTTGCATATGATCAGGCTAACTAAGATGCTCATTCTAAGCCGAATCAAATAGTTAGGAGATTAAAGAAAGTTCAGCATTAAAATATTTTTAAGTTGTGTTTATTTTTGGAAAGTGGTGGTTTTAAAGGCTTATAGAGATTGTGACACTCAAAAACTATCAGTTTTTGAGTGGATCTGTGTCACCAGAGATAGTTATGTATGAAAATAGCGACATAGCATCAGATTTAGAGAGCAGTTTGAGATTATCAAACAGGAAACAATGTCACGAATAGTCTTTTTTCTTGGTGGCTTATTACTAGTTGAGTTGGTCTTTAGCCATCACAGTACCCTGGGGCTTTACGACGAGGATCGTATTGTCGAGATTGAAGGGGTCGTCACGTCTGTTCGTTGGGGTAACCCCCACCCGGCCTACACAGTTGCGGTTGTCGATGAAAATGGGGAGACGGTCGAGTGGGACGTGCAGGGAGGAGGTTCAGTGACCACGCTGAGACTCCGTGGGATAGACAGGGGTGTTGTTAGAGTAGGTGATCGGGTCAGAATCGCTGGCGAATCTTCGACACGTGGTCTCCCGGAAATGTTCGCTTCCAACTTTTTATTAGGGAACGGGCAAGAAGTTGTATTAGGCATAGATTCAGAGCCACGCTGGATGGGGGGGCTAGAAGGAGGCTTGTTCCAATCGAAACTTGATGAAACGCTCATTGAAGGTGCTCGTCAGACAGCAGATGGAATTTTTCGAGTATGGACTGTTGTACTGGATGATCCGGTCTCTTTCCGGCTTTATAGGGATAATGTTTCTCCGCTAACGGAATCAGCGAGCGAGCTCAAGGCACAGTGGGACCCGCGCGCGAGTCCGTACTTGGGGTGTGAACCGAGAGGTATGCCTTATCTCATGACTACGCCGTTCCCCTTTGAGTTCGTAAGACGAGGGGATGATATGGTGCTTCGCGCGGAGTTATCTGACTCTGAGCGACTTATTAACATGGGTACCGAGCAGCCTTCTTCTTCAGAGTCTTATTCCCTGCTTGGCTATTCAACGGGGCGGTGGGAAGGTAACAGGCTGGTTGTAGAAACTGACAGAATAGATGCGCCCTATTTTTATGGAGATGGCACGCCACAAAGCAGATCAATTCGATTGGTTGAGTATTTTACGTTGAACGAGCAAGAGGATCGTCTAGACTACCTATTAGTTATCACAGATTCCGAGACTTTTACGGAGACGCTAGAATTCTCTCGCTATTGGACGTGGAGACCAGAGGTGCGTATAGAGCCGTTTAATTGTGTGCAGTAGAGACTATTGAGCTCGATACCCAGTTTTTTTCCACAAGCACTTCTCTAGCCTCAATCGGGTGTAAAATGCAGGTGATTCATCAGCTTTGGAGGCTTTGATGCACACAATAAAGAGAAAATTGCATTATCAAGGTGTTACCACAGGAGTGTTGGTAACGGTTTTGTTCACAATAGCGGCATGCGAGCAGGCTACTGAGCCGGTTGCTGAGCAGGCTACTGAACCGGCGGTAACTGCTGTTGTATACGAGGGCGCGCGGCTCCTTATAGGAGATGGTTCGGTGATCGAAAACGGCGCGTTTTCTGTGGATGCTGGGCAGATTACAGGAGTAGGTGCGGCGGGCGCTGTGTCGGTTGATGGTGCCATGACAGTAGATCTGAGCGGTATGACCGTGATGCCTGCGATAGTGGATACTCACGTGCACATGAGCACGACCCGTGAGGCACTCCTTAATGACTTGAGACGACGTGCACATTTTGGTGTTGGTGCAGCGATGAGTATGGGCTCGGATGTTGAGGGTACGCCATTGGAGATTCGCGACGAAATCCATGCCGGGCACGCACGGTTCCTTTCTACGGGAACGGGGATAACTCGACCCGAGCCAGGGCGAAGAGAAGTTCATTGGGTTAACACACCAGATGAAGCCCGCGAGGCAGTAAGAACCGAGGCGGCACGTGACGTTGACGTTATTAAAATCTGGGTAGACGATCGGGATGGTCAGTTTGAGCAGTTGACTCCCGAACTCTACGGTGCCGTGATTGATGAGGCCCACCAGAATGACATACGGGTTTCGGCACATCTTTTTGACCAAGTCGACGCGAAGGGCCTGTTACTTGCTGGAGTTGATATTTTTGCTCACGGCGTACGGGACCAGGATATAGATGATGAGTTCTCGCAACTTGTTGCGGAACGCCCCAACGTGGTGCTGATTCCAAATTTACCAGGACGAGGCGTCCCTGCTGATTACAGCTGGTTAGAAGGTTCGATTCCGGAAGCAGATTTGCAACGATTGCAGGCTATGACGAGTGACGTTCAGGTACAGGAAGCTTTTGGTATTCAGGCGCGAAATCTGGCCAGACTTAACCAGGAAGGAATGACGATCGTCATGGGTACGGACGGCAACACACCGTGGGGGGCACATGTCGAGATGGAAGACATGGCTGAGTCCGGGATGCCTCCTGGAGACGTGATCGTGGCTGCGACCGGTAACGGGGCGGAACTCCTTGGGCTTGACGACATGGGGACCCTTGAAGCGGGCAAGAGCGCGGACTTCGTCGTTCTTGAAGCAAATCCGCTTGATGACATTACCAACACGCGACAGATCGCTTCGGTGTATCTCCGCGGCGAGGCAGTGGATCGCGACAACTTCATGTGGTGATTGCTGTGTCCAGCACGTATTGAGGTAGCAGGAGCTGCGTTCAGCGCAGCTCCTGCTCGTGCTTCGCTATTTGGATCCGAGGAGCGTGACATGATGGCTTTCATGGCTGAACGCTGCCGGCGGAGTACAATGTTTTGAACAGCGCAAAAATTTTAAGCTCAGCAAGTGAGATGAGCTTGGAGTCCTTGGGCATTCTTAACTTCAACGTCGTTGAGAAATTGGCGGAGAAAAAATATGAGCAAACCTAATCAAAGCATCGCGGCGTTGGCCGCTGGACTCCTGGTGATCCTTTTGGTGGGCAGCCAGACCGGTCACGTGCAAGAACAGGCCTTACCCGGCGAGGGATTTGCGGCGACCCCCGGACAGATAGGCGGGCAGGATGCCTTCGGGCCGTACGATGTCGTTGAGAACTGGCCGAAGCCAATGTCGGAGAGCCTGCCCGGGCACGAGGGCTGGACCTATTCGGTCACCATGGATGTCTTTGCCGAGAACCCTGACCGGGTATTTCTCGTGCAGAAAGGCGAGTTACCAATCATGGAGCGGCCACGAGAGTCGGTCTGGTTACCGGAACTCGGGCCGGGCTTTCACTACCCGAACTTCAGGCTGCCGCTGCGCCAGGCAGGTTCTGCTATTCCGAATGGCGACCGGCTGGACGAACCAGGGGGCGGTAGATCGGGCATCGACTGGCGCTGGGAGCACTGTGTGCTGGTTGTGGATCGCGAAGGGAATATCGTGGAGGAGTGGACTCAGTGGGATCATCTCTGGTACAGGCCCCATGACGTAGAGATAAGTCCTTACGACCCGGAGAAGCACGTTTGGATAGTAGATGCGGATGGGCACTTTGTCGCCAAGTTCACCAACGATGGTTCCGAGCTAGTGCTGACTCTGGGCATACCGGGAGAGCCGGGCGAAGATGACAACCATCTTCGTCGGCCAACGTTCCTAGCGTTCATGGATGAGAACACAATGTATCTTGCGGACGGCTACGACAACACGCGCGTCATCAAATACGACATGGATGGCAATATCCTAGCGCAGTGGGGCGAGAGAGGCCGCGGGTCGGGCCAGGAAACCCGGCCGGGGTACTGGAACAACGTGCACGGTATTGCCGTTGATCCCAGAACTCGGCGCGTATTTGTCAATGATCGCGATAACGGTCGCGTGCAGGTCTTCGACGAAGACGGAGAGTATCTCTACGAGTGGAGTTTCTGGAAGGGCCGCCGGGGGCAGCCACACGATATCCACAGCTTCATCGTGACTAGTGATAATAAGCTATGGGCCGCCGATCAAGGCACGCACAAGATCGTGGGTTACGATCTCGACGGGCATTACCTCTATTCCTGGGGCAGTTGGGGTGAGTACCCTGGCGGCATGTGGGGTGTGCACGGTATGTCCACTGACAACGAGGGTAATTTTTACACCGCCTCTGTCAATAACGGGCGAATCCAGAAATTCCGTCCCCGTGAGGGAGCAAATCCAGCGTTTTTGGTGGGGAAGCCGTGGCCGGGGGTTTGGTAGTAGTACAGGACAATATGCTCATAATCTTGTGAAGAGGCCGTGAAGCTTTCCTGCTCAGGATTTCTTGCAGCAGTCGTCGTCGGGCTAATGCTCGCTGCTCCTCCATCCTTGGGAGCCGAACTGACCATACCGGTATTTCCATTTCCCGGGCTTGGCGCTTTTTTGCCACCGGTAATTGACGCCAAAGGGTTCGGCGAAGCGAACGACCTTGATATTACATGGAAGACGGAACCAGAAAGAGTCTACCGCACAAATTTCGCTGCTGGCACTAATAAAATCGGCGGTAGCGCAACGCTCTTAGCGGATGTCGCGAAGCTAAATGAATTGGGTGTTGAGACCGTATTCCTATTCAATATTTTTGACTTCTGGGGTACCGTGGTTGTGGCAGCTGATAGTGGCATCTCTGAATTGGGGGACCTGCAGGGCAGTAAGCTCGCAGCGTCTTTACCAACAACGAATTATGCACTGTTCCGTTACGCAGCGAAGATGGATGGAGTCGATCTTTCAGAGGTTGAAATCCAAGCATCTCCAGTCCCGGGGTTAATGCCGATCATGTTGGCCGGACGAGTAGATGGTGTGCAGGTCTGGGAGCCAGCCCATTCGCAATTGGTTCATGGTAACGATAATTTTCGAGCATTAGACGTGGTGGGCGTCATTGCGAGACATACAGGCCAATCAAAAATTCCTTATGTTGGTATCGCTGCCCATAAGTCGTGGGTAGAGGATAACGGAGAGCTTATTCCTAAACTTTTTGCGACTTACGCAGCAGCCGCAGCCTTTATTAATGACAATCCTGAAGAAGCAGCTGAGATCATCAGCGAGGCCTCGGACGGAAAACTCACCCGAGATGTGCTTGTAGGATTGATAAGGTCGGGTCGTATGGGTATGGACGTATATTGGGTGAGCGATGTGCTGTCGGCTGCTAAGGCTACATTCGAAGCTGCGATGTCGATCGAATATCTTAATCAGATGCCTGCTGATTCTATAGTCTACGGCAGGGAAGGATTACGATAACAGTAGGGCCAGGCAGCAGTCCTTGGCTCCTCATTGGACGCGTCTATGCGTCAGTTTTCCGGACAATCTTACGGTTAATGAAAAAAATAATGACCGACAATCAAACCTAGAGGTAGGCCAATCATGGTGAGCAATACAAATGGTACGCGCCCGTCAGAGAGGATCAAGTTTGTCGGCGAGCTAGGAGCAGCACTGCGTGCGCAACAACCCTTGTTCGTTGGTCTGTGTGTAATCGCTGCCCTATGGCAGATTAGTACCTATTTCCTTCCGCGAATTATCGCACCACCGCTTCAGGAGATCGCGGTGGCAATGTGGCAGATCTTTTCCGACTATCAACAATTTGTTCATTTGTTAACGACTGGACTTAGAGTTTTTGTTGCTTTGATTGTGTCGTTCATTATTGGTGCTGTTTTCGGTATTGCGATGGGGACCTTCGATGAGGTCAGCAAATATGCTAAGCCATTGCTTCATTTTATTCAGGGTATTCCGGCTCTGTCGTGGGTGGTGTTCGCCGTGATTTGGTTTGCGAACGTTGAGCTTCGCATCGGGTTTATATTGCTTATCGTCACCATGCCGGCGTTCGCTCTTTATATTGATGGTGCTGTGCGCAGCGTAAATCTTGATTTTGTTCATCTGGGTCAAGCTTTTCGCGCAAATTGGACTCAACGTTTTTATATGATAACTATTCCTGCGATCGTGCCAGAGGTTATGAGTGCATGGGTTGTTAATCTGGGCGCTGGTGTTCGAGTGGCCATGGTTGCTGAACTAATCGGCTCAACTGCTGGGGTTGGATTCCAGCTTTTAAACGCTCAAGCTCTTTTTGATATGGCAGGGGCTATTGCATGGACACTTAGCTTGGTTGCGCTTTTGTCAGTTTATCTGGGTGTTATTCGTTTCGTAGAATTTAGACTATTAGCCTGGCGTCCGAAGGGGGAGCGGCAGTGACGGGACCAGCTCCTATACTGTTTGCGAATGTCTCCAAGACTTTTTTAAAACACGATGGCACTCCGTTTTTCGCATGCCGAGAACTTTCCTTTGAAGTAAAAGCACGCGAAATTGTTGCCATCGTTGGAGAAACTGGTTGCGGGAAGTCGACTTCGTTCAATATGTTGCTCGGTTTGCAAAAACCGGACGTCGGAGATATACAAGTTCTTGGTTTAGATCCTTTCAGCGAAAGCGATGCGTTGCGTGGACAGGTAGGCATTATTTTTCAGAATGACCGTTTGCTGCCTTGGCGTACTGCCATTGAAAACATTAGCTTCGGCCTGGAGGTGTTGAATATACCCTTAACACAACGTCGGCAAACTGCGGAAAAGTGGTTAGAGCGAGTTGGGCTCAAAGGGTTTGCAGACGCATATCCACATGAGTTGTCTGGCGGCATGCGTCAGCGCGTTTCTATTGCCCGTGCTTTTGCAATTGAACCTAAAATTCTTTACGCCGATGAGGCGTTTACAGCTCTGGATGAGTTAACTGCAGAGCGAATTCGTAAGGATCTTCTGGAACTTATTCGTGAAACAGCCATCACTACTTTATTTATTACCCATTCTGTTGCTGAGGCGGTGGATATCGCTCAGCGTATTCTCGTTTTTGGGCGTCCTGGATGTCTCATCAGTGAGATTGATTGTGAAGAGAATCGAGCAACTGGCAAATCCACTCATGAGATAGAGCAACTAATTCGCGAGAGCCTCAGGATCGCCCACGAAACTATACCTACCGAAGAGGTGGGTCGAGCAGATGGTGTTGCCTCTAAGGAGAGGGAATCGATCTAGAATCCTGGTAGATGTAGATCTGGATCTGGATAACCTGACGATGAGCGTCGGTGAATGCCGGGTTTAACTGGATTCGGTTAGCTCGACGAGAAAAAGCGGGGGACGCTCGTCGACGTAGTTATGGTCTATCGGAAGGTACGCTATGTTCTCGTGTACTGCGATGTCCGAGATTTGTCCGCCACCTTCGATACCTAGCGTGCGGACGACACCTTGCGCCGGATCGATGACGAAAATAGTGTTATAGGTCTCGCTGACGGCAAAAAGCCGTCCCTCCGAATAAGAGAGACCCGAGATCTGATATTCCGTAAGCCTTCGTCCCGGTTTCTCTCGTCCACGGAGGCTGTCCTCCATCGCTATTTCTCGAAGTAATGTGCCGTTACGATCCAATATGGATATTGTTAGTGTGTCGTCGGAGGCGAGGTAGTATTCCATCGACTGTGGGTTAAAGGCTATGCCGGAGAATTCCGTCTCACCACTGTAACCGGACACCTCGATCTGATCGTCCGCCGCGAAAGTTAGGCTCGCCTCCTTTCGCCACACGTCTATTCTTCCCGTCTCGCCGATTACGGCGAGACGCTTATCATCGATGACGCAGGTCGCTTCCACGCTCCCTTGGCGCATCAAGAGAAGCCCTCCGGCCAATTCCGTTTTGGATTCGATACTCCTGAAATCATCACTTACGATAAAAAGCTCCGCCTGATCAGTCACCACGGCGAAAACATCTTCCTCTTCCAAATAGGAGATGCCGGAGGGTTGCTCGATTTCGGGTGGCAGTTCATAGGCAGGGACAGCGGTAGCGTAGTCTGAGAGCTGGATGGGGCCTAAGCGTGGGTCTGCGACAAGATCGCTCTCGTCGTCACCAAAGTAATCCAGAAGAATGTAGACGCCTAGTCTGGTGTTGGTCAGGCTCAAGCCGATGATGATGGCGAGCACCACACTTATCAACGATATGGGTGCACAGGTCCGAAGCTTCCTGCTTGATGGTATCGAATTAATCCCGCCGTCCTGTTTGTTAGTTGTCGGCCGTAAGTGAGGCAGCCCTTACTTCCACACGGGACGATTAGGTGTCCACCCGGTATCTTTAATTTCGCCGTCTTCGCTCTGCTGCTGTTCTCGCCGGAGGCCAATTTTTTCGATGACTGGAAGGTCGCTTACGGAATAGAGAACAGCATCGGTTTCATTGCTTCTATTGCTGTGTTTGTGCCAGCGCCAGCTCGGCACGACGAAGATATCATTTTTCTCCCACTCAAGAGTGGTGTCATCGACCACTGTAGTGCCATGCCCATCGATTGCAATATAGATAGTGCTCCAATTGTGTCTATGGAGGAGGGTTTTTTCGTCTGGTCTTAGGAGCTGGGCACAAATCGACATTGTTGGGGCAATAGATGTTCCTGATTCAGGATTATTGAATTCAACAATGATCCCATCATTGGGGCTACCTTTTTCATCCCTCATTTTCTCCAGCGTTGCGCGTACAGTGGTGTAACG
>JAZAGZ010000094.1:0-5889 GCA_036231525.1 Pseudomonadota bacterium | reverse complement strand
ATGTCACTCGGAGACGGGTGAGGGTCTGGTCGGGCCCAGTCTGCACTTTGGTCCGACACCCGCTGATATTTTTGATCAACTGGAAAGCAACCCGATAATGGGTGTGATCGTCTCGGAGATGGATCCCAGTGACGCCGATTTAGTGTCTATCGCCATGTACATTCGTACATTGGCAGATTTGCCGTTGGATGCCGACTTGCCCGGGCAGTGGTTGTCGGCGCTTGCTGCCGTAAAGGCTAATCAAGCAGAGCAGCTAGAGTTTGCGAAAACACCACGGGATCTGCAGGTGGAGGCCGTAGAGACATTTGCTTCTGTCCAGGAAACCTGGACCCGGCGGTCGGAAGAAGGAAGTGTCTGGAGCGAGTATCCATCACGGGTTGTGGCTACATGGAATCCGGGCGAACCCAAGTTTCAACCCCAACCAGGTAAAACTTACTTTTATGAGAACGTGGGTACGACCAGTTCACCCTCCGTGCTATTCGATGGCTATGTTCCTCCAAAGAGTAACGCACTGGTTGTAGGTGATGCTGAGACCTTCGAGATTATTGCTAGCAATGAGTTGCCAGAGATTCTCAGGGCGGTGGTGCATACCTCGGCCATGTCTCCTGATGGGCGTTATGCTTATATGGTCGGTCCCCGAGAGCCTACCGCGGACGGTACACCAGATCCCGCCGGTGCTTGGACGATGATCAAGTTGGATGCTTTGACGTTACAGCCTATTGCGCAGATCACTATTGGTGCTCGACTCCATCATGGGCAGGTGTTTCGCGACAAGGTGCTTTTTGACGTGTTCGTACGGGATCCGGACGGCCTAGGCTTGTTCCTGTTTGACCCAGAGACCGATGAGATAATCGGCGGGATTAAAGACATAGACATGGGAGGTTTTATTTATACCGTCTGGACGGATAAGGACTACGAATATGTATACGCGCTCATGGAACCCGCAGGTTACGCACCGGGTCGCGGTACCGGCATGCAGGGTATGCGACGGATTTACCAAGGAAATCTAATGGCTATGCGCCCTTTCTGGATCGCTAAGATTGATCCGGATACTTGGGAGGTGGTTGCCGAATACCCCATCCCAGGCTATCGACCGAATTGGGCAGTAATTGATTCGGCTAAGGAATATATCTACCCCATCATGAGCAGTTCTAACGCCTCTAAGGTGGACGTGAATACAGGTGAAGTAATATGGACTAATGGCACAGGCATCGGTCCATACGGTGCCTCGCTGAACGCAGATGAAACAGAGCTCTGGGTAGCAGATAAGGGTGAGGCTGCTCATCACCTGGGGCGCACCATAACAATCATTGACACCGAGTCAGGCCATGCGGTGCAAACACTCTATAGTGCTTATAAGCTGGATCACGTGCTTTTGTCGCCTAACGGTAGGGAGATGTGGGCCACTAGCAACGGTGAGGGACGGATCTTCATCTACGATGCAGAGAGTAAGGAGTTGATCAGAAAAATCGATATGCCCGGCAACGGTGATGCCCATGGACTTATCTGGGTGCATTACGATGAGAACGGAGAGCCCCGTACGGTTCGAGATCAGGGCAATTTTCACAGCGGTATTAACCCGGCGGAGGGCATCATCCTGGATTACTAGTGTTGGAATGGATGTGAGGCTGCCAACTCAAGAGCCATCTTAAAACTAGATCTAAGACATCTGAAAAAACTATGGTAAGTGTGGATAAAAACTCGGGAACAGCGCTGCTCGCAGTCGCCGTGACGTTGTTACCCCGAATATTGTGGGCACAGTATGCAGGCGCTGATATAGCCTTGGGGCAGGATATGACGGGCGAGCTACATGCAGACCATTTCGTCGAGGCTCAACCTGTTAATAATGATCCGTTAGGAGATATTGTCGTCGAGTTCGATTTGCTAGATCGTGGTGGGAACGTTGTTTCGGCTGAAGATTTTCAGGGGCAGTACATTCTTCTTGGTTTTGGCTTTACCCACTGTCCGACTGTTTGTCCGATGATGGTATTGAATATGGGTAAAGCTCTTAGAGAAGTGGAAGTGGCCGCGATGGGTATTTTTGTTAGCGTCGACACTGAACGCGACTCCCCGACGACGACGGATGACTATGCCTCGAGGTTTGGTGAACGGATGATGGGTCTCGGTGGAAGTGTCGAGCAAATTAATACTGCGGCGAGCAACTTCAAGGTAAGTTATGCAGTGACCAAGACACAGAATAACTATACCGTGCAACACACGGCGAATGTTTATCTTATTGATCCACTAGGCAAGTTGGTGGATGTATTCACTTTTTCGACCCCGGCAGATGCCCTAATTCAGGCCATGCAATAAAGCCTAGCTGATATGGACATCGCAACTCGCATCAACCCGATAAAACTGAGCGCCCTCTTGTTCCTAGGGTTCGTTATCGCTTCCTCATGGCTGGTTTTTCCATACTTTGTTCAGGGCCAGCAGTTACTCAGAGGCGTCGGAGATGACAGTCGGATGATCAAGGCTGGTAGTGTGTCTCGTTACTTGACTCGGGAGCTTATCCGTACACCAGATTTAGAGATTACTGCGACGTTAGCTACTGACGAGTACTTTCAATATGTCGATAGGGCAGCCATCGTTGGAAATCTTCGACCGGATAGAAACCTAATTTTCTTTGTTGCGGAAACTATTCATAGAGGTGACCTACCAGATGAGGTACCAATAGCATCCCTGCACGTCGGCGAAAATGAGTATTCCCCGTTGATTTCAGATGGGCCAAGTATTGCAGAGCATCATCGGTTGAGTGTCTATAGTTTTCCAAAACGTGATGTCGAGGGGAATCTGATCGATATTGAAGCAGCGGGAAGGTTGCGACTCTATGTCTCCAATCACTACCTGGAGAGTGAACGGCCGCTTACTTTCGTGGGAAGTTGGGAGGCGCCGTATAGCCTGCCAGATGAACTGAAATCTCGTGCGGACATCACCCCAGTGGCCGTGCTGGCTCTGGGGGCAGGGCTTCTTTCCTCAGTATTAACGCCCTGCTTACTTCAGCTTGTTGTGGTTTTTGGAGGGGTCATCGCTGGGTTTTCAACGGTGCCTGGGCAGGCGGCGGGAGGCGCGGTTCAACTGACTCCTTTCATCCGGAGAAAAATCACCCAACTCGCGTTTGCCTTCGTTTTAGGGTTCATTTTTCTATACGCACTAGCAGGAGCATTTATAGGGGCAGTGGGGCATCAGGCTCAACTCGCTTTCTCGGAATATAGCCGTCTTGTGGCGATTGTGTCCGGCGTTATCGTGATCCTCTTGGGCTTGTGGGTGGGGTTTAGAGGGACGCGCGATTTTGCTTGCCGCATACCCAATCGTCGTGCCATGGAGTCACTGTCTTTCCGGGATACGGTGGGTACCGTTCTGACCTCTATGGGTTATGCACTGGGATGCACAGCATGTTTTGGCGGTGCGATCGTCGCTACGTTGGTAGTCTATGTTGGGGCCATCGGGAGCGCCTCTATTGGCGCGGGCATCATGCTGACATTCGGTATCGGTGTGGCAATTCCATTTCTACTTTCCGCTTACTACATCTCGAAGATGGACAGCATACTGTTATTTCTGGCTAACAACTCCAAACCGCTGAGTTACGCGAGTATGGCTATTATCATTATTTTCGGGCTGATCTTGATCACTGATAATTTTCATGTTGTCAGTGACATGATTTACCCATATCTCGGATTAATCTAGAAGGAAAACGGAGCGCGATTGTTGTGCAAATTTCCCTTTCAAGACGATTGCTAATTGCCTCGGTCATCTTTTTACAGGTGCCGTTGAGCCTTTTAGCAGCCGTCGATATCTCTAACCCACAGCGTTTAATGTTCGTTGCTGATGCGGTGGATCCGATCATCGACGTGATCGATCTTCAGGCAAATGAGGTTGTTTTTCGAATTGAAACAAAACATAGAGTTGACGATCTGATCGCTACGCCTTTCGCGCCTGTCCTGATCTATACCAATCTCGAACGGCAACTTGTCAGTATGTACAACCTGGAGACTCAGGAGCTTGCGAAGGAGGTTGTATTACCTATGGTGCCGAGACACATGGTGCTCGATACCACAGGTTCAAAAATCGGATTCAGCGACAGCGAGGCAGGTGGTTTTGTTCTGTTCTCGGCATACGGAGGGCAGATACTATTCACACTTGAAGATTTTTCACCGACGACGGATGTTCTCTTCGATCCCAACGAAGTCGATATCTGGTACAGCAATGATCGGGATGGAACGATTGGGCTAATCGATAGTAACGTCAAACAAACTTTCGAGATTGAAGTGACGGATGAGCTTGGACAAATGCTTTCTTCCCCTAGCCGGAGTTTAGATGGGCGTTACGTCTATGTAGCAAACGAAACGACTGGAGAGGTCTACAGTGTTAATGCATTCTCAAAAGTTGTTTACAGGACATTTGATATTGGAGCGCGCCCAGCTCGCCCATACACGACGCCTGAAGGGGTGTTTTTGTACATGATGGATAAGGAGTCTGGCCGGTTCGTTTCCATCGAGCAGCACCTCTTTACAGAATTTGACGATGTGGTGATCGGCGAAGGAATTGATCTGGTTACGGTCGGGCGGTTTGATCGCATGAATCTCCTAGCAAGCTCTGAGAATCGTAACTTTTACATTTACGACAACAATCGAAAATCAGTGATCGAGTCAGGGGAGCTCAACTTCGTACCGTTGGATGCTCTGGGTTCTTCCGATGGGCGGCAGGCGTATCTCGCCTCAAGCGATAGTGCTGAGGTAGCGGTGATAGATCTTGAGGAACAAGAGGTTAGCTACATCCCCGCCGTTAATGGTCGAATCGGTGCGTTCACCATAGGACTCTCGAATAACGTTTGTCACTGATTTCGGGGGCAAACCACACTGGAATCCCTTGTAACCAGTGGCTTGCGGCGCCCCAGATCGGTAAGATTCACCGCTTTGAGCCGCGCTTAAGCCTATGTCCTTACAAGAAAAGTTTGCTGCCCTTGAGGCACATCTGGCCGCTCTCGTCGTTGGACAGGCGGCTCTGCTCAATCGTATGTTGGTGGCGTTGCTCTGTGATGGACATCTCTTGGTGGAGGGCGCGCCCGGGCTTGCGAAAACTAGGGCAATAAAGGTATTGAGTAACAGCGTTGAAGGGGATTTTCATCGACTGCAATTCACGCCTGATTTACTTCCGGCCGACCTTACCGGTACCGAGATCTATCGTCCCCAAGATAGCTCGTTTGTATTTCGTCAGGGGCCGCTATTTCACAATCTTGTTCTTGCTGATGAAGTTAATCGGGCACCAGCGAAAGTTCAGTCAGCACTTCTTGAGGCGATGGGGGAGCGGCAGATAACCGTTGGTTCGGTAACCTACCCTTTGCCCGAGCTATTCATGGTTATGGCAACCCAGAACCCAATTGAGCAGGAAGGTACCTATCCACTTCCTGAGGCGCAGCTGGACCGCTTTCTGATGCATGTGTTCGTGGACTACCCAGATGCCGATGGGGAACACGCAATTCTGGAACTTAATCGGGCTGAAGCAAAACGCTCTGCAACAGATGCGGAACTGTTTCAACCTCAGACGGTACTAACTCAGGCAGATATACTGGCGGCCCGTCAGGATGTTTTGGCACTGCATCTGTCTGAGCCGCTTGAGAAGTACATCGTGCAGATTGTGCTTGCGACAAGGAAGGCTGATCGGTACGGCGATGATCTTCAAGGGCTTTTACAATACGGCGCCAGCCCTAGGGCGACCATTGCCCTAGACAGATGTGCTCGCGCCCATGCTTGGCTTTCTTGTCGGGACTACGTAACTCCGGAAGATATCCAATCTGTGGCACATGATGTGTTGCGACACCGGATTCTGCTTAGCTTCGAAGCGGAGGCTGCCGGGCAAACGCCAGACCAGATAGTTGACATGCTTGTC
>JAZAGZ010000093.1:0-5685 GCA_036231525.1 Pseudomonadota bacterium | reverse complement strand
CAGGGCATCACCTTCAGCGTTGATCGCGATCACTTGGAAATGGGCGCGAAAGTAGTTCTGCACCTCAACCTGATTCAGTACCATCTCCTTCATTCGTCGACACCAGGGGCAATCGTTGGTCTCAAACATCACTAAGACGCCGACCTTACCCTCTAGCCGTGCAATCTCGCCCTCTTCGCGTAGATCGTTAAAACTGTCGTGGAAAAAGTAGGTAGCTGGGTCCCGGGTCTGTCCGGCTGATGCGGGCATTAACAATGCCAAGAGCACCAACGTTGCCCCTGACTTAAGGATTGTCTGTAAAGTCATCTCGTGCTTGTCGGAGTATCGGGTAAGAACCATTGTTCCACTTAAAAGGATACCCCAAACTCGGGAAAAACCAAGTGTTAAGTGTCTTTACTAACGTGGCCTCCTGTCCATCTATACAAATGAAGCTTATCCAGGCCATTCAAACCACTTGACGTTGTGTGTTCAGAAGATAGACGCGGTCCATTGAATAATGCAAACAGGGATTCTGCACGAAATAACATCACCGCTTCTGACGACTAAATTACATGTTCGAAGAGGGATTGATGAAATCGCTGAGTTAAATCATCTCTCTATCTTTATATCTCGACACTAACCTTCAAATAACGACCACAATTAATCAATCGCTTGCAGACTCAGCCCGCATTTGTACTCTATATGTCTGTGGCCTAAATTTAATAGAAGCCAATCTCCCCGACTTGAATGTTGGCCGTGTGATCCCGACCAAAAGCGACTACTCCAATCGAGGTTAGACTTTTCGGCGATGGTGACTTCGGCATCAGGCTGCTTGATGGCTCAAAAGTGGCGAGAGGTAGTCGGAATTCTTGCCAAGTATTAGTGACATAAAAAGCTGATTGATAGTACTGCCAAGGCAGTTTGGTCCACTTAGTCCGCACGTGAATAAAATACCTTTGATTGTTACCCTTCGCACGGAGAAACACTCCAGTTGAATTCTTCGAGATTGCTTCGACAGGCGTTCTCCTGAACTGTATGAATCCGCCATTATTTTCTGTGCTAACTGTGCCGACCATGTGGGCATACGTTTCGCCTGCTTCACTTCTAAAGGTGAGTTCGCCCGTTGAGATTCCACCCATAACCTGATCAGATATAAAAACCCAGCGGGAGCCTGAATTTGAGTCGAAACTATCCAATGTAATTTTATCTGCGACTGAAGAGTTAGCGACCACCATAGAGGCAATCAAGAAAATTATCTTGTGATTACCAGTCACCGCAAATTCCCCATGAATTAATCAGCAGCCTATGGCTTCTGTCGGGCAGGCACTTACTTAATCTGCGCAAGATATTTTTCCATTCGGCCATCATTCATCGCCATCATGGCCGCCATCGAGTCCCAAACTACGAGCGCCTCATTTTTGTTTCCGGCACTGCCAACTTGTATAACGCCGACCATGCTTAGAGTGAAGTGGGGAGTGCACTTGTAGAGATAAACTCCTTCGTGAGACATTTTTATGGAGGATTCTCTGCCCAGTTCGGTTACAAATGAAGCTTCAGGAGATGGTGTAAATACCGACTCAGCATTATGCGAGGCATCCGAAGGTTTGAAAACCACCGTATCGCCTACCTCAACCTTCAAGAATCCTGGCTCAAATACCATTATTTCTCCATTTGCTCCGGTTGTCAGAGCCTCTACTATGTGTTCGGCACCATATGACGATACTGAAACGGCTGAAAACGAAATAAACACGATGAATCTCAAGATTCGCATTGCGAGTTCCTCAGGAGCAGGGTTACGTTTCACATCATTAATTTACTGAATTCGATGTCAACGGTGAGTGAAACCTCCACAATCGTGACAATAATTTGATTCATACGGATCAAGTTGTATCAGATACGAAAATAGTTGACGCATTCGTCACGTTTAAGAGTGCACTATGGTAAGGATGGAACGGCAAAATTTCAGCTCGCTTTACCCTAAAGGTCTCCTCCACCTAATAACGGGTTTAGTGATAACTAACTTCGATAATAATCACCATGCCTGAGGGCCCAGAAATTCGCAGAGAAGCCGATTTAATCGCTAAGCGTTTGGTGGGTAAAGTGATCCAGCGAATCTTTTTTGGACTGACTAGGTTAGAACCATATAGAACCTCCTTGATCGGAAAGACAATTATCCAGGTGGTTACTCACGGCAAGGCAATGATGATCTACTTCGAAGGAGGAAAGATCCTCTATTCTCACAACCAACTTTATGGAAAATGGTATGTATCAACGATCGGAAACACTCCCAACACAAATCGAACGCTCCGAATATGTTTAAGTACCGATAAACACAACGCCTTGCTTTACAGCGCATCAGAGATAGAAGTTTTAGAACAGCAAAGCCTATATAAACATTCTTACCTTCGCAAACTCGGGCCTGATGTCTTGTCTTCTACGACAACCGCGGCAGTGATTTCTGAAAGACTTATGGATAGACGGTTTTCTAGCCGACGCCTCTCGGGTCTATATCTTGATCAGGCATTTATCGCTGGTATAGGGAATTACTTACGGTCAGAGATTCTTTATTTTGCTGGAGTAAAGCCGACTAGTAGACCCACAGATCTGAACAAAAGAACTGTGGAAAAACTGGCAAAATATACTCTTTCATTATCAGTTAGGTCCTATAGATCCGGTGGCATTACTAATTCTCCCTCTACCGTCGAGTCGCTTAAACGAAGAGGTGAAAAACGTAGCCGATATCGATTCGCAGTATTCGATCGGGCAGGTGAAGAATGCTATCGGTGTGGAGAAGAGATTCAGCGTTTCGAAGCGAATGGCCGTCGTGTTTACATATGTTCGACTTGCCAACAGTCCTAGGCTCCCTGACATGGGTACGTTGAACTACCAAGTGTCGTTGTCTAATTTCTTTCTTTGCCTAAGATATTTCTATTCGTTAATAAATTCACCACGAATAGAGGGATAAACCGTTTCAACATTTGAATAGAGGTTTTGTAGACCTGACGGCCCTTAAGGGCGTGCATGTCTAGATAGCGTCCTGTATCTATTTTTTGTTCGATTCATGCGCAAAACTGGTATGCATAGTGGTCATCGTAGTCATTAAGAAAGTGGTTACGCCGACTGCGCTTAAGCTAATGATGAATAATTCCATAACATGCTCCGTGAATAAGCTAATTAGCGACTGGTTAGAATCATGTGAGAAATGAGGTGAACCCAGCGTCGGCGAAAAAAGAAGGTTTTGGCAATGAATTAACTAAGCGATAGCTCTCGTCGGTTACTTTCCAAATCAACCCCAAGGCTGTACGAAAGCAACTTTTTCGGAACGAAAACTCAAATAGAAAAGAGTGGTTGCCTATTGGGCTTAACCTGGAGGCGGCGCAATTCTGGGTAATGCAGCTCCCAACGTAGTAACCTTGTAGAAGGCTGGTTTAAATTCATACTTTTCGACTGACTAAGCCCAAGAACGTGTACTAAGCTCACACTAATTTTGGTTTGGATACTAATCACAACAGCGACTAATTTATAGGAGGACAGACTGTGGGAAGTGTACTGGACGGTATTCGTATCCTTGATTTTGGCCGTTACATAGCAGGGCCATTCTGCGGCATGCTATTGGCCGATATGGGGGCTGAAGTCATAAGAATTGAAAAAATAGACGGCAGTGAAGACCGTTATACCGTTCCTGTCGGTGAGGGTGCCGACGGTGAAACTAGCGTCGGCGCCATGTTCCTCCAGATGAATCGGAACAAACTTGGGCTAACGCTGAATCCAATGAAACCCGAGGGCCGTGAAATTGTGCACAAGTTGGTCGCTACTGCTGATGTCGTAATCGCTAACCTACCGGCCCCAGCGCTTAAAGCGATGGGGCTAGATTATGAAAGCCTGAACGCAATTAAGCCCGATATTATTTTGACCGCCATTTCCGCGTTCGGCTCGACCGGTCCATACAGCGACCGGGTGGGATTCGACGGCGTCGCGGCGGCAATGTCCGGCATGATGCATCTAACCGGGCATCCGGACGAACCAATGAAGGCTTATACGCCATGGGTCGACTATGGAACTGCGTCAGCTGCTGCTTTCGGCACTCTGGCTGCGTTGATCCATCGCGACAAGACAGGCGAAGGCCAGGTTGTTGAGGGCACGCTTCTCGGTACAGCGCTGGCGTTCAACAATGCATTATTGGTTGAGCAGGCAATGATACAGCCTGACCGGATTGGAACTGGTAATCGAGGGCAGATAGCCGCACCGTCGGACGCGTTTCGCTGCAAGGATGACAAATGGATCATCGTGCAAGTCATTGGCCAGCCTCTATTTGAGAGATGGGCACGGCTTATGGGTGAGGAGGAACAATGGCTTTGCGACTCTCGATTTAAGGATGACATCACCCGTGGCGATAATGGCGCGGCGATCTCTGAGCGAATGCAACGTTGGTGCGCCGAACTGAGCAGGGAGGAAGCGATCACGACCCTGGAGGGGGCACGAATCCCAGTCGGCCACATATACAGGCCGTCTGAAACCTTACAGGACCCTCACGTTCGTGGCGGTGGCTTCTTCAAAGAGATCCAATATCCAGGTGCTGCTGCTCTTGCCCCAATCAGCCAGACCCACGTTCGACTGTCGCGTACGCCAGGCGAGATTCGCTGTCGTCCACCTACCCTGGGTGAACACACCGAGCAGATTCTCACTGAACTAGGTTACGATGAAGCGGCTGTTGCTGAGTTAAAAGCTGCCCGTGTCGTGTAACCACAACCGATTACCATGCCCGGTTTAGTCAGTCCGGAACAATTGCTATACCGTCACGGGAAACAGGCCGGTCATAACTCCAGATATCCACATCGTACCCCTGCTCACGCAAGTGGTTGGCGTGCTCAGATAGGTAATGCTGAAAACTCGGCTGCCGCTCGTAGGCCCGCTCGAGCACATAGCGGAAAATCCCCTGGGTATGGAAAGTCTGAAATACGGCTTCCAGACGCACGACCTCCTCACCCGATGCGTCAAACAACACCACTGTGGGGGCAAAGCCCACGCCCAATTCCCTAGCCCATTCCCGTGCCGTAGTGGATCGACCATCTGGAGTCACGATTGGAATATCTGACCATAAATCCAGCTGTACCACCTTCAGCTTCTCGACCTGGCTACGGACTATAGGCTGTGACAATACCTTCTGATGAAAAGTATCGCACTCAAGGCAGTGGGATTGCTCAAAGAACACCGCCAGAGGTCGGCCACCTGTTGCACTTAGATCAAACGGTGGCGGGGCAAAAAACACCTCGCTGTGAAGTGTGCCGCTCTCAGCGCGACTGCCGGACTGGGTGGCCATGAATTCATTGAAGCTGCCGGCCTGGTCAGAATGGGTATGTGCATATTCCAGAGCAGCGCGGAACGCATCGGGGGGATAGTACCCGTTCACCCGCAATACGACCTTGCTGACCTCGTTGAAAAAAAGCAGCGTAGGCGTGAACTGCACCTTCAAGGCCTGAGCCAGTGTTTTCTCGGTAAAGGACTGGCCGCCTACCTGAACCACCTCCCGGTCACCCCACATGTTGATTGTGACAAGGTCGAAATTGTCCTGTGTAGTCTGGGCAATATCCCGTTGGGCGAAATTATGCTGCACTAAGGCGTTGCAATAAGGACAGCCGCCCTGATAGAAATACAGTACAAGCCGTTTGCCTTGTGCCGCGGCTTCGGCAATGTCCTCTTCAAAGT
>JAZAGZ010000092.1:0-13072 GCA_036231525.1 Pseudomonadota bacterium | reverse complement strand
CTTCGCGAATAATATTATTCCCACGGAAAGAGAAAGAAACATTACTGACACCTCCGCTTACTAACGAATGTGGTAGTTCTGCTTTGATCTTGCGAGTAGCATCGATAAATGCGAGGCCGTATGCATTGTGTGAATCAATTCCAGTGGCGACGGCAAAGATGTTGGGATCAAAGATAATGTCTTCAGGCGGGAGGCCGACTTCGTTTATAAGTAAGTTATAAGATCGCTTGCAGATTTCGAATTTTCGTTCGACGGTATCTGCTTGGCCCTTTTCGTCGAAAGCCATCACAATCACGGCAGCGCCGTAGCGTAGTATTTCACGCGCTTGTTCGAGAAAAATTTCTTCTCCTTCCTTCAGACTAATGGAGTTAACAATACCCTTACCCTGCAGACACTTGAGGCCTGCTTGAATGACAGTCCATTTGGAGGAGTCGATCATGATAGGTACGCGGGCAATATCGGGTTCCGAAGCGATCAGCTTCAAGAACTTATCCATGACAGCTTCAGAATCCAGCATCCCTTCATCCATGTTAACGTCAATTATCTGAGCGCCATTTTCGACCTGATCCCGCGCAATGGTTAGCGCCTGTTCGTAATCGTCTTTTTCGATGAGCTTCTTAAATTGGATAGAGCCTGTGACGTTGGTGCGCTCGCCGACGTTTACAAATAGGCTGTCTGGGCCAACCTTAAGAGGTTCTAGTCCTGATAATCGCGTGGTTATCGGAAAATTAGGCGTTGTCCTAGGTTTGTGCTTTGAGACAGCCTCAGCAATCATTCTTATATGTTTCGGTGTTGTGCCGCAGCATCCGCCAGCTAGGTTGAGCCAACCGTTCTTCGCGAACTCTCCGAGTACTTCAGCCATGTGTTCTGGCGTATCTGTATATTCGCCAAACTCATTCGGCAGGCCGGCGTTAGGGTGGACACTGGTCGGAAACTCGGACAACTTGGCCAACTCCTCTACGTAGGGCCTCAGTTCCTTTGCTCCTAGTGCACAATTGAGACCAATCAGTAGAGGCTTTACATGACGTACGGAGGTATAGAAAGCTTCAAGCGTCTGGCCGGAGAGTGTTCGACCTGATGCATCAGTTATGGTCCCGGAGATTATTACTGGTAAGTTTAGATCTGTTTTTTCACTGAGGCGTTTGATGGCGTAGAGAGCGGCTTTGGCATTTAGCGTATCGAAGATGGTCTCCACCATTAAGAGATCCACACCACCCTCGACGAGAGCCTCTGCCGCCTCACTGTATGTCTCGACTAACTGTTCAAACGTGATGTTTCGCGAACTGGGATCGTTTACATCAGGAGAAATTGAACACGTTCGGTTCGTTGGACCGAGCGCTCCGGCTACAAATCGGGGTATACCACTTCTCTCGGTATCCGTATCCGCGGCTTTTCTCGCTAGTTGCGCTGCGGCGTGATTCAACTCAGGTACTAAATCCTCCATCCCATAGTCCCCCTGAGAGGGAGCCGACGAGTTAAAAGTGTTAGTCGTGATGATGTCTGCGCCGGCCGCGAGGAACTCTCTGTGAATCGCTGTGATGTGTTGTGGTTGCGATATTGATAGGAGATCGTTATTTCCTTTAAGTTCGCTGGGCCAATCTTTAAATCGGTTGCCCCTGAAGTCGTTTTCTCCCAGCTCTAGTGCTTGGATACTTGTACCCAACGCACCATCGAGCACGACGATTCGCTCACCCAGAAGCTCTTCTAGATGAAGACGCTGGTCATTCAAGAGAGTTGCTCTTTTGTTTGGTTAAGCGGCCTGAGGCCAAGTGCATGGCAGATCGCGTAAGTAAGCTCGGCTCTGTTAAGAGTATAGAAATGAAATTCGTTAACACCATGGCGTAGCAATTCGTCTACCTGTTCGATGGCTACACTCGCAGCAATCATTCGTCTGGTATCCGGATCATCGTCTAGCCCGGAAAATCTCTCACGGAGTTTCGATGGTACGGTTGCCCCACAATCTGCGGCGAATTTAAGAAGCCTAGGGAAATTTGTGATTGGAAGTATTCCAGGGACAATAGGCACTTCTAGCCCCATTATTTGACAGCGATCTCTGAACCGTAGATAGCCACCAGTATCAAAAAAGAACTGAGTGATGGCGCGGGAAGCACCAGCATCTATTTTTCGTTTCAAGTTTTCCAAGTCATCATTGGCACTTAGCGCCTCTGGGTGTACCTCTGGGTAGGCGGCAACCGAAATATCGAACTCACCTACTCCGAGTAACCCTGTTACTAGGTCAGATGCGTAGTCAAAACCTCCCGCATAAGGTTCGTATGGCTTTACATCTTTGGGGGGGTCCCCACGGAGCGCAACCATATTGCGGATGCCTGCCTGCCAATAACTTTCGGCTATTGCCAGTACTTCTTCGCGACGTGCCCCAATGCAAGTTAGATGCGGAGCGCATACGAGTTCTGTTTCTGCCTGAATTCGCTGCACAATGCGGTGAGTCCGGTCTCGAGTTGAGCCATCTGCACCATACGTTACGGAAACGAACCGCGGTCCGAGGGGTTGCAGTCGCTGGATGGCATGCCAGAGTATCTCCTCCATTTTCTTATTCGCAGGAGGAAAAAACTCAAACGAGACTTGAATTTCATTACTCATTGGTTTGGGTATCTGGGTTACGTAGAAATTTTAAGCGGCATTAGATTGTGGTGGCGGGACTCGTGTCGCAAATGCTACTACAGCAGTTCCTTTTCCGGTTTGTTGTAGTTCAAGAAGAGACAACCCGGCATTTTCTATGTACTCGATGAGTCTGGTTTCATCCGCAGGCAGCCCTGATGTTTCTACTAATAGGAGATGCCCGCCATCCTTGATCACACGTCCAGCTTCCCTTATTGCATTGTCTGGGTTGTCTGCGGTCCCCACCACTCGATCCATGGTTGCGATGTCGAAGTGTTTTTCCGGGAAGCCAAGGTCATACATATCACCCTTTTGTACTGTGCAATTGGAAAGACCCTGAGACAGCACAGTCGCCCGTGCTACAAGCCGCATCTCCCTAGACTGGTCAATTGCAACAGTTCGTCGCGCCTGTCTCGCGAGTAGTCGCAACATACTTCCCGTACCCGTGCCGATATCGAGTAGATCACCAAGTGATGTATCAGCCTCATTTCCCGATAGATGCGTCTTGAGCAATGTTTCTACAGCAGTTCCTACCTCCCGGATTTCAGGAGGACTCAGTGGTCTAACTCCCATGCGTGCAAGCAATTCCCGAGCCTGAGCTTGGCGGCTATCCAGGATAGCGGTAAGTCTCTCCTGATCCCGGGCAGTAACCGGATCTCTTGCCGGGAGGTTGACCAGCACCTTCTGGACTAGACCACGGCGGTCCTCATCAATAGTGACTCGGTAATAGACTTCGTTCTGGTCCCGTGTCCGTTTGAGAACATGAGATTCACAAAGTAATTTCAAGTGCCGTGAGACTCGCGGCTGGCTGAGTCCGGTGACCTGAGTAATTTCACTCACGGACAATTCTCCCTGGTTGAGGCTTGCCAAAAGCCGTAACCTGGTGGGGTCTCCAAGAATCCGTAGTAGATCAGCCAAGTCCTCGAAGGTCCGCATGTTAATATCTCAATATAAAGATATATTTATATAGTATTTTAAAGCCCTATGTCAAAGGCTTTTCAGGGATGGGCTGTTTATTTACCTTTCAGCTTATCTTTTAAGGCTTGGTTCACTTGCTGGGGGTTAGCTTTACCATGAGAAATTTTCATCACCTGGCCAACCAGAAAACCAATAACTTTATTTTTACCCTTTCGATATTGCTCGGCTTGTTCAGGGTTCTGGGCAATAATGTCGTCTACCATTGCGTTGATTGCATCCTCGTTAGAGATTTGTTCGAGTTCGAGTTTTTCGATGACGTCACTAACGCCAGTTGAACTGCCTGTACGCCATAACTCTTCAAATACAGTACTTGCTGCACTGCTTGATATGCTGTTGTCTTGGATTTTTGAAGCGAGAACTGCGATAGCTTCCGGAGGTACTTTTGATTTTTTAATGTTCAAACTATTTTTCTTTAGTGCTTCGGTTAACTCGCGTTGAATTAATTTAGCAATTCGTTTTGGTGGAACGCTTGGCTGAGATTTGATTGCCTCTTCAAAGTAGTCGCCAATTTCTCGCGTGGAGGTAAGCTCTTCAGCAACGGTCTCTGAAAGAGCGTAATTGCTGACGAAACGGTTTCTTTTTGCATCGGGCAATTCGGGGAGCTCACTGCGCAGTTCTTCCACTAGCTTCTTTTCAATGATGACAGGAAGAAGGTCAGGTTCTGGAAAATAACGATAGTCATTTGCTTCTTCTTTGCTGCGCATCGCCCGTGTGGTGTTGCTACCTGCGTCATATAGTCGTGTTTCCTGAACAACCTTCCCACCATCCTCCACTACGTTGATTTGTCGTTCAATTTCAACCTGAATCGCCTTCTCCACGAATCTGAAGGAATTTAAGTTCTTAATCTCCGTACGTGTTCCGAGTTTCTTTTTTCCACGAGGCCTGATGGAAACATTAGCATCGCAGCGAAATGATCCTTCTTGCATGTTTCCATCTGAGATGCCGAGATAGCAGACCAGCGTATGGATTGCGCGCATATAAACCCCTGCTTCTGTGGCTGAGCGAAGGTCGGGTTCAGAAACGATTTCTAGTAGTGGTGTTCCTGCGCGGTTTAAATCGATACCGCTGTGGTCACGGAAATCATCGTGCAGCGATTTTCCAGCATCTTCTTCTAGATGAGCCCGCGTAATTCCGATGGTCCTGAGTTCACCATCTCCAAGCATGATTTCTAAACGGCCGTCGCAGACGATTGGAAGCTCGTATTGGGATATTTGATATCCTTTTGGTAAATCAGGGTAGAAATAGTTTTTTCGAGCAAAAATCGAGCGAGATGAAATCTGACAGCCTGTTGCCAAACCAAACTTAATCGCCATACATACCGCATCGCGATTTAGTACGGGAAGCACGCCCGGGTAACCGAGATCAACCAGGGACGCCTGACTGTTGGGCGAAGCTCCATATTGCGTCGAACTGCCCGAAAAGATCTTGCTCTTCGTGGCGAGTTGCGTATGGATCTCAAGTCCAATAACCACTTCCCAGTTCATTATTCCATGTACCCTGGTGGCACGAGTGCGTGCCAATCGGTTTCCTGTTGGAAATAGTGGGCAGCTTTGAGGAGTCTTTCTTCACTGAGATGAGGTCCTATGAGCTGCAACCCGACCGGTAAATTATTTACTAGACCACAAGGTGTGGAGAGAGCCGGAAGGCCGGCTAGTGATGCGCCGATCGTATAAATATCGTTCAGATACATCTGAACAGGATCATCAATCTTCTGCCCCATGCTGAATGCAGGAGTCGGAGCGGTTGGTCCGGCAATAAGGTCGACGTCTTCGAAAGCCCGGGAGAAGTCCTGACTGATGAGCTGACGGATTTTCTGTGCCTGCAGATAGTAGGCATCGTAGTACCCTGCGGACAGTACGTAGGTGCCTGTCAGAATTCTCCGCTTGACCTCTGCCCCGAAACCTTCGCCTCGTGTGCGCATGTAAAACTCAGCCAGGTCGCCACTTTCGCCTTCGGCTCGATAGCCATAGCGGATACCATCGAAACGGGAGAGATTAGATGAAGCCTCGGCTGGTGCTACTACATAGTAGACTGGCACGGACAAATGGGTATTCTCCAAATGAATTTCCTTTATTGTCGCGCCTAATTTTTCGAAAACCGATAGTGCGTCGCGAATCAACTGAGCATTGTTGGAGTCGAGGCCCTTGTCGAAGAAATTATCGGGGACACCTATGGTGATGTTTTCCCAGGAATCCTTTAATGCTTTACAGAAATCTGGTACCAGGTTGGGCAGAGCGGTGGAGTCTTGTTCATCAGGGCCTGACATGATTTGCAACATAAGCGCAGCGTCTTCGGCTGTCCGGGTAAGCGTTCCAGCCTGATCCAGGCTCGACGCAAAGGCCACCATCCCGTAGCGGGAGACTCTACCGTAAGTAGGCTTGACACCGGTAACGCCTGAAAAAGCCGCTGGTTGTCGAATGGACCCTCCGGTATCAGTTCCCGTAGCTCCGCAGGCCATACGTGCCGCAACCGCGGCGGCAGAGCCCCCCGAGGAGCCTCCCGGTACCTTATCTCTATCCCATGGGTTGTGTGCGGGGCCGTAGAAGCTCGTTTCATTAGATGAGCCCATGGCGAATTCATCCATGTTAGTTTTGCCCAGCATGACCGCGCCTGCTTTTTTGAGTCTGGCTACAACGGTTGCATCATATGGCGAGATGAAGTTATCCAACATTCGTGAGCCACACGATGTTTTTACCCCTTTCGTGCAGAAAATGTCTTTGTGTGCGATGGGTATCCCTGTCAGAGGAGTTCCTTCCCCGGAGGCCAGACGAACATCGGCTGCTTTTGCTTGAGCAAGCGCATCATTCTGCGTGATAGTAATAAAAGCATTAAGATCTTCATCTAAGTGCGAGATGCGTTTTAAGAAGTGCTCCGTAAGCTCTTGCGACGAAACTTTTCGACTCTTGAGCTCTTGGGCCAGTTGCGCAATAGTTGCTTCGTGCATACTTACGGGGTGGGCACCCTGGATCGGTGACCGTGGGTGGATCCGTTAAGATTGATGATTACTCTATGACCTTGGGTACCAGATAGAGATCTTTCTCTACCATGGGCGCATTTTGTTGATAACGTTCATGCCGATCCGATTCAGTTACCTTGTCTTCCCGCAGCCGCTGCACTATATCCAGTGGGTGAGCCATGGGCACAGCCCCGGTAGTGTCAGCCGTCTGCAACTGGTTGACTAGGGTGACTATATCTGACAGCTTCGAGGCTACGTCTGTCATTTCCTCAGGGGTGACTTCTAGGCGGGCCAGCAGACACAGTTTTTCAACGTCTTCTCGGTTGAGTGACATGATCTAGCGTTCTGGGTAACGGCGGATAACTATACACCCCACCTTGCCCATTGTCCTACCCGTTGCTAAAGTCGCCTTTGATTTCAAATCTGATCCTTGGCGCCTAATGTTAAAGAGCTTTCTCGGTTACTTTTCTAATGATTTATCCATTGATCTGGGTACCGCAAATACCCTGATCTCTGTGCGTGGTCGTGGCATCGTTCTTGACGAGCCCTCCGTCGTTGCTATCCGGGAGGAGGTTGGACGGGGAGGAAAGGTTCTTGAGGCGGTTGGCGCAGACGCAAAGAATATGCTCGGCCGCACACCAGGGAATATCAGCGCTATCCGCCCCTTGAAGGATGGGGTGATCGCTGACTTTACTATTACAGAGAAGATGCTTCAGTACTTCATCAAAAAGGCCCATGGTTCGCGGTATTTTCGGCCAAGCCCCCGAGTTCTTGTCTGTGTGCCCTACGGGTCAACGCAGGTTGAGCGGCGGGCGATCCGAGAATCTGCCGAGGGAGCAGGAGCTCGGCGGGTATATTTGGTGGAGGAACCGATGGCTGCGGCGATTGGGGCCGGTATGCCGGTGCACGAGGCTCGCGGATCTATGGTCCTAGATATCGGGGGCGGGACGTCAGAGGTCGCGGTTATTTCGTTGAACGGAATTGTGTACGCTGCATCCGTGCGTATCGGTGGGGATCGCTTTGACGAGGCAATTGTCGGTTATGTGCGGCGAAACTACGGCATACTCATCGGCGAGGCAACGTCGGAGCGTATTAAGCAGGAGGCGGGTTCCGCCTACCCCGGAGCGGAGGTCAAGGAGATTTCCGTGAAAGGGCGCAATCTTTCGGAAGGTGTTCCTCGCAGCTTCACGTTAAATAGCAACGAAATTCTTGAAGCACTTCAGGAACCGTTACAGGGTATTGTGGCGGCTGTGAAAGCCGCTCTTGAACAGACGCCCCCTGAATTGGGTGCTGATGTTGCGGAGCGAGGAATAGTCCTGACTGGCGGGGGGGCATTGTTGACAGATCTTGACAAACTTCTCGCAGAAGAAACGGGTCTTCCGGTCGTTGTAGCTGATGAAACACTAACTTGTGTAGCACGTGGCGGTGGACGCATATTGGAATTACTAGATGAGTACGGCCCAGCGGCCTTTGCTGTAGATTGAATTTTTGAGTAGGTGCTGATGACCCATAAGCTTAGGAGTGGGCGCAGACCATGAATGTTCCAGGAGGGATAGACGGTGGACGAGCGGCAGTCCCGTTGGGTCTGCGCTTTCTCTTGCTCGTCGTATTCAGCTTGTCGCTGATGTTTGTAGATAATAGGGCGGATCATCTTTCTCGTCTTCGGCAAATTTTCTCAGTAGCCGTTTACCCGATCCAGATAGCAGTCAGTCTTCCATTTAAAGCTTGGCAAATGGCGAGCATTTCGCTATCAGACCAGGTGTCTCTCCTTAATGAAAATGCTCAACTCAGGAGTGAGCAACTTAATTACAACGTAAGGTTGCAACGCATGGCAGCGCTTGAGGCTGAGAACACTCGTCTGAGAGCCATGTTGGACTCTAGCCCCCGAGTTGCTGATCGAATATTGGTTGCCGAAATCCTTGCTGTCGATCTTGATCCCTACCGACAGCGTTTCTCTATAAATCGTGGGCTCGGTGATGGTGTTTATGTCGGTCAAGCACTTTTGGACGCTAATGGGATTGCGGGTCAGATTGCTGGTGTCGATACGTTTACTTCTGAAGCGATCCTCATTAGTGATGCTGATCATGCTGTGCCTGTTTCCGTTAATCGAAATGGCTTGCGGACGATTGCCGTGGGCACAGGTGATAGTAGGCGTCTTATTTTGCCGTATCTCACTAACAGCGCAGATATTGAGACTGGTGATCTCCTCGTATCTTCTGGCCTCGGCGGTGTCTTTCCATCGGGTTATCCTGTCGGGCAGGTGGTGGAAGTCCGTCGTCAGCCTGGTCAATTATTTGCAGAGGTTGTTGCTGAGCCTGCGGCTGAATTGGATCGAGATCGTGAGGTCTTACTAGTTTGGACAGCGGAGGATATTAAACAGAGTGCGGAGACCACAGTTCTTACTGAGGTTGAGCAATGAGGGATCCAGATACTGACCGGGTCTTGCCTCTCTCCACATTCGTTTTGGCTCTGTCACTATCGGTTGTCCCTTTACCCGGGGTAGTTGCGACTTTTCGACCCGATTGGGTCCCCCTTATCATGATTTATTGGGTTGTTATGACCCCGGAGCGCTTTGGATTGTTTACGGCAATGTGGTTAGGGCTCGCGGCAGATACGCTATCCGGTTCTCTTTTGGGGCAACACGCGCTTGCTATGCTCGTGGTAGGTTACCTCTGTCTTAGATTTCACCTTCGTATACGTGTTTTTCCGGTCTGGCAGATGTGTATGTCGGTGTTATTCATGCTTGCGATATATGAATTCGTACTATTTTGGATCGATGGCGTGGCGGGACGAACGGTGCCGTATGTGGAACGATGGGCGCCTGTCATAACGGGGGTATTACTGTGGCCACTCATTCTCGGCATTCTTGACCGAATACGTCAGGACAATAAGGCGCGGGTCTGAACATGAACACCACGGTACGACTCAAAGATCATTGGAAAGAACAGCGACTTTTTTTATCAAGGCTTTTTGCGATTGGCACCATTATTCTCCTTCTTACAGGTGTGCTGATATGGCGCTTATTCCAGTTACAAATCGTTGAACACCAGTTTTTTGCAGATTTATCTCAGGGGAATCGCCTTCGCATCGAACCACTGCCACCAACCCGAGGATTGATCTTTGATAGGAACGGTGTGGTATTGGCAGAAAACCTTCCAGATTGGGAGCTCATCATAATTCCAGAGGAGATTATTGATTTGGAGGAGAGCCTCCGGAGACTCGAGGAATTGGAACTTATAGATTCTGCTGAGCACTCAAGTCTGACCGAACTAATTCGTTCTCACCGCGGATTCGAACGTGTGAGGCTAGCAAATCTGACTGAGGCCCAGGCTGCTCGGTTCGCTGCTAGGAGGCATCACTTCCCAGGAGTTGATATCCAAGAAGGCTTGGTACGCAATTATCCGTTTGGTGAACTTACCGGTCATGCCGTTGGATATGTAGCCAGAATCAGTCCATCGGATTTGGATGAATTCGCCCGTGGCAGGCTTGATCGCAGCGATTATGCTGCCACTTCACTCATAGGCAGGAGTGGCATCGAACGCAGCTACGAAACTGTGTTGCATGGTAGTGTTGGGTATCGTCAGCAGGTGGTCAACGCACAGGGGAGGGTGTTGCTTGATTCAACTGTGTCTGCTGGTGACGTACTAAGACTCGAACCATCGCAAGGGAGTATTGAAACGCGGTGGCCTATTCCGGGAGACAATGTTGTTCTCGGTCTAGATATCCACCTGCAATCAGTGGCCCAACGTGCCATGGATGGATTTAGGGGGGCTGTGGTAGCGATCGATCCGGCCACAGGTGATGTACTTGCCATGGCAAGTACGCCTGCATTCGATCCTAACCTCTTTTCTGTGGGCTTAAGTCGCGAAGACTTCCGAGCGCTCAATTCAGATCCTAACAAGCCTCTTTTTCATAGAGCGCTGGCTGGAAATTATCCGCCAGGGTCTACAATCAAGCCGTTTCTGGGTCTTGCTGCTTTGCATCATGAGATTGTGGAGTTAGAGCGCCGTGACATGTGTCCCGGTTACTTCGTATTACCCGGTTATTCTCATCGTTATCGTGACTGGAAACCCCAAGGCCATGGCCCCGTAGATCTGCACCAGGCCGTTGTGGAGTCATGCGACGTTTATTTCTACAAGCTCGCCCTTGGTCTAGGGATCGATAACATGAGTGTTTTTTTGAAGGACATTGGATTCGGTTTGGAAACCGGAATCGACGTTAGCGGAGAAAGTAGCGGGCTGGTTCCGACTCGTGAGTGGAAGCAAAGTCAATTCTCCGCGAGAGAAGATCAGGTTTGGTTCCCAGGCGAAACAGTCATTACGGGTATCGGGCAAGGCTTTATGTTAGTAACCCCTTTGCAGCTAGCACACGCGACCGCGATGTTAGCGACGGGCGGTCAGCGTATCCAACCACGCTTAGTAATGGCCATAGAAAATGGCATCACAGGCAAGGTAACCGAATCCACTCCTGTAAGGCTAAACATTGTGAGTGATATTGATGAGTCTCATTGGCAGGAGATCGAGGAGGCAATGGTCGGTGTAACGGAAGAATCGCAGGGAACGGGGCGAGCTGCTATGCGAGGCACACCATATTTTGTTGCCGGCAAGACGGGGACAGCACAGGTATTCTCCTTAGCGCAGGATCAGGAGTATGACGAGGAGGAGATAGACGAGCGTCTTAGAGATCACGGGCTTTTCATAGCCTATGCTCCTTCGGACAATCCTGTAATAGCTGTAGCTGTAGTGGTAGAGAACGGTGGGGGTGGCAGCACCACGGCGGCCACGGTGGCACGAAAGGTTCTCGATGCCTACTTATTGGGGGAGGGCAATGTCGTTCAGCAGCACTGATTTAGCTATTGGGTCCACTGCTGTATTGAGACCCCTGCGTCTTAGAGGTTTAGTAATGGACGCGCCCATCGTTCTGACCGTCTTTGCCATTTGTGCGTTGGGTTTTGTAGTGCTCTACAGCGCAGTGGGTGAGAACGAATCATTATTATTGCGCCAGGCCGTGCGTTTCGCTGTGGCTATGCTTGCTTTTGTCGTAGTCGCTCAGGTTTCTCCCAGGGTGTTACGTTCATGGGCTCCTTGGATTTTTTCTATCTCTTTGGGTTTGCTGCTGTTAGTGGAGTTTAGAGGTGTGACTGGCGGCGGCGCCCAGCGTTGGCTAGACCTCGGATTTTCTAGATTTCAGCCGTCCGAGATCATGAAGATTGCGGTTCCGATGATGATCGCTTGGTTTATGCATGAGCGCGCACTTCCGCCCACCTTGAAACAGTTGCTCATCTTGCTGTTGATTATCTGTGTTCCAACTTTGTTGATTGCACTACAGCCTGATCTTGGTACTGCCCTTCTAGTCATGGCTTCCGGTGCACTGACCGTGCTTCTCGCGGGCCTGAGCCTGAGACTGATTCTAGCCTTGGGAGCTATTTCACTGGGTTCGATTCCTGTGCTTTGGAACTATATGTTGGATTATCAGCGTGTCCGCGTATTAACATTTCTAGATCCCGAATCCGACCCGTTGGGAGCCGGTTACAATATTATCCAATCGAAAATTGCGCTCGGCTCAGGCGGACTTTTCGGTAAGGGTTGGTTAAATGGTACACAGGCTCATTTGGAGTTTTTACCAGAACGTTCTACCGATTTCATATTTGCTGTACTGGGAGAGGAATTCGGTTTGCTTGGGCTTTTACTGTTGCTGGTACTTTACTTGGTTTTAATCGGCAGAGGCTTATATATTGCTGCTCAGGCTCAAGATACATTCACACGGTTATTGGCTGGTGGACTCAGCCTTACTTTTTTTGTTTATGTCTTTGTGAATACCGGTATGGTTTGCGGATTACTGCCCATTGTAGGCGTGCCTTTGCCTCTAGTCAGCGTTGGCGGTACTTCGATGGTAACCCTGATGGCTGGTTTCGGTATCCTTGCTGCGATTCATGGTAATCGAAAACTCCTCGCACCATGAAAACTTCTATTCGGAGATTTTCAACGATTGTCATTCTAGGTATGTCCTCTGCAATTGCCCAGGTTGCGGAGGTAGACATGGATATGGTCCAACATGCGAAAGGAGTTTTCTTAGAAAGGGTGATTGCTGAGCACGAATTCAGGAGGAGCGAAATTACCAGAATTCTGGATAACGCGCATATAGATGAACAGATTCTGGAAGCAATATCCCGTCCAGCAGAGCGTGTATTACCCTGGTATGAGTATCGCGAAATTTTCTTGAACGATGCCCGTATTCGTGGTGGCGTCGAGTTCTGGAAGGAGCATGTTCACGAGGTGACAAGTGCGAGTGAAGCCTATAGCGTAGCCCCTGAACTTTTGGTAGCCATCCTCGGTATCGAGACCTATTATGGCCAGCGGATGGGCAGTTATCGCGTAATTGATTCTCTAGCGACTCTTGCTTTTGCGTACCCACCGCGGTCAGCATTTTTCACATCGGAGTTGGAAGCTTTCTTTCTGTTAGCCAGAGAGGAGGGCATAGATCCGGAAGAGGTTCTGGGTTCCTATGCAGGTGCTATGG
>JAZAGZ010000091.1:0-17451 GCA_036231525.1 Pseudomonadota bacterium | reverse complement strand
ACCGGCATCGCCGGCCGGAAGTAATGTGAGGCGAAAAGTGCCTCGCAGCGGGGCTTCCAGAGCTGTTAGGGCCACCTCGCCATCGCCTTGCGCGTAGTGTGGGTCGCCCACGTAAAAAAGAGCCCCCGGGATCTGAACGGGTAAGTACAGCGTTGATCCAACACCTAACTCATTGATATCGAGATTGCCACCGTACGTGTTCGGAGGGATTGAGTTGACTTTGTTTCGTGTATCAGGCGCGACGCCCATAATTCCCATAAATGGGGCAATCGCAAAGCGTACGGCTTCGCCATTCCGGTTGTATAAAATTGCATACTGTCGACCATGAGTCTCTTCAATTTCTGTGAAGATTGAGACATTGTTATACAGATCAGGCTGATCGGAGCTACCACCTTGTGGCGCATCATTTTCCGGAAATTCTCCCGGCAGTGCTCCCTTCCCATGCCGGCTTGAGATGATCCCATATGGAACACGGGGGATGAGACCAAGGGTCTCAATCTTGAGAACATCGCCAGGTCGAGCACCCTCGACCGCGACCGGTCCAGTCACAACATGAGGCCCATCTTCATCGAAATCATGAGCCAGTGTCGATGCCGCAATCATAACGGCATCGCGAAGCACTTGATCCGATGTAACCCCATGTTGGGCAAAATACATCAACGGGTTGCGACCTTGGTCTTCAAGGATGCCCTCGTGTGAAACAGTATCAAAGGTGACGACTGTACCCGAAGCTACTGTGAGCAGTGGTTCTGTGTTGCGATTTGGTAATGATCCCCATTGGACGGTATTCGGTGTTGAGGGGATGTAGACACCGCCGTCTTCGGGTAACTCAAACAAGGCTTCTCCAAGCGGTTGTAGTGCATCACCTTGTAAGTCTTGCGGGCTGGTTTCCCCCCCCAGAATCAGACTAATGATCGTGACCATTGAGACCACGATTTTTTTATCCACGGGGTCTCCCATTTGTCGACGAATCGCGGTTAGCGCTGAGAGGTTTTATCATGGAGCCGGATTTTGTTTGACAAAACGTTAGCTCCTTACCGCGCCAATTCAGTTTCATATTCTGATGCTCGGGTTCTGGCACCTCGCACAACGTTAATGATTCCGTAATTTTGCTCATGGCATGCAAACTCGAATAAACCCGGTGGCTCCATCCTGGGCCAAGGGACCTCGACAGTCCAAGGAGCTTCCCAAGTTGTTGGGTCTGTCATTGTGGCTTCCCACAGGAGTGTATCGTCAGCAACTCGGGTGAAGCGCTCAACAAGATTTAAGTTACCTAATGCGCCTTTCCATTTACGGTTTTGGTGGAAATTTGTAGTCTCAACTACCAGCGTGTTTCCTTCCCAGTGTGCGCGTGAATCCCCAGACCAATTACGAATATTATTTGGCGCATGTGCAGATTCATTTAAGTGAAAAATACGGACGTCACTGTTTGCCTGGGTAATTAGTACCACGTAATCCTGAGTTTGTATGATTTGAGCTTGCCCGGTGTTTTGTACAAAGGGGACTTCCGGTGGTCCGTCATTGCCTAAGATACAACGCTCGTACAAGCCTCGGGATTCCAGAGTATGGCGCCGCAATTGCTCTTGAAATCTTTCCTGTCCTGCGGGTGTTAGGGTAGGGATTCGACCATTAGGTGGGTCTACAACTAGCGATGTTCGTCGATTCGGGCGGATAGGACTTTGCCAGTTATCCATGCCAAATTCAGTCCAATCGTAATGCACCGTTGCTGGATCAACGGAAGCATCTGTGAGTACTCTCTGCTGAAAAGTCTCAATGGCCTCTTGGTGTGTGTACAGAGGTTTTCCAGCGAGCGCTTCAGGTCGTTCCAAGGGAGTGTAGGCCACATTTTCCCAGTATCCATTTAGTTCTGGATCCCCCCAAGGTGTTCGGGGAGGCTCGGGGCGAGGGAGTGTAGGATCCCAAACGCGCTCTATAGCTCTTGCAATAGACGCTTCAGCTTCGTCCTGGAAGTAGGCGTAGGTGGATTCGGCAGTTTGTGGTGAAGCAGCTCGAGCTGCGTCCAGGGTTTCATCTGAGCGCTGATTTACGAGCGCTGATGGTGGAGGGCTATCACCATCGCCGCGGTATCGGCGCAATTCATCCAGGCTTTCTTGGGAGCTAGACGGAGTGCCGAACTGAGCGTAAGCCGGACTGCCAGCGAGGCCAAATACTATTGCAGTGACCGTCACCATGTTTACGAGCTTTCTGGATAAAGCGTACATTAAAGAATCCTCCTTCCCTCTAACGCCTCATTTGGCATCTATATGGGTTGGTTAGTTTCATCCTCCCCCAATTCTGAGTCGGGGTGAATGAATGTAATTGTAGTGTACCTCGGTGCCCTCGTCGTCTAACAGGGTCAGTGATTGTTGAAAAAAGGTTGGCGGAGGGGCGGTTTCGGGCACAGTTGCCTCCGCTATGTAGAGGAGACTTTCATGTAAATAAATTCCAGCATACGTGCGAGATTGATCAGCGTTGGTAATTTGTAGTTGATGTCCCTCAACCCGCTGTATGTAGTGCCATGCGTCATACGTTATTTCACCACCTCGCTTGCGGATATTCGACGCCGCGTAGGCAATTGATGCGAGTACATCAACGGCCCAGTAGAGCGATCCATCATCTGCAGAGGTTTTGTTGCTGCGCTCAGAATGTATTCGTTTGGCGTCAGTGTAATCAACTACCGTAAGAGAGTAGTGGATAGGGCCATCTTCGTAGGTATATACGTTTGCTGGAAACTCTACACCGTATTCTGAAAGGTAGGAAACTTTCTGTATCTCAGGTTCGCCTGGTCCATACATGCTAAACCGATCCTGCCTGTTGACGTATTCGATCATGCCTTGTGAGAACACGGTGCACGAAAAAGACAGGAGTAGCATTACCAGGATGAATCGAGCGACGCACATAACAGCCCCCCCCAGGCGTCCATTACTTCCAATTTTGCCAAAAGCAGCCCCTGATGTCCCGCGTGCTTCCAATATAACAGCAGAAATAACCAGATTTACTAAAACTGCAGAATTGGCTACCTAGCCATAAACAAGAATGGAAGAGTATTTTTAGTGAAAGGCCTGGTTCAGAGGGGTCGGGGTAACTTTTCAGAGTACTGAGAGGCAGCGTTTGATGTAGGTACAGTCTCTCGACAGCAATTAGGTGTAAGTCCGCCTTTGAGCCTTTGTTCCAACCAGGACAATCTGTGATCTTGCTCGCTGATAGCTCGAATTGTTGGAGTGTTCTCAAGCGCTCCCGCTTCAGTGGAAGCAGCGCGCAGTTTTAAATGCGCAAATACGCTACGACTGCCTCGCCCGACAGCTTGCACAGAGGGTTTTCTATCTTGTCTCTGTGAAAAGACTGCAGGAAGGAGCTTTAAGCGCACCGCGCCACGCACATTGCCACCAATGGCAAGAATTCTCGCGTTCTCTTCATCCATTTTCATGACGATATCGCAATGAGAGCGAATGCCATCACCAATTCTTTCTTTCCTTTCCGCAATTGAACGGTACGCTGATCGGCGTGCTGAGCAGAGTAGGTCGCCAGGTTCAATCGGAACTTCTCCAACGTCGTATGCCACGAATGCCGCTAGTGAGGCATCATCATCACGGGCCTCAATAGCCTGATCAATGTAAGTATGGTGGGCGATGGAGCGGTGAAACTGGCTTAATTCGCCTATGCCACCTTCGCACATAACCCAGGAAACGAAGGCAGCGGACCAAGGATCTCTCCATCTTGCAGCGATACCGCTTGGACCATTCCAGACTGTATTCTGGCGTCTTAGAATCCAATCGCCGTCTGAGGTAACAGACCAATAACCGGCAATGGAATCAGCAACGCGCGCCGATTCCTGAGGGTTTAGTCGGGGTCCCCGGTACCGTCTGCGATGCATACGGGACTCCGATTCTGTGACAGTTGTTTGATCCAGGACTAAAAAGCCAAAGAAGCCCCATTCTTGGGCAGCAATATCAACAATGCGTTGCCGAAGAGCTGCGTTTGGCAGGCTTTGGCAAGTACTTTGCGTGATACGGATGTTTCCTGGGGTGCCGTTAACACGCGCTGATGGTGGCAACACTTCTAAATAATCGGGAGATAACCGATCAAAATGGAACTGCTGCGCGTACACCACAGGGGCTGTGGCTAATGCGGTCAGAAGCAAAAAAATTGGCTTGAACACGTATGGTAAGTCAGAAATTATGTTTGATCCTAAGGCTTGTTAGTTTTTAACGTATCTTCTCAGAGCCATTCCGCGTGTGAGTGACCCGTAAATATTTCCATCAACATCTGCGATTACGCCCTCCTGAGATCCATTGAGATCAGGATCATCAATAAATCCCGTAACTTTGCCGTCTGTGGCGTTTCCGATCCTGATGCCTTCCTTCCAGCCAGGGTTGGTATTCTCGTCAGAGCTTGAGTCAGTTACATAAAGGATGTCGTTACTGTCGATATGCATCCCACTGGGCCGGCCGAATTGGTTCCATTCATCCATAAAGTTTCCGTCCTGGTCGAAGATTTGAATCCGGCTGTTTCCTCGGTCTCCGACCAGCAGTCGGCCGCTGGAGTCCATAGCGAGTGTGTGCGGCTCCTCAAATTGACCAGGTGCTGTTCCTTTTGTGCCCCATGTTTTGATGAATGTACCATCTTCTGAAAATTTCATAATACGGGCGTTTGACTCTCCACCATGCCCATCTCCGATGAAGATATCGCCGTTAGGTGCGATGAGTACAGCCGATGGTTGATTGAACTCATCTAATCCATCTCCAGCAATACCAGGTTTGCCTAGCGTCATTAGGAGTTCGCCATCCGAGCTGAACTTAAATACCTGGTGACCTTTACCATCCCGCCTCGGATCTACGCCGTCTGGACCCTCTGCGTCAGTTACCCATACATTTCCTTCAGGATCAATATGGATGCCATGAGGGCGAACAAACATGCCTGCACCGAAACTTCGTACCAGATTACCCGACGCATCGAATTTCTGAATAGGAGCAAATATTGAGTCAAAGCACCAATTGTCGCCGCACCGATCAAATGTCCAAATGCTACTGCCATCATTGTCGAGCGCAATTCCAGCTGTTGAGCCGATATTCCTTCCATTTGGCAATTTGAAAAAGCTCTGATCCATGGAATAGAGGTCAGAGCGAGCATTGACTTCTTCGTTGATTTGGGCAAAGACCCATCCGCTAAAAACTATGGATACGCCGGCTCCGGTCACAAGCCATCTCACGTAACTTATATACTGCATGGCAACTCCCAATAGTTTTTCTTTTGGCCTTTCAAGGCCTTTGGTTATCTTTTGCGTAAATAATCCAGGGCCAAGCCGGCCATGGCACGAATGCCCACAACAAGACTATCCTCATTTGCAAAGAAATAAGGTGAGTGATTTGACGCTGCATCGCCTTGTTCGACTCCGTCAGCATTTACTCCAAGAAAAAAATAGAACCCTGGAATCTGCTCCTGAAAATAAGAGAAATCCTCCGCGGCCATGATCAATGGGATCTCCTGTACCTTTCCGGGCCCTGCAGCCCATTCCAACGTTGGTAGCATTTTATTAACAAGGCTCGGATCATTTCTGGTAACCGGGGAATAACTGTCAATAGTAACTGTTGCTGTTGCTCCGGCGCTTGCCGCAATGTTCTCAGCGGTCCTGTGAACTCGCTCCAACAAATCTTCCCGCATGGCCCGGTCAAATGTCCTTATGGTTCCCGTCAATTCCACATGATCTGGAATGATGTTTCCGCGGACACCGCCGTGGATGGAACCGATGGAAACCACAGCAGGTGCGTTCGTGACGTCTAGTTGACGGCTCGGAATCATTTGAAGGGCGGTCATGATTTGCCCGGCAACGATAATAGGATCCACCCCCAACCAAGGACTTGAGCCATGAGCTTGTCGTCCCTCTACCACAACCTTAAGCCAATCAGCTGCCGCCATTGTACTGCCAGGGCGATAACCAAGCGTACCGGATTCCCTTGGCCAGACATGAAGACCGAAGATTGCTTCCGGTCGATCGTTTCCACTTAATATTCCCTCATCGATCATGAGTTTCGCGCCACCCTGCTCGCCCACTGGAGCACCTTCTTCGGCAGGCTGAAAAATAAATTTGACCGTACCATGGATATCTTCACGCATTCCCGAGAGAACCTCGGCAACCCCCATGAGGATGGCAACATGGGTGTCGTGACCGCACGCATGCATAACGGGAACTTCCTGTCCGTTGTATTCGGCCATGACCTTCGAAGCAAATGGTAAATCAACCATTTCCTTTACTGGAAGCGCATCCATGTCAGCTCTTAACGCTACGGTGGGGCCTGGCTGCCCACCCCTCAACGTACCTACAACCCCAGTGTGAGCTATGCCAGTTTGAATCTCATCAAACCCCAGGCCCTCAAGGTGGGCAGCTACTAAGTTAGCCGTTTCAAACTCTCTGTTCGAGAGTTCCGGATGTTCATGAATATGCCTACGCCACGCGATGACCTTTTCTTCCACATCATCTATTGCAGAACTCAAAGTCATATTGATTTCGTTTTGAATCATATTGGTCTCGTTTTGAGCAAAAACAATACTGCTAGCTAGGGATAAAAGGCAGGCAAGACGAGAAATCATGAGAACCACTTTTTTGTTGTTGGAATCAAGGCCTCTGCAGTCCTGATTATAATATATCTGTATCGTATACAGACCCACAAAAAAAATTCGTAAACGTTTCGAGAATGTCTATCGCTGCTGGTGCCACGGCAATATCACATCCAAAAGTTCCATTAACTCAACGATGCTTTAATCCGGTTGGGTGTTGAAAAAAATACACACTAACGCCTCGAAACTCTGCCTCAACGGTTTTACCGATCTACGAGAATGCTCTAGAACCCGTTGTGCTCTATGGCATCAGCAACTAGGCATTAGAGGAGGAGATAAGACCTTATTATCGAACATCCTCAGTCAAGACAGGTCACATCATTCGGTCGACAATCTTTTTACTCTGTTCTTTAGATAGTTCTAGAGAGCGGCTGCTTATTGCGCCTCCATCAGTGAGTATGGGTTCCGCTGCATCGAGCGATAAGCGATCCTTTACGTGCAGGAAAAGTCCTGTATAGATGGTATCCCCCCAAAGCATGGCCTTCTCACACGCGGCCTTCCAGTCACTTGGATCGTGGCCTTCATCTTCAAGCTTTTTGATGCGAGGTTTGAAAAAAGCGTTGGTGTTGTCATGGTTAAATGTAATGCACGGGCTAAATACACTGATAAGTGAGAAACCCTTATGCTCAATGGCTTGTTGCATAAGCATGGTTAGGTGTTTTGTATCGGAGCTGAATCCCCGGGCGACGAATGTTGCGCCGTTCATGATCGCTGAGGTTATCGGGTTGAACGGAAATTCGATGCTTCCATGTGGAGAGCTTTTGGTTTTCATATTTAGTGAACTGGTAGGTGACAACTGCCCGGTTGTGAGACCGTAGATTTCGTTGTCCATAACGATGTAGGTTAGATCAACGTTGCGGCGTGCGGTATGGGTGAAGTGGTTGCCACCGATGCCGTAGCCATCGCCATCTCCTCCTGTCACGAAGACGGTCAGCTCATGGTTGGCCATTTTTGCACCAGTTGCCACAGCAAGTGACCGGCCATGTAAGGTATGCATTCCATAGGAATTGAAGAATCCAGGGAAGTTTGAGGAGCAGCCGATACCGCTAATAGTAAGAATTTCATGCGGTTTGAGCCCAAGATCTAGGCAGGCTTTTCGTAAGCTGTTGAGTACGCCAAAGTCTCCACAGCCAGCACACCAATCCGGGTCTACCTTGCCTTTGAAGTCATTAGCCGTTTGTGGGTCAAGAACAAGCTGTCTGGTATCTATTCCATCCATTTTGGAGCCCTCTAAACCATTATTTCCTGAAACGGGACAGAGTGAGTAGTGTTGCCCGCGATCTGTTCTAAGACCCCATCAACGATGTGATGGGGCATGAAGGGTTCGCCATCGTACTTGCGGATATGCCCGTCGATAGCAAGGCCTGTTTCGCTACGTAAATAGCGATGAAACTGTCCCGAATAATTGTTCTCAACAATAATTGTGTGCTTGGCGTCATTAACAATATTGATGACCGCTTCTGCATGGAATGGCACGATCCAGCGAATCGATAGATGATTTGCAGTAACACCCTTCGATGCAAGCTGTTCAATTGCTTCCTTGATCACGCCATAGGTTGATCCCCAACCGATTAGGGTTACGTCGGCATCCGCCGGCCCATCAAGTTTAGGGGGCTCAATTTTTTCAACGATATTCGCGATTTTTCGAGCACGCTTTTCGACCATTTGACGGCGTTTATGTGGATTGGTGAATTCGTCACTGATGATCACACCATCTTGGTCATGCTCATCCGTTGCCACTACATGTACGTGCCCCTCGAGTCCGGGCAGTGCGCGCGGTGAGATGCCGCTATCAGTCAACTCGTAGCGTAGATAATCATCGTTATTAGCACCATTGGTAACGATCTCACCTCTATCAATCTCGGGTTGGAGGTTAAGGTTATCGGGGTCGGTGCTGAAGGTGCCTTCGGAGATCAACAAGTCGGTGATGACTATTCCGGGGCATTGGTGTTGATCGCAGAGGTTGAAGAGTTCAGGAACAGTTTTGAAAGCATCGAGCGCATCTGTCGGTGCTACGATCAATCGTTCGAAGTCGCCTTGGCTGGCACCAAGAACTTGCCAAAGATCTCCCTGCTCGGTCTTAGTAGGTACCCCGGTTGAGGGGCCTGCTCGCATTACATTGATGAATACCACGGGGATTTCCATCATCGCAGCTGCGCCAACAGCTTCCGTCATCAGAGCAAATCCTCCACCAGAGGTTGCGCACATTGCCCGAGCACCTACATGGGCTGCGCCAATAGCCATATTAGCGACCGCAATTTCATCCTCTGCTTGCCGAACCATAATGCCAAGCTCACGGGCATTCGCAGCCATCCAGTGTAATACGCCAGTAGACGGGCTCATTGGGTAAGCCGTATAAAATTTAACCCCGGCAGCTGCGCCACCCATCGCCAGGGCGTCATTTCCAGTCCATAGCGCCAGAGGTTTTGGCCCGGTTGCGAGTGGTTCGGGATAGGCTTTGAAGTGTTCTTTGGCATACTCGTAGCCGGCTTTTGCAGCACTAGCATTTTCCTCAACGACGGCGTCGCCCTTGCGTCCAAACTGTTGCTTAAGTGAATTTTCCAATAACTCAAACTCAAGGCCTAAGAGGTTATTAATGACTCCAAGCGCAATAGTGTTTTGAATAACTTTGTTACGACTCTTATTTGAGAGTTCTTTGATGGGCATCGGGCATAGTTGGACTCCTTCTGGGGTCTCGCCCGGTATGATTTTATCCCCGTCAAAGATGACCTGTCCTCCCGGTCCCATGAGTCCTAAATGCCTATCCATGGTGTCCTGATTTAGGCACAACAACATATCCAAACCATCACCGTGGCTATAAATTTCTTTGTCACTGATTCGCATAGTTAGGAAGATGTGCCCGCCGCGCACAATAGATTGATAAGCGTTGTATGCATTTAGCCAGAGTCCACGGCGGGTAAAAGTTCGTGCAAGAATATTGCCAGGAGTAGCTATGCCTTGACCGGCGGCGCCGCCTATAGCGAGTGAGAAATCAAATTGCCCTGAACTCATGATGCGGAGTGCTCCTCATTGTGCGCGGCCACCATACGTCCTTGTAACGGTTGGTCGCAGCGCTATCATTTTCTTTGGGGAAACTGGCTTACGAGTCCCTATTTTATACTGTCACTCATTCCGCGGCGAGCGCCCATCTTGATCGGAAGGGGGTTTTTCTGCCGCTGCCCCCCCAAAGTCCCGGCTAAGAGGGGGTATTACACCCATCAGGGCACAGAAGAAGGTGCTTGGTTGAAGGCTTTCTTTAACAGACAGATGTTGTTTTTCTATGGCGTTACCTCTCATTTGGATAGCGTCATAGTGGCATAAAACTGAGCTAGACTCTGTCTAAACTTTCCTAATATGATAATTCTCGCCCCAAGATGGGTAAAATCAGACAATATGACAATATAGAGAAGTTGGGCTTTTGTCGCGATGCCCGAACAAAGAACATTAGAACTTGTAATGAATGCGGTCGGGTTTCGAGTAATGCGAATCGCACAAGGAGTGGTTTGACGATGATATTCAGGCTCATATTGACGATCGTGGCGACATCGCTCTTTGCGCAGTTTGGGCACGCTCAGGCGCTGACCGGTGATGCCAGGCTGATTGAGGGTAGTGCAGAGGCGCTTGGTATGGTCAGAGGGTTTGGTGCACGCCGTAGAATGGATGCGATTAATACTGTCGAGTTTTCGGGCCAGGGTTGGATGAGCGCGCCCCAAGCTGATGGGAGTTGGATGCGTGCTGATATAACCAATGCCACTGTAGGCATCAACTACTTTATTCCTGCCATGCGATGGGATATGACGCATATAGACTCTGATGGGGAGGAGCAAAGAGCAATACATGTCATTCGTGATAGCCAAGCTTGGGATGAAAGATTACCTGGGATTGATCCTACCCCGTCCTCTGCAGATCAGGCGGCTGAACTGTTACAGCAGATTTGGTTGACACCACACGGTGCCATCCATGCAGTGGTAGCTAACCCGGATGCAGTGAGAGTGGGGTCTGGGGTGCTGGGTTTAGATATAAACGGTATTCCGGTCAGAGTGTTGCTTAATAACGATGGCCGGCCCGAGACGGTTGAGATGACTATTCAGCACCCGATACTGGGTCAGACTTTGCTTGAGGCCACTTACACTGACTACATTGACTGGCCAATACTGGATGTTTATTTTCCATCACGTATTGTCCACACACTGGGCGGTGAGACGACGCTGGATATAACAGTAACGGAATTTTTTCAAAATCCATATGTAGTGTTTCCAACACCTGAACTGCTGAGACGGAGCTCTCAATGAAGAAACTAAAGATACCTTCTATGTACGTATTTCTTGCCTTTTTCTTAGGCGCATCGTTTATGGCGTCTGCCCACCACGCTGTACAAGCTCAGTTTGCCGTTGATGAGTTTGAGACCCTGACCGGGGTAATGACTAAGGTCGAGTTAATTAACCCGCACCCTTACTTTTATCTCGACGTAGATGAGGGTAATGGACAGGTCGTAAATTGGGCAATCGAATCCGTGGCGTTAAACGCACTACGCAGGGCCGGACTACTCAAAGAGCTTGCTGTAGATCGTGAGTACACTGTGGAATATAACCCCGCCCGTAATGGTGAGCCGCTTGGATTAATGGTTGCTATTACCTTGCCATCAGGGACGCGCCTCCTTATGCGTGGTCAAGATCCGTCCCAATAACAGTAGTAAATTGTTCTTTATGATGTCACTGATCTGCAGGTATCAAGGATACTGATATGAATAGAAAGTTTATCTTGTCTAGTGAGGTAAAAAGCATACTTGTCGCTCTAGCATTGAGTTGCCTCGTTCCGGCGCAGACGCAAGAAGTACCACGCACCGCGGATGGGCACCCAGATCTATCTGGATATTGGATTCTGATTCGCAATGCAGGGGTTACTGCAGGCCCGGATGCAGCTGGGGATATCACCCTGAATCTCCCATCACGGAACAATGATATTGCAAATTTCGAAAAAGACTTTGCGGTCCTTGAACGTTCGCACCGGAATAAGCCACTTTATAAGCCTGAGCACTGGGACACGGTACAGGATCTGGATTGGAACGGTTTAACGCAAGATCCGGTCTTTAATTGTCGGCCAGCCGGAGTGCCGAGGGTAGGGCCACCGCACAAGATTATACAAACACCGACCGAGATTGTTTTTTTATACGATTCTCGGGTTAATTATGGGCCGGCTGCATACCGAGTTATTCCGTTGGATGGGCGCGATCATCATTCTCTGCAGGTGGCCGATACAAGCTGGCTAGGTTATGGGGTTGGTCACTGGGAGGATGATACGCTGGTCATTGAATCGGTTGGATTCAACAATGAAAGCTGGCTGGGTTGGACAGGGTATATCCATAGTTGGGACATGACGGTTACGGAGCGGATTTATCGTGAGGGGAATACGCTGCACTGGGAAGCTACAGTGGATGACACAATGTTGCTAGAACCCTGGACCCTGGATCCTCAACGGAGCCGACTCAATCCAGATCCTGAGGCCTTCTTTTTTGGATCTGTACCCTGTGAGGAGCGTGATGCCGAACACATTGTCGATCCTAATGTGCGTGGATAAAAAACAATTTTACGGAATGCGTATTGCACTATCGTTTCTTCATAATTATTCAAGTTTGTTTGTTCGGTAGTCCCAATGTTTTCCACTGACTTCAAGGATTTGTGGTAGATCCTGATCTAACAGGTAGCCACCATCGATTAGCTCTAGCGCAGATTCTGCGACCAGTCCAAGATAGTGCGCACGACTTTCATAACGTTCTTCAATGGATAAACGCGGATCATTATTGGCTTCGCGCTCGGTGCGTGTGAGGGCAAAGGGTACGTAGAGTCCTGTACCGGAGACTGGGTTTGTAGGCAACCAACCGGTATATGTTGCAAGCGGTACAGTAACATCAGTTGATCTGAGTCCGTCGACTTCATTACCACTTTCATCGACCTGAGGGACTAGAAACGGGTAAGGTAAACCAAGGCCGGGAGGTTCGCGCGTAATTATTCCCTCAGATGCAAGATCTGGACCAAAGTTAAGCGCGTAGGCAATGCTGACCTCTGTCAACGGCGATACGCCGGGTATTTTGGGGAACGACATGGCCTCAAAATTTACTAGCGTTTCTTGTTTGAGAGTTGCATAGCGGCTTTGTGGCGGCAGCCGACCATCTTTTATCCATTGGTCCATGCGAACCAATAATGCTCTCAAAAACCATGTGTAATCGTTTGGGTTAGGCGCGTACTGACCGCTGCTAGTTGCTCCTGGTGGGAATGCCGCGGGCCCATGCTGAGTGCCAGCAAAATTATAAGTGCGCACGTTATCCAAGAGCGGTAAGTCTTGTTTTCCGTCTACTGTAGTGTGTGTAAGTGCTCCAACAGATCTCCAGTATTCCGTAGAGGAGTTTGTATAAAATATTTTCGGCATAGAAGAGGGGGTTACGCGGGCCAACAGACCATCCTGCATGCCGGTTGCAGGGTCTATTTGCATTTCGTCGGAAAACGGAAAGACCCTGTTCGGATATTCAAAAGCACCACCCGGCGCTCTGGATGCTTGGGCAAAGCGTTGGTTGAAACTGCCTCTTGCGCCACCCGCAATGTGGGGAATGACGCCATCAAATACTTTTCTATGTTGTTCGTCTTCGTTGAAACCGTCGTATAAATAGGTACGCAATAATCGTCCGCTCTGTGAAGAACCATAAGTAATAGCTCTATCAATGGCGCCGCTTGGAATTCCTAACTTGTCAGCCGAGCCATACTTCACTAGTGAAATTGCATCGCGAATCGCTGCAAGCCCTAGTCCTGCAAGGGGAGGGTCTTGCGAGATGTATACCACTTCGTAGATCCGGCCAGGTTCAAATCCAGCACCCAAATAGACCATAGTTGGATCTTGAACGGGGCGCCCACCCTCTCTGCGGGCAAACTGCCATTGTTCGCGGGGGATGATTTGGCGCTCTGCCATTAATCCATCTCGAACCGTTAGAACATTACGTGGATCAGCAGGATCTTTAACTGGGTAGGCTATATGGTCGCGGTTTCCAAGCGAGTGGGAAAATGCTTTTTCTGAGACGATGATATCGCTCCGCACCAGACCCTCAATAGTCTCATCATGGTTGGTGGCGATAGGTGGGTAGACGCGTAGCCGACCTTGTTGGAGAGGCGAATCGTGTTGCCATCCTATCCATAGGAGAGTAAACCCTTGTTGTAAGAGGAACCCGTCACCCATGTGCTCATGTGATATGGGGTCGAGTGACGCAGCAGCGCGATTAAAACGAGGAAGAATCCCTTTAGTACCGCGGTTAGGTATCTCAACAAAGACCGCACCATTTCCCAATTCGATATTTTTTGGTTTGATCAAATAAAAATCTGTTGAAAACTCTACAAGTCCAGCAGGGTTTGTTGCCGCATAGCCAATATCGGTAATGATTTGGTTAATACTGTTGTCGGGGTCCACGGCGTAATGAATCTTGCCAACAATGCTCTCATAAGAGCCAGCGAGGCCATATGAGGTACCGCTAGCGATTTCGTGGCTACGTTCAATATCAATGCGTACAACTTCACCTACCGCAGTTGAGGCAGCAAAGAAAATGAGCGAAAGAAGTACTCGGTTCTTATTCATATATTTCCCTCTGTTTTTCAGTGTTCCCACCGCAAACTAGATACACACATAAGGCCCGGTCGCTAGTCGATCCCAGTCCCAGATTCATCTCAAAACAGGATATTTACAGGGCTCCAGTGTATTTAGAGTGATATTTTATATTATTATAACCAATTGTTTTTAATAAATATTATTCTCAATCCGTAAAGATATCTTACAAGATCAAAAGTCTCGCCTAAAGACGGGTACGCAACTACCGAAGTTCAAAATCAATTCCGTGTCGATCAAGTACCATCTGCCCAAATTCAATCCAATGATCCTCGGGTTCCCAAACCTGTGTTACGGCTTTGAACCCTTCTTCAGCCAACACTTGCTCGTGCACGACTCGATATAAAAAAGTAAACATGGAGGCACGGAAATTTAGCATGCAGTGGACAAGGACTTGTCGATCCCCTGATTGATTAAGAACACCACTGAATAGGGCAAAGTCAGAATAAGTAGGGTTTTCCCAGTCTACGGGAATATTTAAGTAGCTAGCGCCAGTTGATGTGATCAACTGCCCTTCGGTCGCAATGGCATTCTGACTGGTTGGTGGGGCAAGATTTATCACTAACCCAAAACCGCGATCCGCCACAGTGCTAAGCTGAGTCATGTCAGGTTGGCCGGCGGTATGGAGCCTCTCACTGGCTATTACATAGTTCACCGCTAAAGCATTGAGCTGGGCAAATCCGTTGGATGAGAGAGCAATGGTCAAGAAGGCGCATGAAGCAACGGCCGTGTATGTGCTGTGATTTTGGTGCATAGCAGTCTCCTTCGACGCGGAGTGTAAAAAATCGATTATTATCGTGATTAAGCCGAAATGATAACTAATAGATGGGAGCCTTAAAATGGTTGTTCGACACAGCACCTTAAAGTACGTAAGGAGCGCCATATTTTTTTTCGCAGCCATTTTTGGTTCGATCAGCATTGGTTTCGCACAGTCTGGAGGCGTGTCCAGAATTGATCCGTCTCCAGCATTCTCCACTGAACGCTTGGTATCACTACCCAGACAAGATTGGATTACTAATGGTGGTAACGTTTACAACCAACGCTATTCGCCATTGGATCAGATCAATCGAGATAATGTTGCCCAGTTGAAAGGTTCTGTAAGAGCCCGACTGAATGGCTCAGGGCTCGACAACAAATACTCAGGAGAAGCACAGCCATTAATCTATGACGGTGTTGTTTATATCGTTACCGGTGCAGATGATGTATTCGCTATAGAGGTGGATACAGGCGAGATACTTTGGTCCTATGAGGCAAACCTTGAACAGTCGATCGACACAATTTGCTGTGGCTGGACTAGTCGCGGTGTAGGCTTGGGCGAGGGTAAGGTATTTGTAGGGCAGCTTGATGGCAAACTAGTTGCTTTGGACCAGCGGACGGGAGGCGTCCTATGGTCGACTCAAGCGGAACGATGGGAGGAGGGTTTTGGTATAACCAGTGCGCCGTTGTACTACAACGGCCTGATTGTAACCGGGTTTGCGGGTGCCGAGTTTGGTGTAAGAGGGCGGGTCAAAGCCTATCATGCGGATGACGGCACACTCGCCTGGACGTTTTACACAGTTCCTGGACCTGGCGAGTTTGGACACGATACCTGGCCCCAAGACAATGACGTTTATCTCTATGGTGGTGGGACCGTTTGGCAGACGCCGGCAGTAGATCCGACGCTGGATCTTATCTACTTCTCGACAGGTAACCCAGGCCCCGATTTTAACGGAGCGATTCGGCCTGGGGATAATCTTTTCACGACCTCCATCGTTGCAGTGAGCGCACAGACTGGAGAGTATCGTTGGCATTTCCAGCAGGTTCATCATGATATTTGGGATTTTGATGCCCCCAGCCCTGTCGTTCTATTTGATATTGAAATCGATGGTGAGATGAGGAGAGCTCTGGCAGAGCCTAGTAAAACTGGTTGGGTGTATATCCTGGATCGAGAAACGGGAGAGCCCTTGATCGGAATAGAAGAACGCCCCGTACCACAAGAGCCTCGCCAAGCTACTGCGGCAACCCAACCCTATCCAATTGGGGATGCCTTTGTGCCTCAGCATGTAGATATCACACCAGAGGGTTACCCGCCCTTGGTGAACCAAGGGCGTATTTATACGCCCTTCTGGACAGAGGGTGTGGTGGCAAAACCTAGTCATAACGGTGGTGCGAACTGGCCGGGGAGTGCATATGATCCTGCAACAGGATACCTCTATGTATGTGCGACAGATCGGATGTCTTTCTTTAGTGGCGGCGAAGACGAACAGCTGCCGCCGGTGGAGGGAGAAAGATTTTTGGGAGGCACGTTCCATGCGATACCGGGTTATGCCACAGGGGTTTTCACTGCTATGGATATGAGAACTAACAAGATTGTCTGGCAGCAGCGACTAGTGGATCGCTGCTACAGTGGATCTCTCGCAACGGCAGGAGGGCTGGTGTTTCTCGGTCGAAACGACGGACGGCTGACCGCACTGGATTCCAGTGACGGAGCGCTGCTCTGGGAATTTCAGACTGGTGCTGGTATGAACTCCGCGGTTAGCTCATTTGAGCATAATGGGGAGCAATTCATAGTGGCGTATTCAGCTGGTAATCTTTTTGCGAATTCAGCACGCGGTGACAGCGTATGGCTCTTTTCATTGAATGGTTCGATGGATGAAGTATCTGAGGCAACCACAGCATCTACAGTCAATACGGTGCCTTCTGCGGCAGATCAAGTAGTTGATATAGCTAACGGCCAGACGCTTTACGATGGGGTGTGTGCGTTCTGCCATGGTGCTGATGGGGAAGGCGGTCATGGTGGCGGTGTCCCGCTGGATGCGTCGACAAATCTTGCCGTAGTTATGCAACGGGTTAGAGATGGTTTCAATACAATGCCCTCCTTTGGCGTGGTGTTGACTCCGGCTGAAATCCTGGATGTAAGCTCTTACGTTGTGGAAGATTTGCCGCACTAAGAAAGTTTCTGTTCATCCCATTGCGGATGTTCAGGCAGGGTACAGTTACGTGAGTGTATACAACGTACAATACCGAGACGATGCAACGAACGCTGATAGTTATTGGGTTGGTAGTACTAGTGATCGGATTGACTTGGCCGTGGATAGGGAAGTTACCTTTAGGCCGATTACCGGGCGATATCATTATTGACCGGCCTTCATTCAGACTCTATCTCCCTATAACGACAATGGTTCTGGTGAGTGTGCTGTTTTCTCTAATTCT
>JAZAGZ010000090.1:0-38643 GCA_036231525.1 Pseudomonadota bacterium | reverse complement strand
ACGCTTGGCCTTTTTGCGAGTAGCTTTTTTCTTAGCCTTACGCTTGGCCTTTTTCTTGGCCTTTTTGCGAGTAGCTTTTTTCTTAGCCTTAAGCGTGGCCTTTTTGGGAGTAGCTTTTTTCTTAGGCTTAGTCGTGGGCTTTTTTCGAGTAGCTTTTTTATTAGCCTTTCTCTTTGCCTTTTTGCGTGTAGCTTTTTTCTTAGCCTTTCGCTTGGCCTTTTTCTTGGCCTTTTTGCGAGTAGCTTTTTTCTTAGCCTTACGCTTGGCCTTTTTGCGAGTAGCTTTTTTCTTAGTCTTGCGCTTGGCTTTCTTACGAGTGGCTTTCTTCTTAGCCTTCTTACGCGTCGCCTTCTTCTTAGTGGCGCGCTTTTTCGACACTTTACGTTTCGCGGCTTTGCGTTTCGCTGGTGCCTTCTTTCGCTTCTTCGAAGCAGGTCTCTTAGCCATGGGCAGTCTCCGGTCGGGTTAACCGGGTCGGAGTATATATAAAAGGATCAAAATTTCCAGCGGGCTATGGGTTTTTGCATATTTCAAGAACAGCGTTAAAACATGAAAGCGTGAACAACAGTTCAAAATTCGGATTATAGATAGTTGGAAGTATGGCATTCAGGTAGTCGAGTTACTCTAAACTCAAAATAAAAAACCATTCCTTAGTGTCAACTGGTGTAATCGATAATCGATTACCGCGTCGCAATAAAGCAAGGTTTTTGAGTTGCCTATCGCTATATTCGCGAAGTTTACTCAAGGGGATCATACGGTTTAATTTGCGTTGATAGCTGATATTCACCATGTACCAGCGAGGGTTGTCCGGGTCACTTTTTGGGTCATAGTGTTTGTCTTTAGGATCGAAGGCCGTGTGGTCCGGATAGGCTTCTCGACTTACCTTAGCAATTCCTGTGATGCCTGGTTCCGCGCAGTTTGAGTGATAGAAAAAAATGAGATCCCCCTGCTTCATTTGATCCCGCATGAAGTTTCGTGCCTGGTAATTGCGTACACCATCCCAGTACGTTTCTCGTCCTGGTGCTGTTCGTAGGTCGTCAATGTTGAAGTCATTGGGCTCGGATTTCATCAACCAATGGTTCATTTTTTGTATCTCCGCTATCAAAAACGATAGATGCCACGGTCTGTCACGGCAGCCCAGAGAGGGATGTCCCATGACTGACGTTCAAGATCGTGTACACGTTGGAACTCATAACCAATTCCAATCAATTTCGGCTTGAGCCAGCTCGAACAGGATGCCAGAAATTTGAAGCAGCGATCGTAATATCCTCCTCCCATCCCGATCCTTGTTCCGTCATTATCGAAGGCGACGAGCGGCGTGAGTACGATATCAAGGTGGCGCGGAGCGATGTAGGTATTAGTTATAGGTTCAGGAATGCCAAGGGCATTATCCCGAAGATCTGTGTCGTCTCGAAGCGGCGCAAAGCGCAGAGTGTTCTTTTCTATAACAGGGGCATAGATTAAAGCCCGCCGTACCCTCGAATCTATTATTGCCATTTCCAAATCTAGCTCTCCATCCACCGAAAGATAAGTTGCTATGCGCTGAGCATGTAGAACTGCTCCGAGCTTTAACAGATTCCTTGCTGCATCCTGTTCCGCAACTCGTCGCTCTTGCTCGGGCAAGGCTTTACGCTGTTTGCGGATCCTCTTTCGTAGCGCGAGATGGCGGTTGCTAGGGGGAAGAGAGTTTTCAGATAAAGGTGATATCAATTCAACTTCCAAGTTGCCGAGGCGAAGGTGGCGCTCCCCGTTAGTGTCGTCGCAGATGGTTGCTCTCGAACCAGAGCAAAAGGTGGGGTAAGCCGTGGTAGTTGAAGGCTTCCCGGCATTGCCGGATTTGCACAACGCCACCGACAGAACACAACCCCAAGGTCAGAATTTAGGGTCGAAAGACTATCCAATCCGCATCGTACACCGCAGGGAGCGCCGAAAACTAAAAACTCGGTTGCCGGGTCGGGCCTAGAGCAGAATCCAGTCTCTCGCCCATGGCTTTGACTCTGAGGCCAACGATATCTTTCAGTGCCTGATCATCCCCAGTTCTCCTGAGTAGTTCGTTGGCCATATTCAACGCTGCCATAACAGCAACGCGATCCAGTCCGACTACCTTTCCACTGTCTCTAATCTCGCGCATCTTTTTATTTAGTAAATCCGCTGACGCTAGTAGGTCTGCTTTTTCACCGGCGGGACAAGCAACCTGATACTCCTTCTCCAGTATTCGGATGGTAACGTGGGCGAACATATCATTCACTGTGCTTGCTCCATTGCCTTGAGTCGATTAATCATAGCTTCAACGCGAGCGCGTACTTGTTCGTTTTTTTGTAGAAGTGTAGCCCGCTCTTCAATGAGGGTATCTTGCCGTTGTTTCAACGAGTGGTTTTCTTCTTGTAGTGTCTGGCAGACAACCACCAATTCGTCCAGGCGCTTCTCTAGTCGTTGGAGTTCTAAATCGAAGCGTTTGTTAGTGTCCTCGGTGCTCATCCGGTCACTATAAAACCGGGGACCTCCAGGGGTCAATAAAACTCTTTACAGTGGTAGCATTGTTCACCGTGTTTTTGCGGAGAGGTTCGTTGACCGAGAGATTCACCGAATATGCTGTCCTACATTCTGCTATGACTCAAGCACAGGTATCTATCGCGGTTTCCGAACTGCATGGAGGGATATGTGGGTTGCTGTGCGCAGGGGGGGGCTCAGTAGTTCCAACCTGGGTAGAGGAGTGCCTTGGCGGCGGCGATCCGGTAGAAGGTGCTCTGGATACTGCCCGCAATCAACTCCGAGAGTTGGAGCTCCACTCGTGGCGAAGTTTAATGGGTTCTGGACTTGATTTTTATCCTCTGATTCCCGAAGACGATGCTTCCTTAGAAGAGAGGGTCGGTGCGCTGGCCCTTTGGTGTCATGGATTTCTTTTTGGGCTCAGTTTGGCAGGATTTTCGCTGGATGGTGATAAGGAGGAGGACGATCTTGGTGCCATACAGTTAGGAGAAATCGTGAACGATTTGTCAGAGATTAGTCGAGCCGACCCAAGTGCGGACGAGTTCGATGATGAGGACGAAGCAGATTTTGCGTTGACTGAGTTAATTGAGCATGTGCGCGTTAGTGTGCAGATCATGTTTGAGGAACTCGAGGCGATGCAAACTACACCTCTTGGTTCAGAGACCATCCACTGACTGGTACTGCAATGCATTCCCAGGAGTTTGCAAGACGTCGACGCCATTTGATGGAACTTATTGGGCAGGGTGGAATCGCGGTGTTGCCTGCTGCCCCCGAGTGTTTCCGTAGCCGCGACACGACCTACGCGTACCGTCAAGATAGCGATTTTTTTTATGTTACTGGGTTTTGCGAGCCCGAAGCTGTAGCGGTGCTGATGCCTGGACGTCGTCAGGGTGAGTTCCTCATGTTTTGTAGGGAGAGGAATAGCGAGCGTGAGATGTGGGACGGTGCGCGTGTCGGACCGGAGGGGGCTGTTAAGGATTACGCAGCTGATGACGCATTTCCAATGGAAGACATCGAGGAGATTTTGCCTGGTCTACTTGAGCAGAGTGATCGCGTTTACTACTCCATGGGTGTTTTTGTAGACTTTGATCAGCGTCTATTGGGCTGGATGCACCGTCTACACTCGAGGCGTCAGAGCGGGCATGCGCCTGACGAACTCATTGCACTGGATCATCTTCTGCACGAAATGCGTCTATTTAAAAGTCGGCGCGAGGTGAGTGTTATGAAACGCTCCGCCCGCATTGCCGTAGCAGCTCATCAGCGTGCGATGAGCATTTGTAAGCCAGGGATGAGGGAGTATGAGCTCGAGGCTGAGTTTCGACACGAGTTTGCTCGTCACGGCGCCAAGTGTTCATATTCACCGATTGTGGCTGCGGGAGCCAATGCCTGTACCTTGCACTACACCGACAACAGCGGTGTACTGAATGATGGTGAATTGATCCTCATCGACGCGGGGTGCGAGTACGATCTGTACGCATCCGACATCACTCGCACATTTCCGATCAACGGGCAGTTTAGCGCATCTCAAAAGGACCTATATGACATTGTGTACACGGCTAATTCTATGGCTATACAGAAGGTACAGCCCGGAAATCACTGGAATGACCCTCATGATGCCGCGGTCAAAGAGATTACCCGTGGGCTCAGAGATCTGGGGATCCTCAAAGGGCCACTTGCTAATCTGATAAAGAGCGAGGCCTATCGTCCATATTTTATGCATAAGACTGGCCATTGGTTGGGTATTGACGTGCACGATGTTGGCGACTATAGGGTGGCAGAGCAACCGCGTTTACTGGAACCGGGAATGGTGATGACCATTGAACCCGGAATTTACATTTCTCCGAACGCCAGAGGTGTGTCCAAGCGTTGGAAGGGTATTGGTATTCGGCTGGAGGACGATGTTCATTTACAAAAGACCGGTCCCGAAGTGTTGTCCGATCAGCTGCCTTCCAGCGCAAAAGAAATTGAAAATTTCATGGAGCGCACTCATTGAGTCAAGATGAACTCCAGTGTGACGTTCTTGTCGTCGGTGGTGGCTTGGTGGGAGCAACTCTAGCTCACGCACTAGCGCAGGTCTCTATTCGGACAGTATTAGTTGAGGAACGTGATCCTGGTTTCTTAGAGCAACCAAATTTTGATGATCGCTCGACAGCTTTAGCTAATGGTAGTCAGAGGATTTTGCAGGGACTTGGCCTTTGGGAGGACTTTGCCCAGGTGGCTGAACCCATCAAGTCGATCCATATATCAGAGCGTGGCCGTTTCGGAGCGTCCCGTATCCTTGCTAAGGAAGAGGGCGTTTCTGCTCTGGGCTACACTATCGAGAATAGAATTTTCGGTGGCGCGATCTGGCCTAGGTTGCTGGAGGCGGATTCTCTTATCTGTAAGGCACCGGCAAGACTGGATTCATTAACCGTAGAAGACACCGGTATCACGGCGGAAATCGAATCTGATGGTTTGCGGTGTGGAATCCGTTCAAAGCTTGTGGTTGCAGCGGATGGTGTTAGGTCTCGGGTTCGTAGTGCTCTGCGTATCAGCGCTCTTGAAGACGCGTACGAACAGACAGCGGTTATCGTCAATTGTGAGACTGAAATAGCACATATGGGGCGGGCATTCGAACGTTTTACATCGGCAGGCCCGTTGGCGCTTCTTCCGTTGAGTAATCAGCGCGTAGCTGTTGTTTGGACGCTAGATCCACGGGAGGCGGATCGAGTCATCAACCTTGAGGACAATGAGTTTCGTTGCGAGTTACAACAGGCATTCGGTCAGCGCCTAGGCCGGATTCGGCGTGCTGGATCACGGAGTTCTTATCCGCTTAGCCGTGTGAGGAGTACAACAGTTACGACGAACCGTGCCGTTTTAGTGGGAAATGCGGCTGTCAGCCTGCACCCTGTCGCGGGTCAGGGATTTAATCTCGCGCTGCGAGATATTGCAGCGCTAGCGGAAATGCTCAGTGATGCTCATCGTGCTGATAATGCAGCTGATTTTGGAAACACAGACTTATTGAAAGACTATCAGGCGTGGCGGATCAGCGATCAGAGACGCGTCGCAGCCTTCACGCATGGTCTAGTGCATTTGTTCGGTTACGAAACAGGGCCACTGGCCATTACCCGTGGGCTGGGTTTGGTAGCCTTTGATTTGTTTCCAGGAGCTAAAGGGCAGCTCGCAAGGCAGACGATGGGGTTGGGCGGGCGCCTATCACGCTTAGCGCGTGGTTTGCCACTAGTGCCGTGAGCAGGTTGCCGGTAGCACAGCGGCGCACCATCGTTATTGCTGGCGGCGGTCCCGTGGGGCTTTCCATTGCCACATTGCTCAGTTCGGGCTCTCATACCGAAGATCTAGACATCCGATTATTAGAACCGCGTCAGGTTCCGAGTTGGGTGGGCGATACAGTGGATTTGCGGGTGTACGCGCTTTCCCGCGCTTCCCAGAGTATTCTTGAGAATTTAAGCGTATGGGAGACTGTTGCAGCGGCGCGCGTGGCGCCCTATCGCCGCATGCGGGTATGGCAAGGGGAACACGATGCACGCATAGGTTCATTAACCTTTGATAGTTCGGAAATGGGTGAACCGGATCTTGGTCATATTGTGGAGGATAGTCTGCTCCGAACCCAATTAGCGGGCGCTTTGGCACACACTAATGTAGAACTGACATTTGGTGTGGGGTTGACCGCTATTCATATAGGGGAACGGGGGGTTGATATCACTACGAGTGAGGGGGAAACGTTGTCTGCCACTGTCTTGGTAGCAGCTGATGGTAGTGCTTCCGTGGTTCGCAACCTTTTAAAGATGCCGATCAGCACAGTTTCCTATGCGCAACGTGCCCTCGTCACACATGTCACGACGGAACAACCGCACGCTGAAACGGCTTGGCAAAGGTTTTTGCCAGGTGGCCCGCTTGCGTTTTTGCCACTTGATGATGGACGCAGTTCTGTAGTCTGGTCTACTCAGGCCGAGCATGCTGAGGCGCTATGTAAGTTAGATGATGTGGAATTCCAAACCGAGCTTCAGATCGCAAGTGGTGGGGTTCTGGGTCAGCTCGGTGCAACCGTGGAGCGCGTGAGTTTTCCGCTAAACGCTGCGCATGCTCGCCGTTATTGCGATTCAAGAGTAGCCCTGGTGGGAGATGCTGCTCATACAATACACCCGCTAGCAGGGCAGGGAATGAATCTCGGCTTTCTAGATGCTGCGGTGTTGTCTGATGTGTTTATTGATGCACTGAATAGGGGTGAGGATCCTGGAGATTTGCGCGTACTGCGCCGATATGAACGCCGGCGCAAAGGGGACAATCTAAAAATGGTTCTTGCGCTCGACGCACTTCACCGGTTGTTTAGAATTTCCGGTTCGTTTATACCCCCTCTACGAGCTTTGGGTTTGAGTGCGATTAACGTTACGCCCCTTGCAAAGACCGCGCTGATGCGCCAAGCACTCGGATTGCGCGATGATCTTCCGACTGCTGCAAAGCCACGGGTTGTTTGAGGGGCTTTCCGACGGTAATTAAGCTAGACTCACACGCTCAATCAGACGGCCTGCCGGAGAGATTTCGCTCCGACGAGACGCCGAAGGCGCAACCACCGCTCGGAAACGCTCAGGCAAAAGGACGGCAGGATCGGATTGACTCTGGAGAGCGACCCTTATGATTGAGTCAATGTGGGGTCCACCGAAGGTGAGCGGCGCCTAGCGCCTAATCTCTCAGGTAACAGGACAGAGGAGCGGCGAGCCACGAGTTCGCTGTTTTTCTATGTTGTTGTGCCATGATTGAGTTAAAACGTACACCACTGCACCAAATCCATATAGAGGCAGGTGCCCGTATGGTTGGATTCGGTGGCTGGAGTATGCCTGTTGCTTATCAGAGTCAAATCGAAGAGCACAATGCTGTTCGTAGTTTTGCTGGCATGTTTGACGTCTCTCATATGACCATCGTTGATGTTTCGGGTAATCAAGCCGAAGAATACCTCAGGTGGCTACTGGCGAATGACGTGGCAAAACTGAAGGCGTCTAAGAAGGGCATTTGCAAAGCTCTCTACACGTGCATGCTAAACGACAATGGCGGAATCTTAGACGACCTAATTGTTTATCGACTGAATGAGAGGTTATTTCGCCTAATAGTAAATGCTGCAACACGGGAGAAGGATCTAGCATGGCTAAGTGATGGCGCTTCCAGGTATTCCGTGAAACTTATTGAACGGGTTGAGTTAGCCATGGTGGCGGTCCAGGGTCCCCAAGCTCGAACTATTGTAGATGCGCTGTTGTCGGGTGATATGAGCCTAGAGGCTTTAGCACCTTTTACTGCGAAATGGATCAACGATTGGTTGGTTGCGAGGACCGGTTACACAGGGGAGGACGGCGTTGAGATTCTGCTTCCTGCAGGTCAGGTGTCAGCATTGTGGGAGGGTCTTTTAGAACAGGGCGTTATGGCGTGCGGATTAGGTGCGCGTGACACTCTGCGTTTAGAAGCTGGGCTTAACCTCTATGGGCTGGATATGGACGAGTCTATAACCCCACTAGAATGCGGGCTTGAGTGGACTGTTTCTTTCGGAGAAGGCCGCGCTTTTATGGGCCGCGATGCACTTGAGGAGCGTTTCCGGGGCGGTATTGCACTGAAGCAAGTCGGCCTGATTCTAGAAGGTCGTGGGGTACTCAGGGCAGGCTTTTCCGTAAAGACGAGGGTTGGGGACGGAACCGTAACAAGCGGTACTTTCTCGCCGACGCTTGCCCGCTCGATCGCGCTAGCACGAGTGCCAACCGCTGCCGTACAGGGCCCTTGCGAGGCTCTCATTCGGGGGCGATCCATCCCTGTGCAATGTGTCAAGCCCCCGTTTGTACGAAACGGAGAAATAAAGGTAGAACTGGAAACAAAGCCGATGGTTGAGGAGAATTTGCGATGAATAGGGTTCCAAACGAACTGAAGTACACGAAGGATCACGAGTGGGTGCGTGAGGACGATGACGGTACCTTGGTGATCGGTATTACGGATCATGCACAGCGTTCGTTGGGAGATCTAGTATTTGTGGAGTTGCCTGAGGTCGAAGATACCGTAGTTTCCGGGGACGCTTGTGCTGTGGTGGAATCGGTGAAGGCTGCTTCCGACGTATATTGCCCATTGAGCGGTATTGTTTCGGAAGTCAATACTGCGCTCGTAGATGCACCGGAGTTGGTTAATTCAGATCCCTACGGCGAAGGTTGGCTTTTTCGCTTGAGACCCAACTCACCCACGGAGCTCGAAGAGCTTCTGGCTGACGAGGACTACGCGAGTGTCATTGCTGAACTTGATGATTGAGGATATTTAATGCCTTTCATTCCGCACACTCAGGGTGACACGGACAGTATGCTGAGAGCAATCGGTGTCAACGACATTGATGAACTGTTTGATGAAATTCCTGGCAGTTTGAGATGTGCTGGGCTGCATGGCATACCAGAAGCGCTTTCAGAGGGGGGGGTTAGTCGGCTAATGCGCCGGCGTGCTAAGCAGGATGAGGTTGAACTGAATTTTTTAGGGGCAGGTGCTTACGAGCACCACATCCCGGCAGCTGTCTGGGAGTTAACGACCCGCGGTGAGTTTTACAGCGCCTACACGCCCTATCAAGCAGAGGCCAGTCAGGGCACGCTGCAGGTGATATACGAGTATCAGACTATGATGGCCAGTCTCACAGGGCTGGAGGTGTCTAACGCTTCACTGTACGACGGAGCGTCTGCTCTAGCTGAGGCTATTCTTATGGCCGTCAGAGCTAATAGAGGGTCACACTCAAAGTGCATCCTTCTGCCCAGAAGTCTTCACCCCCACTATCACGCTGTTGTGCGCACGATCACATCAAGTCAGGGGATCGAAATTATCGACTTGCCGTACGATCGTAACAGCGGTCGAACTGATCTTGACGCGCTAGGTAGATACGCTGATGGAGATATCACTGCATTGGTCATTCCGCAGCCCAATATTTTTGGAGTGCTTGAGGATGTGGATGCGTTATCCGACTGGGCGCTCGATCATGGCGCTCTTGGTATAGCGGTAGTAAATCCTATGGCTTTGGGCTTATTGAGCCCACCAGGTAACTGGGGTCGTGAGGGTGTGCACATCGCTTGTGGGGAGGGACAACCTTTAGGCGTACCACTGAGTTCGGGGGGGGCCTATTTTGGGTTTCTCACTTGTAAGGAGGGGCTCGTTCGCCAGCTCCCTGGGCGCCTGGTAGGACGGACGCTGGATGCGGACGGGCAGACAGGCTTTACGCTGACGCTTCAGGCCCGCGAGCAACACATCCGGCGTTCAAGAGCGACTTCCAACATTTGCACTAATCAAGGGTTAATGGTGACGGCGGCGACCATATTTATGAGCCTTCTTGGTCCGGAGGGTCTCAGACGCATTGCCACATTGTGTCACGCTCGTACTGAGTTGCTGGCAGAAGCTGCAGCGGCCATTGATGGGGTCGAAATCGTTTTCCCAGTGCCTCGTTTCCATGAGGTGGTTATTCGATTGCCCGTTCCAGTGAACGGTGTCTTGGAGCGTATGCGAGAGAGTGGGGTTCTTGGCGGGGTCTGTCTGAGGCCTTGGTATTCCGATTTGGGAAATACACTTCTAGTCTGTGCCACTGAGACGAAGACTGAGGAGGATATCGAAACATATGCGAGTGTGTTGAGAGCGGCGATTGAGGCTTCTGGAGAAGGTTTATGACGGAACCATTGGTTTTCGAGTTAGGGCAGCCCGGGCGTTTGTCAGGAGCACAAGTGCCGCGAGAGGATGTTGAAATTAGTTTGCCTGACGCGATGTTACGGAAATCAGCACCTCTTCTGCCAGAAATCTCCGAATTAGATGCGGTGCGGCATTACACTCGGTTGTCCCAGCGAAATTTCTCCATAGATACCCAGTTCTATCCACTGGGTTCTTGCACGATGAAATACAATCCACGTGCCTGTAACTCACTCGCGATGTTGCCTGGGTTTCTACACCGTCATCCGCTCGCCGATGAGGCATCATCACAAGGGTTCTTGGAGTGTATGTTTGAACTTCAGGAGATGTTGGCAAGCTTGACTGGGATGACTGCCTTCTCACTTACACCGATGGCAGGTGCACAAGGGGAGTTAGCGGGTGTGGCAATGATCCGGGCCTATCATCTAGACCGTGGAGATGCTGGCCGAACAGAAATACTCGTTCCTGACGCAGCCCACGGGACCAACCCGGCGACCGCAACCATGTGTGGTTGTACCGTGAGAGAATTGCCAACCCAATCAGATGGCGACCTGGAAATCGATGCCCTCAGAGCGTTGGTCGGTCCTCAGACTGCCGGCATAATGTTGACAAATCCATCGACTCTGGGGGTGTTCGAGCGGCGTATTCAGGATGTAGCGGAGATTGTTCACGGAGCCGGGGGTCTTCTCTACTATGACGGTGCGAACCTCAATGCGATTCTAGGTAAGGCTTTTCCGGGCGACATGGGGTTCGATGTAATCCATATCAATTTGCACAAAACTTTCTCGACTCCACACGGTGGCGGTGGACCTGGTTCGGGAGTCGTGGGCGTTGGTGAGAGATTAGAGCCTTTCCTGCCCACGCCAATCGTTACTCGGCGTGACGATCGTTTCCATTGGGTGGACGGAGCGGATCGCCCCAAGAGTATCGGCCGACTCTCCGCGTTCATGGGTAATGCTGGGGTACTGTTGCGAGCTTACGTCTACATGCGGCTTCTTGGATGGGAGGGCATGGGACGGGTCGCAGACTATTCAACTTTAAACGCTAACTATCTGATGAGAGAGCTTGAAAAAACAGGCTTTGATCTCGCGTTCCCTAATCGGCGGGCCAGCCATGAATTTGTTGTGACTCTCAAGAAGCAGGCTAAGGAGAACAACGTAACTGCAATGGATTTCGCAAAAGCGCTATTGGATTATGGATTTCACGCTCCTACCACCTATTTTCCCCTACTCGTGCCCGAATGTTTATTAATCGAACCGACTGAAACGGAGAGTAAGGAGACTTTAGATCGGTTTATTCGAGCTATGGCAGAAATTCTTGCGGAGGCGCAAGTGAATCCGGGGCGTGTGAAAGAGGCTCCTATCCGCACGCCTGTTCGGAGGCTTGATGATGTCCGAGCAGCGCGGCACCTGGATGTGCGTTACCAGCCAAGAGATGCCTCTGCTGATCTGTAATGTGCAGCTTGGCTTGGTTAACAGGTGACCGATCTAATGACTGTGCAAGAAAAAACTTTCTGGTAACAGTCCCGGTTGGAGTCATACAATTGGGATTATGAAACAGATTCTATCGGGAATGATCATAGTAGTTTTGGGGGCTGCTGCGTCTAGAGGTGTCGCACAGGAGCCTGCTTGGAATACAACACTGGAGGCAATATCTTCCGGAGTAGTTTCGATCCAGGTGGATATCACCCGCGCATTCGACACTGAACGTAATCAGTCTAGCCAGGCCACCGGTTTTGTTGTGGACGCTGAGCGTGGACTCATATTGACAAACCGACATGTGGTAACTCCTGGTCCTGTAGTTGCTCAGGCAATTTTCCTGAATCAGGAAGAGGTGGACCTGATCCCGGTTTACCGTGATCCAGTGCATGATTTTGGTTTTTTTCGCTACGACCCAGACGAACTTAGATTCATTGAGCCCACCGAGCTGGCATTGGTTCCAGAGGCAGCGCAGATTGGGCGCGATATCAGAGTGATTGGTAACGACGCCGGTGAGCAGCTTTCCATATTGGCGGGCACGATTGCACGACTGGATCGGCAAGCTCCGAATTATGGGCGTGGCAACTACAATGATTTCAATACATTTTATTTCCAGGCTGCTTCTGGAACTTCCGGAGGGTCTTCAGGGTCACCAGTCGTTGATATTGAGGGTCGTGTCGTTGCGTTGAATGCAGGCGCCAACACTCAGGCATCGTCTAGTTTCTTTCTTCCCTTGGATCGCGTACGCAGAGCTCTTGCGTTCATTCAAAATGATCAGCACGTTCCGAGAGGGACCCTACAAAGCGAGTTTGTGCACAAACCTTATGCAGAACTTCGGAGGTTGGGTCTGACTGGCGAGTCGGAAACTGCAGTGAGAAAAGCATTCCCCAGTCAAACTGGCCTTCTGGTTGTTCAGCAAGTAATTCCCAGCGTTGGTGTCGATAGGTTTCTGCAGCCAGGCGACATTTTGCTGCGCATCAATGGAGCGTTGATTGCGGAGTTTGTACCGTTAGCGACCACGCTGGACGCACATGTCGACGACCGCGTGACTGTGGGAATTGAGCGCGGTGGTATTTATTTGGAGCAAGAACTATTGGTGGATGACCTTCATCGGATCACCTCCGATGAGTTTATAGAATTTGGTGAAGGTGTTTTCCACAATCTTTCGTATCAGCAGGCAAGACATTTCAATCGTAGCGTTTCGGGGGTATACGTCGCTAATCCGGGTTATGTTTTTGGAACAGCTGCGATTCCGAGGGCAAGTCTGATTACGAGCATTGATGGCCAGTCTATGGTGAATTTGGATGACTTCCAACGCGTTTTGGAGGCTCTTCCCGAGGGGCAGCGTGCTAGTGTTAGGTTTTTGCAATTCGATGATCCACAGACTGAACGCCAACGATCTATCGCGAACAATCGGCGATGGTTCCCGGCTCAACGATGTCGGCGCGATGATGCTCTAGGGCTATGGCCATGTGATGAACTTGCCCAGTCTCCACCTGCTCAACAGATTCTAGCCGGCGAAACGACTTTTCCTCTCCGTGGAGATGCGCACGTTCAGCACATTACACCGTCGCTGGTATTAGTGAACTTCGATATGCCATATACGGTCTCCGGTGTGTCCGACCGCCACTACTATGGTACCGGAATCATCGTCGATACCGAGCGGGGCTGGGTCGTAGTTGATCGCAATACGGTACCTGTAGCAATCGGTGATGTTCGCATTACGTTTGCAGGTTCCCTAGAGATTCCCGGTAGGGTTGAGTACATACATCCACTGCATAACCTAGCTGTCGTGTCCTACGATCCTCAGTTGATCGGTAACACACCTGTAAGGGCCGCCGAGTTTTCGGTAGCTGAATTACTGCCGGGCGAGGTGATTGAGGTCGTCGGGTTGAAAGGCGACCATACGCTGCTCTCGCAGCCAAGTGAAGTGAGAGCAGTTATTGCAGCTAATTTACCAATGTCTAGAACGCTTCGATTTCGGGACTCTAATTTGGAGGGGATCACACTAGTCAACGGGCCCGATGAGTTCGACGGCGTTGTCATTGACACTAAGGGTCGCGTCACAGCACTTTGGGCCAGCTTTGCCTACCAGCAGGGACGTGATCTCACACAAATAAACATGGGGGTCCCTGCCGACCTTATCGTTGATATGGTAGCTCATATGAAGGCGGATCAGCCGCTGCGTTCACTTGAGGTGGAGTGGCGATTGATGCCTCTTGCCTCGGCGCGTAATTTTGGATTGCCCGAAAGCTGGGTGAGACGTTACGAGGAGCACAATCCTCAACGAAGGCAGGTGCTTGCCGTGTCCAGTACCGTTGCGGGTTCGCCTGCAGTAGAGTTTTTCCGCTCCGGCGACATTCTGTTGAGTGTCGATGACAAGGTGTGGAACAGGTTCGGGGAAATAGAGCGCGCGTCGCAGAGTGAAGAAGTAAATATTACTGTGTACCGTGATGGTCATGAAGTAAGCGGGCAGGTACAGACAGTTGCTCTAGATGGAATGGGCATTGATCGCGTTGTTCTGTGGGCAGGAGCCCTACTACAGGCCCCTCATCGAGCGATCTCTGTACAAAAAGGTATCCAGGCCGAAGGAGTTTACGTGTCCTACTTTGGTTTTGGGTCGCCGGCTAGTAGATCACGATTATTCGCTGGTCGGCGAATAGTGAGCGTCAATGGTCAGTCAACTTCGGATATAGACCAGTTTCTTGCCGCAGTGAATGGCCTGTCAAACCGAGATTCCGTTCGTCTCAACACGGTCACCTGGAACAACGTGCCGGAAGTTATCACGTTGAAGTTGGACAAACATTATTGGCCCAGCTACGAGTTACGCAATAGCGATCAAGAGTGGCGGCGTTACTCGTTGGAATGAGAGTTTAGGACGAGAGACCTAACGCAAAGATGGTTGCGTCTCCAAGTCTGGGGGTCTCCTTGGCTTAAGGTCCAATTACCTTAGACGTATTCTCTGTATCGTGTTCCACGAAAATCAATTTTTTCAGTGATATACAACCCACTAAAAATCGTTTCAGGGGGGCAGACTGGGGTTGATCAAGGGGGTCTTGCAGCCGCACTTGATCGTGGAACGCCTTGCGGTGGCTGGTGTCCTGAGGGGCGCCAATCTGAGTGTGGCGTGATTCCAGAGATCTATCCGGTGTGTGAGTTGCGAGGTGCGGGTTACTCGGATCGTACGCTGCGCAATGTACGGGACTCTGACGGCACAGCAATTATTTTTTTCGATACCCTGGAAGGGGGAACCCAGCTTACGATGAAATACTGCATTCAGGAATCTAAGTCTTATGTTCTAGTCGATGCATCAGCGACAATTCTGGCGGACGCTGGTGTGTTGATCACAAACTTTATTACTGCCCATCAAATTCAAGTTTTGAATGTTGCTGGGCCACGCGCCAGTAAATGGCCTCAAGCGCAAGCTTATGCCCAAACTCTATTAACGGCCGTGCTCGTAGGTTTGGGTTACTAGGAGGGGGAACATTGAAATATTGGGCGGCAGACCGGGTCGGTTTATATCCAGGTAATTACAATTCCCCTAGGAAGCAGGGTGCTTAGCTACACCAGCAAGTACGGAAGTGAGTTCTCCAAATTGGGTGATTGGCTCAAGGCACTTTCTACCTTTACAGACATAGGCAACGATATCATTGCGGGGTTGTCGCTGGGCGAGAAAGCCCGGTAGGGCATCTTCATCATTGGGTATGGTGATGCTCATCCGGTTGGGATGGAAGCCGGCGTTAACGCAGCGCTGCCACTGTTTCATAACACTCGCGACCTGACCGCGTATTACGACGATTTCTGGGGGAGCTAAAGCGAGCTCTAGAGCCTGAAGAAGGGAACTGTGAGCCTCTGGATACTGTTCTATGACTGGCCACGCAGCTTTGAGAGCTCTTTCCGCGGCCACCAAGTAACGGTGCTCGCCTAGCAGGTAGCCTAACCACAGGAGCACCCTTACTGCTATACCGTTGCCAGAGGGTGTTGATTCGTCTGATAGTGGTTTGGGTCGGTGAATTAGAGTTTCATGATCATGTGCGGTGAAAAAGAACCCGCCGCCAGGATCTTCAAACTGTTCCAGAAGCACATCTGCCAGTTGGCAAGCCCATGCCAGGTCGGACGAGCGCCAGCGGTACCTCAACAGTTCTATGAGACCTTCAGCGAGAAATGCATGGTCGTCAAGATAGGCTGGGAAACGAGATCTTCCATCTTTATGACTGGCGAGAAGCCTCCCATCTTTCCATAGTTTTGAATGAATAAAGTCAACGGCCCGCGTAGCGGAAACCTCTAGATCGTCTCGGTCAAGATGGCAGGCGGCTCGCGCCATAGCCTTGATCATCAGGCCATTCCATCCAGCCAGCACCTTTTCATCCCTGCCCGGCGCGACCCGGTCTTCTCGGAAAGTAAGCAGTTTTCTTCGGGCACTATTTATTTTTTGCTGAGCCTCGTGTTCGGTCAGATCCTGACTGAGGTTTTCCAGTGAGGTGTTTATCAAAAGATGCCACGCCTTCCCATCGAAGTTAGGTGCTTGTGTTAGTCCGAAGTGTTCGCTGCTGACCGTAAACTCACTCGCATCCAGGACAGCTTCTACCTCAGTAGGTGTCCACAGATAGTATTTTCCTTCCTCACCCTCCGAATCAGCATCTAGCGTAGCGTAGTACCCGCCTGCAGGGGCCTGCATGTCTTGTACTACCCAATCTGCGGTATTCGACGCGATGAGCCCAAAAAATGACTCGCCAGTAGCAGCATGAGCATCCGCATAGACTGAGATTAGAGCTGCGTTGTCATAAAGCATCTTTTCGAAGTGTGGTATCGCCCAGTGATGGTCCACGGAGTAGCGGAAGAATCCACCAGCTAAGTGATCGTACAAACCTCCTTGGGCCATGCGGGTTAGTGTTAGTGTGGCCATGTAAAGAGACTGTAGATCTGGTTCTTGCTTCTCGACAGTTCTTCTCCAAGCTATCAAGAGCGATTCGATGTGTGTGGAGTGTGGAAATTTCGGGGCTTTGCCGAAACCACCGTAATCTTCATCGAAAGAGGCCTCAAGACGCTCTTTTGCCGTCTCTAACGGTGCCAGCGTCAAGTCATCACTGTTTTCAGCCTTAATCGATTGATCAAGGTGTCGAAGGGCGTTGCGTAGTGCCTCGCCTTGGTCCCTGACTTTGCTTGCATGCATCTGAAAATAGTCTTCCACACGGGTGAGCACTTTTTTGAACAGTTCTCGAGGGAAATAGGTGCCGGTAAAGATAGGTACTTGTTCGTCCGGCGTGAGAAAAACGGTCAAAGGCCACCCACCCGGTGCGCGAGACACTAATTGATGAGCCGCTTGATAGATTTTGTCGATGTCTGGTCGCTCTTCTCTGTCGACTTTGATGTTAATGAAGAGGGAGTTCATTAGTTTGGCTACTGCCTCGTTCTCGAATGACTCATGAGCCATGACATGGCACCAATGGCAAGCAGAGTAGCCGATAGAAAGCAGGATGGGCTTATTCTGTTCCCGAGCCAGTTGTAGCGATTCTTCGTTCCATGCGAGCCAATTCACGGGGTTGTTCGCATGTTGTAATAGATATGGGCTCGTTTCTTTTGACAGATTGTTAGGCATGAATTTGACTATACCAGTTACACGGCTGGCCCCGGCGTCTGACCACGATTACACTAATCTCTCGTGTTTAATTACCCTGACATCAGTCCCATCGCATTCGAACTAGGGCCGCTCCAGGTGCGCTGGTATGGGTTGATGTATCTGTGTGGTTTCGCGCTTGGATGGTTGGGTATTCGAATACGAGCGAAGCGTTCCGATAGCCCTATCTCGCCTGCTGGTGTTGATGACCTCATTTTTTATGCGGCGTTAGGGGTTATTCTCGGTGGGCGCGTCGGGTACATGCTCTTTTACAATTTCTCCGGTTTAATCCAGAACCCCCTAGCTCTCTTCAGGGTCTGGGAGGGGGGTATGTCCTTTCATGGTGGATTAATTGGCGTACTGATTGCGATGGGATGGTTAGCAAGGAATATTCGTCAACCTTTTTTTTCAGTAACGGATCTCATCGCACCGTGGGTGGCGCCCGGCCTTGGACTGGGGCGGATAGGTAACTTCATAAATGGTGAGCTTTGGGGTGCTCCAACCAGCTCTGAGGCATTCTATGCCGTCTGGGTAGACGGGGTGCCACGCCATGCAAGTCAACTCTACGAGGCTCTGTTTGAAGGCCTAATACTCTTTCTCATTCTCTGGGGGTTTTCCCGTAAAGCTCGACCTATTATGGCTGTGTCCGGGCTATTTTTGTTTTTCTACGGATTATTCCGTGTGGGGGTTGAGTTTATTCGTATGCCAGATGAGCATTTAAACTTGGCAACGGATGGGTATCTTGCATTCGGATGGCTCACCATGGGCCAAGTTCTTTCGGCGCCCATGGTTATTATGGGCGTGATTTTGTTCGTACTGGCTTATCGCAATAACCGCTACGTGGAAAGAATTTCAGCATGAAACAGTATTTGGAACTACTGCAAACCATCAAAGAGGATGGTGTCCAAAAGTCGGATCGTACCGGCACGGGTACGCTGAGTGTTTTCGGATATCAACTTCGTTGCGATCTCAGTATGGGGTTCCCTCTACTAACTACAAAGAAGCTGCACCTGCGCTCGATTATCCATGAGCTGCTCTGGTTTTTGCGTGGTGATACGAATATCAGATATCTGAGTGATAACGACGTTAAGATCTGGGATGACTGGGCTGATGAATCCGGGGATTTGGGCCCCGTTTATGGTGCTCAGTGGCGCGCCTGGCCAACTGTCCGTGGTGAGAGCATCGACCAGATTCAGCGAGCTGTAGAGCTTATTCAGACCGATCCTAGTTCTCGGCGCATCATTGTTAGCGCCTGGAACGTTGGAGAGATTGGCAAGATGGCATTAGCGCCATGTCATGCTTTATTCCAGTTTTATGTTGTGGAGGGCAAGTTGTCTTGCCAACTGTATCAGCGTAGTGCCGATGTTTTTCTTGGTGTGCCGTTCAACATAGCTTCTTACGCGCTGCTCACGCAAATTATGGCTCAACAAACAGATCTCGAACCGGGAGAATTTATTTGGACCGGAGGGGATTGCCATCTCTACCTTAATCATCTTGCTCAGGCAAACGAACAGCTCGGTCGCAAACCATTGCCCTTACCCACATTGGTGATTAAGAATAAGCCGAAGTCTATTTTTAACTATAAGTATGATGACTTTGAGCTCATCAACTACAAGGCGCATGCGCATATTCAAGCCGAAGTAGCGGTCTAGGCGTAGCCGGCTTACTTGAAAGAATACGGAAATGCGAAAAAAAGATTTCAGGTTAACGCGTTTAGAAACCCCATTTGTCGTACTTCTGTTGGCTACATTTTTTCTAAGCACGGTGTCACTGACGGCGCAATCGCAAGTTATTAATGTGACTCTTATCGGTACGGGAGAGCCCGTGCCACGTATTGATCGTTTTGGGCCGTCTACCCTAGTAGAGGCAGGCGGCAAACGCCTCCTTTTTGATGTGGGTCGCGGAGCTACTCAGCGTTTATGGGCGCAACTCAATATTCCACTGCGTGAAATAGACAATATCTTCATCACGCATTTTCATTCAGATCATCTCACTGGAATTCCTGATCTTTGGCTAACAGGCTGGTTACCTCCGCCCTTTGGGAGACGCACAACGCCGCTTCGTGTCTACGGCCCCGTAGGGCTCAAGAACATTCTTGAGGGGATGCGGCAGGCCTTCGACCCAAATATTCAAATCCGCATCGTAGATGAGCAACTTCCAGAAAGTGGTGTGCAATTTGATGTCAAAGAATTCTCAGCGGACGGTGTTGTGTTCAACGAACAAGGTCTCACAGTAACCGCATTTGCCGTTGATCATGGTGAACACATAAAGCCCGCTTATGGGTATCGCATTGATTATGCGGGAAGATCGGTAGTTATTTCGGGGGACACACGGTTTGATGAAAATCTCATCGAGATGGCACAAGGTAGCGATCTCCTGATTCACGAAGTAGCTGCCGCACGTCAGGAATTGATTAACTTTGATGAGAGGATACAACTCATCCTTAATCACCATACAACACCAGAAGAGGCAGGGATCGTATTTTCACGCGCCTCTCCGAAATTGGCTGTTTACACCCATTTTGTTTTGTTAAGCGGGCCTGGTGCGCCCGAAGTCACACTTGAAGAACTCGTTGAGCGGACCCGGCAAAACTACTCAGGACCCTTGCAACTTGGTGAAGACCTCATGAGGTTCGAAATCGGGGAAACAGTACAAATATATAGATACACCCCTTAAAGTTTTCCGGAGAGACGGGGTGGCGACTTTTGGACCTACTTTTATGGGCAGCCGTCTGTGCAGGGGATTGAGATAGGCGCCCCGGGCGGATCTAGGGGTACAGCAGTGAGTCGGCGACCCCAAACACAGCCGCTATCCAGACACGTGTATCCAGGTTGAAGGGTCAGACCGAGTGACGCCCAGTGTCCAAATACAATGTGAGTCTCGTAGCCGCTAGGGCGGGGAAATTCGTACCAGGGTTTGAGCGTAGGTGGCTGGGATCCAGGAGGTCCTTTATTAACGAAATTTAGTCTACCCTGACTATCACAGAACCGTATTCTGGTGAATGCATTGATGCTGTAGCGGTGACGTTCTTCTCCATCAAGTGAGTTTGACCAGAGGTCTGGTTTGTCGCCGTACATGGCGCCCACGCTCTTCTCCCAGGAACTGCTTGTTAGTAGTTCCTCTATCTCAGAGGCATGGATCTGGGCTTCCTGAAGTGACCATGCAGGCGGAAGACCGGCATGAACCAGCGCTAAATCACGCCTTACGTCGTAATACAACAGGGGCTTATGCCTCAACCAGTTGATTAGTTGTGGAGCGTCGGGTGCATCCAGGATCTCCTCAAGAGTATCTTCGGGGGCTAGTTTTCGAACATTGGCTGCTGCTGCTAGCAGGTGTAGGTCATGATTGCCCAGGACCATAGTGATATTTCCATCCATTTCAACGAGACGTCGAAGAACAGCGAGGGAATCAGGTCCTCGGTTAACCAAATCCCCAGTGAGCCATAAGTGGTCCCGGGAACCGTCAAACGAGATTGTTTTAAGAAGAGTATCTAGGGATCTCGCACACCCTTGAATGTCCCCAATCGCATAAGTCGTCATGGTAGCTTGGTGTCTCCAGTCCAATCGCATGACTCTAGGTTAGCCAGCTTAGCGAAATCTTCTGGGCGGAGTTGTTCGGGGCGTTCGCCAGGATCTATACCTGCTGCTGAGATCTGTTCTCGACTTAACCACCCGCTCAGGGACCTTGCGATCGTTTTGCGTCGCATAGAGAAGGTGCGGGCAACCAATGCTGAGAACCTCTCATGGTTCTTTATGTTAAAGCGTGCTTCTGTCCGTGGGGTTAGTCGAATCACCGTTGACCATACTTTAGGAGGTGGTGAAAAGGCGCCAGGACCGACATCAAAACAGGCTTGTGCGTCAACCCATGGAGCGAGCATTACTGTCAATCGTCCGTATTCTTTACCTCCTGGGGTTGCCGTGATGCGTGTGGCGACCTCCTTCTGGAGCATGAGATGCATGTCTTCTATCACTGTACGGTGGCTAAGGAGATGAAAGAGTATTGGTGTTGAAATGTTGTAAGGCAGGTTTCCCACGATCCGTAATGAACCCGATGCAGGTACTAGCGAAGAGAAATCTATTTTGAGCGCATCTCCTCGATGCATAATCAATCGTTGAGGCTCCGTTACGAGCTTCATAAGGTATTCTGCTAATCGTGCATCTAGTTCGATGACGTGTATGGTTTCAAGCGTCTCTAGTAGTGGCTGTGTAAGAGCTCCCCGTCCACTGCCAATTTCCACCATTGCATCTTTAGGTTCAGGAGCAATCGTTGATATGAGCCTATCGATGACCGCAGGGTCATGTAGAAAGTGTTGCCCAAGTCTCTTACGTGCGCGAATCATTAGCGGGAACCAGTAGCCAGTTCAATCGCAAGATCCACGGCTTGCCTTAGGCTGTCTGGTCGTGCGCTACCGCTACCCGCAAGTTTCAGTGCTGTCCCGTGATCCACCGATGTTCGAATTATGGGCAAACCAAGGGTGATGTTGACCACCTGACCAAAAGCCAACGCTTTTATTACGGGTAACCCCTGATCGTGATACATCGCGAGGACCGCATCACATTGCGCCAGGCGTTCACGGGTAAAGGCGGTATCGGCAGGTATCGGGCCAATTAAGGTCAGGCCGCGATTGGACAGGGCTCGCAGTGCTGGATTTATGATCTCCAGCTCCTCCTTGCCCAATACCCCATTTTCACCAGCATGAGGGTTGAGCCCCAGAATCATGATTTTTGGCGATTTAATCGAAAACAATGAGCGCAGATCATGATCGAGGACCGCGATGATCTCCTCTAGTGATCCTTGAGTGATGGAAGCTGGAACGCGGTCAAGTGATAGGTGAGTTGTGGCAAGCGCTACGCGTAGGTTACTCGATACAAGCATCATGACGGGCCGCATAGTACCCGTGCGTTGTGCTAACCATTCTGTGTGTCCGGTGAAGGATATGCCCGCCTCATTTATCGTACTTTTTTGAACTGGTGCAGTGACCAATGCGGTGTGTTTGTTTTTGGTGCATAACTCGACACCCATTTTGAGTTGGTTGAGGACATACTGCGCATTTTCAGGATTTAGTTGCCCGGGCTGAACTGGCCGTGCTAGGGGGATCGGCAGTACCTGTAGTGATCCTTTTGTCTGACATTCTGCTTCTTTTATGTCTTTGAGAATACGTTGGGATACGCGTAGCCTCAGGTCACGGATTCGCGATGCTAGTAAGTTGGGGTCGCAAAGGACGATGAGCCGTGCCGGTATATCGTGCATGGCCAGTAGTCCACAAATGTCAGGCCCAATCCCTGCAGGCTCGCCTGACGTAACAACAATGGTGGGGGGTGAGGTGCTCAAGCCTAGAGTCCCGTGAGGCAGGCCCTTTGGGCTACGGTTTACATTCGCACTTCGACAAATGCCTCATCCCTGAGGCGGCTCAGCCATAGTGTTCGTTCTTCTTCAAACTTGGTGCCGCGAATCCGCTGAATACACTGTTGTTCTTTGCGTTCTTCCGTCATGTCGTATGAGCGGCTATCCAAGACCTCTGCAATATGCCAGCCGAATGGAGTATTGAAAGGTTCGCTGAGTTCGCCAATCTCAAGTCCCGCCACGACCGCCTCAAACTCTGGCACGAATATCCCGGGTTCCGTCCAGTCCATATCACCACCTTCCGCGCCGGAAACAGCATCATCGGAGACAGTTTGTGCAAAAACGGCAAAGTCACCACCATTGAGTATCTGTTCACGAATTCCTCGCAGCCTTTGCAATACTGCCTCATCATTCATGACCTCATTAGGCTCTATCAAGATATGGCGTATTCGGAGCTGATCAACCATCATGGGCTGTGCACCCCGCGCCGCATCGAGCCGAACGATATGAAAACCACTAGCGCTCTGAATGGGTTCAGAATGATCCTCCTCGTCCAAGCCGATGATTACATCAGCAAACAGGGTCGGGAGCTGAGCCCCTTTCCGCCAACCAAGTGACCCTCCTTCCAATGCGGTCTGCCCATCGGAGTAAGTAAGCGCCAGTTCCGCGAAGTTTTCGCCATTTTCCAATTTCTGATGGATCTCTTCGACCTGTTCCCGCGCCTGGTCAATCTCCACACGGGTAGCTGTTGAGGTAATTCCAATCAGAAGGTGGGAAGCAAGATAGTCAAGCTCTGCAGCAGCATTTGCAGTGGTGTCCGCAAGGCATAGATCCATCTCGCGTGGGCTGACCACAATATTGGACAAAATTGCGCGCTGATGCAGTTGCTCCAGAATCATTGAATTACGGGTTTCATTACGAAAATCTACATAGTCGATTTCATCCTGTGCTAATTCGGCGGGAAGCTGCTCTATTGATATACCCGCGCCCTGAGCGATACTGGCAATTGCCTGATTGAGGGCATCATCGCCAACGGTGATTCCGAAGCGCTGGGCTAGCTGTAACTGCAACTCCGATAAGATCAATTGTTCGAGAACTTGTTCCTCTAGTACAGATAAAGGGGGTAACGGTCGCCTCTGAGCAGGAGGCAGTTGAGCCGTGCTATTTTGATAATTATTGATAACTACAGCGATTCTTTGATTGAGTTGGCTTTTCAACACAATACTGTCATCGACAATAGCCGCAACCCCGTCCAGTAACTCGCCAGTACCGCCGAGTTCGCGGGTTTGTGCTAAAGCTTGCTGCGATCCGATGAGAAGGGCAGCCGTCAGGGCTAATTTGAGACTTCTTTTCACTGGCTTTATTAGGGCGTATTTTCGAACCTTCGGTAGCCAAGAATACCACGCTCCAGCAACTCCTCAGGAGAATCCCCATCGTCCGTGAACCCTCTGAGCTGAAATTGGATGGCGAATGAGCTATCTGACTCGCCTGTTCTTCGACTGACATAGCGTCGGGCGATGAGCCGCAAGCGCCAACAACATGATTCGTACTCCCAGCCGAGAAACCGCTCAAGAGGCTTATCATCCAGAAAAGAATAACTGGTTCGGCCAATCACCCGCCAGGCTTGCCCAAGGGGCCATATGATTGAAATATCGCCCTGCTCGAGCAGTCCATCCTGATAACGGTAGGCTAATCCCAGGAGTCTGTCGTTTCCAGGCCGATACTGGAACCGAGTTTCGGAACGTGCCGTCTTATTAGTCTCGCTATCCCACTGGTAATCCACTCCCAAGCGCCATGATGGATGCAGACTGAGTGATAGTTCGGCGATATAGTCGGAGGCATTTTCTGGGCTCGGTAATTGATCTGGCAGCACAACTTCCTGAGCGCTCAAGTAACGTGTTTGTCCGATTGTTCCTGTCAGTTTTTCTCGTCCGGTGTGGATGTCGCTCAATCTTGTGGTTAATCCAAAACTCATTTGATCGGTATCTGCGATTCTATCTGCACCGAGGTACCGATATTTTCGGAAGAGCTGTACACGATTAAACGTTGGTTCTATGGTGTCGAAAAGCGGTAAATCAGATTGCTCCTCAAACGGCACATGTACGTAGAGAACCCTTGGTTCGATAGTCTGTATATGTCCTCCACCCATACCAGTTACGCGATCGAAAGTCATGCCCGCGTCGACACTTGCAACGGGGAGCGTTCTGGAAAACTCGGTCTGTTCATCCGAGGGACGATCGTCCAACCAATAATTAGTTTGTCGCAAGGCAAAGGCAGGTGTAAGGAACATTCCCGGCCTGGTAAAAGCGAAACTTAGTTCCTCGGTGTGATCCATTCGCCAGCCCGTCGTTCCCACACTACGGTCAAACTTGACAAGTTCGTTTTGCGATGAAAAGCGCATCGCGTTTCTATCCCAACGTCCCGAGAACGCGAACTGTGGCACACGCCTATAGGGCTCGTTCTCTGCATCGATGGAGGGATCAATGGTTTGGTAGCCCTGCATTCGTCCTAACAGCGACCATTGCGGTGCCCGATAGGCGATGTCTATACGACGGTCCAGATGGGTTTGGCTAGCGACACTTAGGCTGTTGCCCAAGTCTTCAAAGTAGTTGTCGTCGGAAATCTCTTGAATGTCTGCGATCATACGCCAACCCGTACCGAACACCGTTTCGTGATTGAGGCTTAGGTAGCGCCTGGATAGATTCACTTTCGAGTCGTTGGGAATGTACTCGAAATCCATCTGCCCCTGAGTTCCTGTTGATGCGTAACGAAACTCGGTTGTCACCTGAGCACCGCGTTGTTGCATGTAACGGGGTGCAATAGTCATGTCGTAATTGGGTGCTAGATTCAGATAATATGGAATTGAAATGTCTAGTCCGGTTCTGTCTCGGTTAGAGAAATTCGGGGTCAGCAGCCCGCTCTTGCGGTTATTGTTTATTGGAAACGTTACGTAGGGTGCTGCGAGAATTGGGACGCCCCTGAAGTTCAATTTTACGCCGCGGGCCGTACCAAATCCCTTGCTGACATCTATTTCTAACTCACGGGCGAGCAGTTCCCAACTAGGGCGTTCTATCGAGCAGGTCGTAAAATTCACGCCCTCAAGAGCGATGGTGTTGTTACTGTGGATTCTTATCGAGTCAGCTGACCCTCGAGCGGGGCGTCGTGGTAAGTCAAATCCGCCTCCGGCGAATGAAATGAGTTCTGTTTGAGCATCGACTTCCGCATTCTCGCCGTACACGATGACGTTAGGATCCTGGTAAGTCACCGTACCTTGCACCTCGGCTCTTTGTGTCGTGCGATCAAAAGTCGCACGCTCTGCCGAAACACTGCGATTGCCATATCTAAATGTGACTTGATCAAAGAAATCGATATATTCCTCATTGGATAAATCAATGCGTCCCGCCTCTATATTAAGGAGTTCTCCACGGGGCGTATCAATCTCGGTGGGTGCAGTTGGTGGGCTGGAATCTTGGGGCAAGCACATTTGCTGTGCCGCGGCAGATGTCCAGGGCGCAGTTAGAAAGAGAGACGAAACTAGTATGAGGTTTTTCTCGGGGGCCACAAGCTTGAGCGCAGCAAAGGCGGCTACAATGGCACAGTTCTTCTACGTCTTCAATGAATTGGACAGGAAGCCACAAGTGCTGGATGAACTAACCTCTCAAAGTTTTCGGAGCTTATACATACTTTGGAAAAATCCAACAAAGTTTGGCGCGAAGTCTTCTGTGCAGAAATCTCCATGAAAGCGATGTTACTGGCGGCGGGACGTGGGAAGCGGATGGGGCAGCTGACCGCGGATCAGCCCAAACCGCTCTTGTCTCTGGGGACCGAGACACTTATTAATCGTCATCTTAGACGGCTTGCAGAGGCAGGAATCGATGAGGTTGTTATCAATCTCTCCCACTGTGGCGATCAACTCAGGCACGCCGTGGGTAAAACTTCCGAGTGGGGACAGACCATTGTTTACAGTGATGAGGGAGTGCCACCACTCGAGACAGCGGGTGGCATTATCCAAGCGTTGCCACTACTTGGTTCGGAGCCGTTCTTAGTGGTGAGCGCCGATATCGTGACAGAGTTCGACTTCGGAACACTTCTGGCTGGCGAGGAACGAGGTTGTTTGGTTTTGGTGCCTAACCCTGTTCATCACGCAGCCGGAGATTTTGGTTTGACGTCCTCTGGGAAACTCACCCTGCAACCGCCTTTGTTCACCTATAGTGGTATTGCTCTGCTCAATCAATCGATTTTCCGGGGCCTTGATCCGGGAGTTAGACCGCTACGTCCAGTGTTTGAAGCGGCAGTGGAGAGGCAGACTCTTCACGGTATTCTCTTTGATGGGTTGTGGAAAGATGTCGGCACGCCGGAACGATTAGCTGAGGCGCGTGCCGTTTTAATCTAAGTTATCAATTAAGTAGCAGACAGGTGTCATCAGCTCAGTGCGTCATTGCGTAGATGACGTAATTAACTGCAAAACGATAGGCCATAGCGGTCATAGGTTCGGGGTAGCCTGGCGTATCTGCGTGTTCCCAGGCATCGCCAAGATCCATATTAAAATTGATGGCGACCATCAGGCGTCCTTTATCGTCGTAGACTCCACGCCAATGCGGGCTTACCCCACCCTTTTCCCAGGTGCGTCCGTTATATAAAGCGGCAATGCCAGGAATCTGAGTGCGTCTGTCCAGGTCATACAGTACGTGCATAACTTCATCGGTTTCTGGAATCTCAAGGATGGGTCGATCCGGAAAGACGCGCGCCATCGAGTTAAGAAACCCCGCCCATTCGCGTGGTCCGTGAAAGTCATCAACCATCAGAAAGCCGCCGCGGAAAAGGTACTCCCTGAGCCGGGCTGCTTGTAGTTCGTCGAGTCGCCACGCACCGACTTCCACCGCATAGAGCCAAGGAAAGTCGAAAAGGGAGTCATCGTGAAGGTTGATTCTACCCCCGCCTGTTCCGTCATAACGACTGACGATTGCGCCGTCAACCCGGGTTAGGCGGGCTAGTCCTTGCATGAAGTGGTATTCGGCATCTGGCCAGTCAACACACTCGTGGCTGAGACTGTACCCATACCCAAAGCCGAAAGCGCAATTACCTCCCGAGTACATGAGTCGCGTGAATTGAAACTCGGCACTGGAGGGCTGGCTAGATAGCACAAACTCCTGTCCAGACGCGGAGAAAATGACGGCTGGCCCGGTCAGAATGACCATAACAAGTGCTTTGAAATCCTTCCTAATTGCCATTTCTGGGACACCATAGCACGATGCTTAGTTATCGAATTTTGGAACCAGCTTCAGTTTTAATCCTCAGCGTAGAGAGATTCCAATTAAGCCTCAAGAGGCTGCAGCGATGATGATATCATCGTCTAAGGCACCCCAAAGTGAAAGCGCCGGCATCGGTCGAACTGTTTCATGATGGAGTGGTTATACAGCGCTTGTATCGTTGCATTAAGGCTAGAAAAAAATTTGAAAGCGTTCTCCATGGGAAGTACCTAGCGGGCGAAGGCTTCTTGGAATAGAAGATTGTTTGAGTTCCTTTTTAAGTACTCACGTACCACATTCGAGAATAGCGAATTTCTCTTCGCTCGCGAGTGGCCCCTATGGGCGCTGGTTGCAGCCATATTTATTTGGGCCGCGGTTGTCGGCTATAGCCTCCTGCAAAGGAAAGAGGCACTACATGTTGTTAAGCTCGCCATCCTGGGGACACTTCAGGTGGCGATGGTCGCAGTTTTGTTGTTGCTGTTATGGCAGCCCTCCCTTTCTACGCAGACGCTGCGAGCACAAGAGAACTCAGTCGCAGTTGTGCTCGATACCTCGGCGAGCATGAGTTATGGGGAGGGGGACACCTCACGTCTTCAGCAGGCGGTTACGGCTCTCGAAGCTAGTGTGTTGGAGGATCTGGCCGCTACATTTGAGATTCGGTTATACGCGTTTTCATCAGAGTCGGAGTCTATTGGGACCCTGGAGCAGGTTCCACCGCCTGGTGATTCCACGAGAATTGGAGAAGCGCTTGTTGACGTACTGCGTGAGGCGCGCTCGTCGGCTCTTGGTGCCGTGGTTTTAGTCAGTGACGGGGCGGATAACTCTGAGTCCTTTGATACCACGCAACTCGCCGAGATTGGTGGCTACGGAGTGCCAATTCACACCGTTGGTGTCGGCCGCGAATTCATTCCCGAAGATATCGAGCTTGAGAATGTGAGCATGGCAAGTACGATCATGTCAGGTTCTCAGGTCAGCGCTCAGGTCAGTATTAGGCATGCTGAGCCTGGCCCGGCCCGGCTCAAAGTCTATGATGGCGACGCAATCCTGGCTTCGGAGGAGATAAATCTTCAGGGTGTTGCCGGCCTGACTACCCATTGGGTGGACTTTGATATCGGTGAAGCTGGTGTTAAAGATTTGCAGTTCTCGCTCGACGCCATCCCAGGGGAGCGCAATACAGTTAACAATGCGCAGTATCGATCGATACACGTGCCTGAGGATCGTCGTCGTATTCTGTACATCGAAGGTGAGCCTCGATGGGAGTACAAGTTCATTCGTAGAGCTCTGGAGGAGGATTCGCCTATAAGGCTGGTAAGTCTTCTGCGTACAACGCCAAACAAGTTCTATCGCCAGGGGGTGGAGAGCCAGGAAGAGTTAGAAAACGGTTTTCCAGAGGATAGGGAAGAACTTTTTGGCTATGACGCTCTAATTGTCGGTAGTTTTGCGGCAACGGACCTGACAGAGGATCAGCAGGAAGCGATCCGAGATTTCATCAGCGAGCGCGGAGGGAGCCTTCTTATGCTTGGTGGACGGCGCGGACTCGCAGATGGCGGTTGGGAGAACAGCGCTGTTGCTGAGGTACTCCCAGCCCAGTTACCCAACATTGATGCGTCGAGCTTTGTTCGTTTGCCGGTTCCAGTCACTTTAACGGCGGAGGGCGAGGGTTCGCTTTTAACGCAGTTGGATTCGGACAGTGAAACGAATCGGGAACTTTGGGCCGGGATGCCAGATATTGCTGATTTCCAGTACCTTGGTGAGATAAAGCCGGGGGCGGTGACACTTTTGGAAGCAGATGTAAGGGGGACGGCTCAACCTCTGCTAGTGCACCAGCGCTTCGGACGCGGGAGCGCTTACATCCTTGCGAGCGGTGGCACCTGGCGTTGGCAGATGCAACTACCCTCCGAAGATCAGCGTCATGAGACCTTCTGGCGCCAGATGCTACACGCGCTTGCGTCCGGAACACCTCGCCCGGTAGTACTTACGGCGGAACGAGTTTTCTACGGAGATGAGGACGAAATCACTCTTCGTGCAGAAGTAAAGGGTGGGTCATTTGAACCCGTTAGCGATGCGGCTGTGAGCCTTTCCGTGATGAGAGACTTTTCCGAGCCCACGACAGCGACGCTCAATCCCATTCCTGGTGAGATCGGCACATACGAAGCGACGATTCAGGCGGATGAGACTGGGTTGTACCAGTTTGAGGCCACCGCTAGTCTCGGAGAGGAATTGCTGGGGACTGCTCACTTCGCGGTCCGGCGCTCCGATGGCATTTCCGAACACTTCCAGATCCAGCAGAACCGTCCGTTACTGGAGCGTCTATCAAGTATGACTGGCGGTCGGTACTTCACTCTGGGTGAGTTAGATGAGTTGCCCGAAGCAATTCAGTTTTCAGAGGCCGGCATTGTGGAGCGCGAATTGCTTGATCTTTGGAATATGCCTATCAATTTCCTTTTACTTATGCTTTTAAAGGCGGGTGAGTGGGTTTTGCGACTTTACTGGGGGCGGCTATGAGGCTGGTTTCAATCTGTTTGTTGCTGGGCGGGATGGGCTTGGTTACCGATGTCCGGGCGGATACGTATTACCTCATTGTCGAGGGGTTGGGCGGGGAACCACGCTATGCGGAGCGCTTTGCAGCACAGGCTGAGTCGTTAACCCATGCCGCTCAACGCTCGCTCAGGGGTGACTCCCGAGTCTCGCTTTTAAGCGGTGATGCAGCCAGCCGGGAATCAATCGCGTCAGAACTACAGAGGTTAGCTGAAGTAGCGACACCCGGTGACAGCTTGGTTGTGTTCCTCATCGGTCATGGCACGCACGATGGGGATCAGTACAAATTCAACCTGCCTGGTCCTGATATTGATGGTGAGACTCTAGCTGAATTGCTAGATGGAGTGCCTGCTGGCCAGCAAGTCGTCGTAAACGCAACCAGCGCAAGCGGCGCCATACTGGAGCTTTGGCTGAGTGAGGGTCGCACACTCATTACTGCAACCAAGACTGGCGGTGAGCGTAACGCTACCCGTTTTGGTCAGTACTGGGCAGAGGCACTTTCTAGTGATGAAGCCGACGCTAACAAGAATGGTGCGATTACAGCTCAAGAGGCCTTCGATTTTACGGCGCGTAAGGTAGCCGATAGCTACGAGCGTGAGGGAACACTAGCGACCGAGCACCCACAACTCATAGGTGAGACTGCGGGCACGTTCAACGTCGCGTTCCTTGAGAATAGAATTGCGACGACCCGAGAACTTGAGAGGCTATTTGCCGAACTGGATACCCTAGAAAGTGGGGTTGAATCACTGCGGCAGCGGCGAGAAGAAATGGAGAGTGCTGTTTATCTTGATGAGCTTCAGGGGCTGCTACTGGAGCTTGCCCTGGTTCAGCGTGAGATTGATGAGACTCGCGGTGTTGAGTAAGAAGTGAGGTTTCGATTCACAGTTATTTGTTTGTGGGTTATTGGTAGCCAACAGGCCGCTGCACAGGGGTTTGACTACTCGGCTGATCGCGAGCCGGCACTCCGGGTCTGCGACCAATATTTTTACCGTGGTGAAAAGCTGGATGCAGACCGTTGTTACTTGGGGCTCCTAGCCAACAGCGACGATGCTGTCGTTAGAGCAGAAGCTGCTTGGCGCGAAGGCGATTTGACCGCAGCAAACGCTTATTTCAGGACAGCCGTAGAGCTTGCTCCGGAATCTCCGCGTGCCCGAACTCGCTGGGGGCGATTATTTCTCACAACCCACCAGAACAGCGAGGCAATCAAGCTCTTCCAGGAAGCATTGGAGCTTGATGGTGAATACATACCAGCGAAGATGGGGTTGGCGTCCGTTGCCGCTGGGCGGTTTGAAGATCGAGCGAGAGCATTAGTTGGGGAAGTGCTGGAAGCAGATTCTTCACAAATTGAAGCGCAGTTGCTGCTAGCACGAATGAGCTTAGAAGACGGCGCTCTAGTGCGGGCCGAAGAGGCTTTAACCGCGGGGCTTCAGGTTGCTGAGGAGTATGACTTGCCGCCGTTAGAAGTTTATGCACTAAGCGCATCCGTTGACCTTCTTAAGGGCATTACAGAAAGTGCCTGGACCGAGCGGGCACTGGCATACAACCCTGGTTTTGGTGAGATCTATGCAACGCCCGCCCATTTTTATGTGATTACTCGACGCTACCGCGAAGCAATCGAACTTTTGTTTAAAGCGGTTCATATTCAGCCGGATCTTTGGTCCGCACATGCGGAGCTCGGAGTAAATCTTTTACGAGAGAATCGAGTTGAGGAAGCTCAGGAGCACCTTTCTTTGGCTTATCAAGGTGATCCTTATAGTGCCCAAATCGTCAACACTCTGCGTTTAATAGATAGCTTCGATAATTTCCAGGTTCTCAATCGAGATTTGTCTCCGTCCAACAGAGGTTCGATGAATGTTGAATCTCCAGGAATCATTTTACGCCTACATAATGATGAGGCGGGTGTGCTTGATCCCTATGTAACAGAACTCGTGTCGGACAGCATTCAGACGTTTTCGGAAAATTATCAGTTTGAACTCCAGGAGCCAGTGGTAGCAGAACTCTATCCTGAGCACGATGATTTTGCCGTACGCACTTCCGGATTGCCTGGTATTGGATTACTCGGTGTAACCTTTGGGTATCTGGTTGCCATGGATAGCCCGTCTGGTCGAGGTAGCGGTGAGTTTCACTGGGGCACTACCTTGTGGCACGAGATGGCGCACGTTTTTACATTAGAAGCTACTGATCATCTTGTGCCACGTTGGTTCAGTGAAGGTGTTTCAGTTTTTGAAGAGTGGAGCACCGGGCCACGACCGGGCCGCCACCTTCCAATGCATGTTTTGGAAGCGATGAAGGATGATAAGTTTCTTCCTGTGGCAGAGCTTGACAGCGGGTTTATTCGTCCGACCTATCAGGGCCAGATCATGGTTTCCTACATGCAGGCGGGCCTCATCTGTCAACACATCGAGCAAAAATGGGGGCGGCGGGGTCTTGTAGCTTTGCTTCAGTTATATAAAGACGGTTCAGATACAGTAGAGGCGATTGAGCAAGGTTTGGGCGTATCGCCTGAGGAATTCGACCGGGACTTCAATGAATTTCTCGAATCTGAATTTCAGGTTACGCTGGACGGGCTAGATGAGTGGAAGCAGCAGACCGAGGCGGCTTATGAGGCCCTGAACGAAGGTGACTGGGAGAGTGTCATTGGGGCCAGCACGACCGCAATGGAGCTTAATCCTGGCTATGTGGAGGAAGGCAACGTCCACATTATGAATGCGAAGGCGCATGATGAACTGGATCAGAGAGAAGCTGCAATAGGTACACTTCAAGAATACTGGCAACTCGGTGGTTTTGAGCCGGGTGTTCTCCATCAACTCGCAGATTGGTTATACGATGCTGGACGTTCCGAGGACGCTATTGCTGTTTTAAACGACGTGATTTTTGTCGCACCATTGGATGAATCATTGCACACAAAGCTTGGCGATTGGTTATTGGGAAATGAACTAGCAGCTCCAGCTTTACGTGAATATCAGGTTCTCTTGGCAATGGATCCGTACGATAAAGCCGCTGCACACTATCGATTAGCGACGGCCTATGTGCAGCTCGAAGATGAAGCCAAGACTCGTGAGCATTTATTGTATGCTTTAGAAACTGCTCCCCATTACAGAGAAGCACAGCAACTGCTACTGGAGATTTTACGTTGACTTCTAAAACAACCAATCGGCTTGATACAGACGAAGCCCGAGCCCTCATCAAGACATTCGAAAAATCACTTGACGCTATTCGAGTCGAAGTCCGAAAGGTGATCATAGGACAGGAAGAGGTCGTGGATAATCTACTTATGACCTTGCTTGTGGGGGGGCACTGTCTGATTACTGGGTTGCCCGGGACGGCAAAGACATTACTAGTTCGGACCTTAGCTCTGGCGCTGGGTCTTACGTATAAGAGGATACAATTTACCCCAGACTTAATGCCTACCGATGTCACCGGCACAGATATCATTGAAGAAGACATCACGACTGGACATCGTACCTGGACATTTGTTCCCGGCCCTATCTTCACCAATTTGCTGTTGGCTGACGAGATCAATCGGACTCCGCCAAAGACTCAGTCTGCTCTGCTGGAGGCGATGCAGGAACTTACGGTGACAGTGCGTGGTGGGTTGCACACAATCACTCCTCCGTTTTTCGTATTGGCCACTCAAAATCCCATTGAGTTGGAAGGAACTTATCCCTTACCAGAGGCTCAATTGGACCGTTTTCTTTTTAACGTTATCTTGGATTATCTCAGCGCTGATGAGGAGCTTGCGGTAGTTGATCGCTACACTACGCAAATGGGTATACCCGATGTCGATCCGTGTACCACGCCGGAGCAGATCATTCAGTTCCAAGAATTGGTTCGGCAGGTCCCTGTATCGGAAACGGTCAGTCGGTTTGCGGTGAACTTAGTTCGTGCCACACGTCCCGAAGACCCATTAGCGCCAGAAGTGGTTCGACGCTATGTGCAGTATGGGGCAAGTGTTCGTGCGACGATGTTTTTAACTTTGGCTGCCAAGGCCAGGGCCTTAATGATGGGCCGTTATCACGTAACGCAGGATGATATTACGGCGTTAGCCCTTCCCGTGATGAGGCACCGGGTGCTCACCAATTACTTTGCAGAGTCAGATAAGGTTGATGTAGACGATATATTGACTCAACTCGTCCAATCGCTCAGTGCTCCCAAGCGCGCGGCGCAGGCAGGCTAAGGTCGGGTTGTGTCCGGAGTCACTGAAAGATCGCCGTCCGGTACTCAACATCTTCTACACCCCGAAGTGCTCGCCGGCCTTTCCAATTTGGAGTTGGTGGCGCGAGCCGCAGTGCATGGTTTTCTGAATGGACTCCACCGTTCCCCGTTCTTTGGTTTCAGCCAAGAATTTGCGGAGTACCGGGCGTACGCGGAAGGAGATGATCCTAGGTTTGTCGATTGGAATGTATATGCCCGGACCGAGCGAACTTACATAAAGCGCTTTCTGGGCGAAACTAATACTCGGCTGGTAATTCTTCTTGATGCCAGCGCCTCTATGGGCTTCGGCTCAGGATCTGTGACCAAACTACAGTACGCGAAGTTCCTGGCGGCGACGTTAGCCTATATGGCTTCGAAGCAACATGATGCTGTTGGGTTGATTGTGTTTGATGAAGAGGTGCGTGAATATCGTCCGCCTTCCTCTCGTGTGGGAAAGCTGAACGGTGTACTACACGCCATTGACCGCGCGTCGCCGGGTACGGGCACGGATCTAAAGGTTCCGTTCGAAAAATTTCGACAGTTCGAACGCGGGAGAGGTTTGGTTGTTGTCATCTCGGACTTTTATTGTGAGCCGGAGGCTATGATAAAGGGTGTTCAACCACTCGCGTATCAGGGGCAGGACGTGGTTCTATTCCAACTACTGGATCCACAGGAGTTAGAACCTGAGTTAAAGGAATCTGCGCTTATGGAGGATATGGAGACCGGAGAATCTATGGAGGTATCTCCAATATTTATGCGCTCTCGTTACAGAGCGCGAATCCAAGAACATGTCGAGGCGCTTAATGATTGTGCGGCAGGTGCGGGCGCAGACCATGTTTTGATTAAGATAACCGACCCACTTGATGTCGCCCTCAGGGATTACCTGCTGTTTCGGCAGCGACGCGGTTAATGGCACTGCTCGCTCCAGCGTTTTTCATTGGTCTGTTGGCAATTGCGCTGCCTGTTTGGCTACACCGAATTTCATCGGAGAACCCCAATCGTCAGTCTTTCAGTTCGGTCATGTTTCTGGAACCCGGTGAGCCGCGTCGGGTACTAGCAAAAAAACTTCAGTACTTGGTGTTATTTGCTCTCAGGGTGGGCGTCCTGATCCTGTTGGTCCTGGTTTTTACTAGTATTGTTTTGCAGGGGCGTATCCAAAGCCTAGTAACAGATACCGCTAGACTCCATGTGATCATCATGGATCTCTCCGCCTCAATGAGTCACGGTGATCGTTGGGGGCGTGCGGAAGATCTCGCTAATTCAGTGATCGACGGTCTCGATAACTCTGACGTGGCCCAGGTGGTGGCCGTCGGTCGGATCATCGAGGTGGTCGCGGAGCCATCCCTTGACCGCAGCGTCACGCGTCAGGCCATCGCGATGCTTGAGCCGGGAGCATTTCGTGTTGATTACGGTCAGTTGATCAGTTCGATAGATAGCCTGGTCCGCGGAACAGAGTTGCCAGTAGTTATCCATATCATTACTGATGTTCAACAGACGGCTTTACCTACGCGATTTGCCGATCTAGCGCCACGGACACCGCTTGATCTTGTGATTCACGATGCTTCAGCTCCTGATGAAAATAATTGGGCTGTTAGTGGGCTGGCCTGGTCGGCGGTATCTGGTGACTTCGTTGCCAGTCTACGCGGGTATGCTGTACAGGATGTTGAGAAGACGGTGGCCTTGAGGCTTAACGGTACGCAGGTTGCGGCACAGAATGTCTTATTTACGTCGGGAAACACAGCACAGGCTCGGTTCGAGGGGTTGTCACTATCCGCTGGGCCTAATCGCGTGCTAGCAGAGCTTACGCCTGGTGACGAATTGGCCGACGACGATGTACGGTACCTCGTAGTGAAGCGTCCCGTTCCGCGACCAATTTTGCTGATCGCCGATGACAATCGGGCGCGCGCTGAGCTTTTTTTGGCTTCTGCATTGGCAACTCTTTCTGCCCAGGCTTACAGGGTTGAACAAATTTCTTCAGCCGTTCTTGCTGATTACTCGCTTGACGACTACGTATTTGTTGTTGTGGCGGACGCTGGCGCATTAGCGGGTGAAGATGCAGCTATTCTTCGTAGTTACGCTGAATCGGGGGGAGCTGTTTTAATGGCGCTGGCTCAGCGATCGGTCGGGTTGGATGAGGTGCCCGTCACAGGGCATATTTTTGAGCCATTTTCCCAGTTTGGAGTGGCTGAAGGAGAATACCTGGTAGTGGGTAATATGGATCGATCTCATCCGGGGCTGGGCCAGATGGATGAACTGAGATCGATTCGATTCTATCGGCACATATCATTGGAGCTTGAGGAGACCGATAGAGTCTTAATAAATCTTGAGCAGGGTTCACCGCTTTTAATAGAGCATTTGCTGGGCGATGGTCGAGTCATGATTTTCAGCTCTTCTCTCGACCGAGAGTGGAACGACCTGCCGGTGCAACCGGTTTTTGTGCCCTTGATTGCACAGTTGTCCTCCTACTTAGCTGGGGATCACCAGATCAGCGTTGAAGCCCGTTTAGGCGGTACACTGTCTGCTCAGGCTATGGGCTTATCAGGAGGACAGATATTTGCACCAGACGGCGCAAAGGCACTAGGTCTTGCCGGGGCACGTGCTGGCGACGACGTTCTTGTGGATCAAGTCGGGTTTTATGAGGTCGTGGGGGCTGGTCAAGCGGAACTAGTGGCAGTCAATATGGATCCAAGAGAATCAGACGTCACGCCAATAGAGCCCAATGCTCTCGCCCGTTGGCGCGATTTAAGCCCAGGTGCGGGTCAAGCAGGGGTGGGTAGCTTGGAAGTAACGGAAGCTTCCTCCACAGAGTTGTGGCCCTGGATTCTCGGGTTACTGGTTATGGTAGTTTTCATGGAGTCCTGGGTCGGGAATTGGCATCTTAGAGTGCGAAGAGGGATCGCAACATGACGGTACGGACACAACTAGAGGATTACCTCTACCGGTTTCGCCAGCGCTTAAAGGCGTTGATAGTCGCGCGTGGTTTGGCAGTGCTCTGCTTGGTTGCGCTGGGGGTTACCTTGGTGGCGGTTCTGATAGGCACCCGACAGGCATTTCCAGATCAACTCATGAGTGGCGCCCGCTTGTTGCTGGCTTTGTCCTTAGGTGCTATCGCCGTTGCATTATTAGCATATCCCCTGCGCATGCTTCGACAAACCCGAGGCGTCTCAGATATTGAGAAACGAGCCCCGGACTTCGATGGGCGTATAGAGACTTACAATGAGCTTGTTGTTCAAAGTAATGAGAACCGGGAAAAGCCGTCACCGTTTCTAGGCTTACTAGCCGAGGATGCTCTCAACTTGGCACGTCGAGTACCTGTTTCTTTGAAGGTGCGCAGTTGGGAGATTTCTTTCCCCATCGTACTCGCTGTGTTCGCGTTGGGAACGCTTGTGTGGTTTGCAACTTCTGGACCGGGTAACTGGCGCTACGGTGTTCGTCATTTGTGGGCGGGTTGGGCTTTGTCCGACACGCTTCCACCGCAGCGCATCGTCGTGAATCCAGGTGACGGTGTTGTGCGTCGTGGAGGGGATCTTTTCATCGATGCATTTGCAGAGGGATTTGACCCTCTTGAGGCCGAGGTTTTTGCTCTCTTTGAAGGAAGTGAAAGTTGGGAGAGCGCTCCTATGCTCACCGGCGACAGCGATGATTTTGAGTTTACGTTTTTCGCTGTTCGGGAGCCTTTGCGGTATTACGTGGTTTCCGCTGGTATCCATAGTCCCGAGTATTCAGTCGAGGTTGTGGAGCTTCCTCGGGTGAGAAACGTCAAGTTGATCTATCACTACCCGAGGTGGACACAACTGGAGACTGAGATAACCGATCCAGGTGGCGATATCCGTGCTGTTGTTGGTACTCAGGTTGAGGTGGAGGTAACCACAGACCAACCCCTTGGTGAGGCTGAGCTTATCGTAAACGGCGAAAGTTTTTCCATGGGTACGGATGGTTCTGTCGCTAGGGCTACAGTCGAGGTGCAGGAGGAGGGAGAGTATTTTGTTTCCACCTTCTTCAATGAAGAACCCGTACGACTTACGGACGATTATTTTATTGATGTTGTTCCCGACAA